>DATJPQ010000023.1:0-22168 GCA_035506315.1 Opitutaceae bacterium
CACCCGCTGGCTCGCCATTTACGGGCGTGCCTGGCGTTCGGTGAGCATCAATGTGCAGGCGCTGAGCCAGGCGGACATGGCGGCCACGCAGGAGAAGGCCACCGGCGTGATGCGGCTGGTCCGCGGCCTGCACCCGGAGGATCTCAACGATTTCGAAGTCTTTTCCAACGAGTCGCTCATCGAGGCGTTCAACAAGATCGCCGACATCGTGGCGATCGGCGCGCTCGTCATCAGCGCCATCGCCCTGCTTGCCTCGGGTGTCGGCGTGATGAACATCATGCTGGTGAGCGTGACCGAGCGGACGAAGGAGATCGGAGTGCGCAAGAGCATCGGGGCGAAGAAGCGCAACATTCTGTTGCAGTTTCTCGCCGAAGCGGTGGCGCTTTCGCTGATCGGCGGGGTGGCGGGCGTGGCCATCGGCGTGGGCGGCGGCAACGGCGTGGCGATGCTCATGAACACGGAGGTCACGTTCCCGTGGATGTGGGCCATTATCGGCCTGCTCGTCTGTGGTGGCATCGGGGTCATTTTCGGCCTCTATCCCGCCTGGAAGGCCGCCCGCCTCGATCCCATCGAGGCATTGCGTTACGAGTGACGGTCAAGGACTGAAGACCGGCTGCCGAAAGCAGATTGCTGGTCTGCACCTGCGGTAGGAGCCTGCTTGCAGGCGATCTCTCAGGTATGTCACAAAGGAACGCCTGCAAGCAGGCTCCTGCATTTCGTGAGGAACGTCCCTGAACCCGGTATTTCGTAGTTTGTACGGTCAGGTGATCGGCGTACGTGCGGCGGTGGCATTAGCTGATTCAAGCCTCAGCATAGGGCTGTCTGATGGATGAAATTATTTCATAGTCGAAGCTGTTTGGGGCGTGAAACCTGCTTCAAAGAGGCCCGTTCTCGTTCTGTCGTCTCAAAACCCAAACCCTTGTGTGCTATGAAACTCGGCGTCTTTATCGCTGTTGTATTATCATGTCTGGCTGCTGCTTGGCCAATGTCTGCGGCCGAACCTGCGCCCAAAACACTGCCTCCGGCATCCGTCGATCAACGCTTGGCGGATATCGAAGCCTACCTGAATAACGCGCCCCGGGCCACCGACGGTCAGGCACTTTCCAAGGTGCCGGGCCCCGGTCCTGGTCATAGCGCCTGGATGATGACCAGCGCGGCCCTTGTGCTGTTCATGACCCTGCCCGGCCTGGCGTTGTTTTACGGCGGCCTGGTCCGCCGCAAGAACGTGCTCTCCATCCTGGCCCAGTGTTTCGGCCTGGCCGGCGGGGTGACGATTCTCTGGTGGGCGTGCGGTTATAGCCTCACTTTCGCGCCCGGTAATGGCGTGATCGGCAACCTGCGCTACGCCTTCCTGCGCGACGTGGGTGTCACGCCCAATCCCGATTATGCGCAATGGGTGTCGCACAACCTTTTTGCCATCTACCAGCTCATGTTCGCCATCATCACCCCGGCCTTGATCATCGGGGCGATCGCCGAGCGCATGAAATTCAAGGCGATCATGCTGTTTAGTGTGATCTGGATGCTGGTCGTTTACTTCCCGGTGGCGCACATGGTGTGGGGCGCGGGCGGAATGATGAACGGACTGTCCAATCCCGCGTCATCGATCCGGGCCATCGATTTTGCGGGCGGCATCGTCGTGCACATGACCTCCGGCTGGAGCGCGCTGGCACTATGCATCGTGCTGGGCAAGCGGCTTGGCCACGGGCGTGAACCCATGCCGCCGCACAGCATGGTGCTGTGCATGGTCGGCACCGGCATGTTGTGGGCGGGCTGGTACGGCTTCAACGCCGGCAGTGCCGTGGCGGCGGATGGCGTGGCGGTGAATGCCTTCGTGGCCACCACGCTCGCAGCGGCGGCCGGCTGCGTCATATGGCCGGCGCTGGAATACCGGCTGCGAGGCAAGCCCAGTGTGCTCGGTTTCTGCTCCGGGGCCGTGGCGGGCCTGGCGACGATCACGCCGGCCAGCGGCTTTGTTTCGGCCAGCAGTGCGGTCCTGATCGGCCTGCTGGCCGGCGGGGCGACGTTCTTCGCCTGCAACACAATCAAGGCGAAATTTGGCTATGACGACTCGCTCGACACGTTCGGCGTCCATGCCGTGGGCGGCACCTTGGGCACGATCCTGACGGGCGTGTTTGCCACCGTCGCCGTGAATCCCAATCTGGCCGCGCCCCATCTCGCGGGCCTAGTTGGCCGGACGCTCTGGCTCGAGCAGCTCAAGGCCGGGGTGATCGTGATTGTGTGGTCGGTTTTGGCCACCGTCGTTATCGCCAAGGTCGTGGGTTGGTGCACCGGCGGAATCCGGGTGGACGAGGAAAACGAGTCCACCGGTCTCGACGTCACCGAGCACGGCGAAGAAGGCTACACCTTCGAATAAACGTCCGTGCCGGCCCATCGGCCTGCCCGTTTGCCTCGCCCGCGCCCCGGCGCGCCGGCGCAAATTCGTTTTGCCACGACAGTTATTTGTTACAATTGCTACAAATAACTGTCGTCTGCCTCAACTCCCCGTTTCGATATGCCGATGGCTGCGCCGCAGTATTGACGATACATCGGCTGTAGCAATTGCTACAATTAACTGTCGCCCGGCTGGCTGGCCGGGCTACGGCTTCAGCGTTACGAGCGTCGCGCCCCAACCGCCGGTGTGTTCGTCACCGGAACGAAAATCCGCCACCAGCGGCGAGCGGCGCAACAGCGCATGCACGGTCTCGCGCAGCGTCCCGGTGCCTTTGCCATGGACGATGCGCACGACGCCGATCCCGCGCTTCCGGCACTCCTCCAGATAGGCCGGTAGCAATTCGCCCAGGTCGCGTGGCGCGAAAGTGTGCAGATCGAGCTCGCCCGTGATTGGCAACGGCACAGGTGCCTCGTCGTTGGCCGGATCGGACGCTTGCATGGTGCCGGTGGGCGAGCCCGCGGAACTTCCGTTCAAAGGTCGCTGAGATGATCGTAAGGCGACGGCGGTGCGGGCGGGGGCGGCGGCTGATCCCCGGGTGACTTCGGTCCCGGCACTGACGGTGAAGGCGGTTCGGAAACAGGTGGGGTAGTCGCCGCGCTGGTCGGATCATTCCCGCTCATGTGCGAGGAAGCACCTTCCGGATCGGCGCTGGCGGCCGATGGCGGGAACGGCGCCGGCGAAGCGACCACAGGCGGGTAAGGCGGAAACGTTGTCGGCGGCTTGGGCTTGGAGGTATCGGGCACTTCCTCGATGGCGCGTTTGATTTCGTTCTCCACGTCGCCCGCCGCCTTCTTGAACTCACGGATTGCCTTGCCCATTCCCTTGGCCAGTCCGGGCAGCTTGTCGCCGCCGAAAAGCAACAGCGCGACCAGCATGATCCACATCAACTCTCCGCCACCAAAGCCGTCGAGAAAAGCCAAGGGGGAGATCATAACGTTACCAAGCGATGGTTGCTTGAGCGGTTAACATGGCTTACCCGCGACGCACCTTGTCCTTCTCGGCCTCGCGCTCCTCTTCGAGGCGGGCGCGTTCATGGATCAGCTGCTGCTTGATTTTCTCGACGTCGTCAGCCTTGTCCGCGGCGCGGGCGGCCTCGAGGCGTTCCTGCAGGAAAATTTCGCGCTCGGCGGTCTTGCCCTTGTACACGCGGTCGATCTCCGCCAGACGGGCCTTCTGCTCGGGCGAGAGCGTTTTGCCCGCCGTCGGGTCCGATTGGGCCAGGCGTTCCATCGCGAGTTCGTAGGCGCTTTTCATGACATCAGTGAACTTTCACTCATCCCCATTTTATTCCGAAAAGCAAGGCTAGCGCGACCACCGCCACGGGCGGCCACCACCCACCGCGGCGCGTCTCCCAGCGCCATGCGTAGCCGGCCAGGCCGGCGACCAACAGCGCGCCCAGCGCCAACGCTCCGACCCACGGCGCGCGCCATTGCGCCGGCCACCACAGGCCGGGTGCATGCAGACCCAGCCGGATGAGGCCGTCGATGCCCCACAACACGAGCATCGCCGCGTGGTTGAAAAACGAATTCAGCCAGGCCAGCCCGGCGAGACCGGTGAGGACTGAGGCGACGCCGGCGGCAATCACCAGCATGGCCAGCGGCACCAGCACGAGGTTGGTCACCAGCGCGCCGGGGGTGAACACATGGAAAAACGTCGGTCCAGTCACCGCGCTGACCAGTGCCGCAGCGGTACCGATCCCCAGCGCGCCGGCGAGCCACCACAGACCGCTGGTGAGCCAGCGTTGCCACCGGTTCCAGGTCGCCTCCGGCAGCAAGGCGAACGGGTGCCACCGGTCCGCCAGCCATTCGCCCAGCGGCACGCCGAAACAGAGAATGGTGAGCACGACGCCATACGACATCTGAAAGCTCGCGCTGAACAAGGCCAGGGGCTCGATCAGCAGCACCAGCAACGCCGCGGCACCCAGCGCGGCCAGGCCGTTGGCCGGGCGGCGCAGCACGAAGCCGGCCTCATAGGCGGCCACGAGCAGAAAAGCCCTTACGGCGGAGGGGCTCGTGCCGGTCGTATCGACGTCGAGCCAGAGCACGCCGAGTATGAGCAGTGCCGCCACCGGCCGCGGACACCGGAGCAGCGCCAGCACCGCATGCAGCACGAGGGCCACGACGCCGATGTGCAGCCCGTTGATTGCGAAGAGATGCATCGTGCCGCTGTGCATGAACAACGTGTCCTGTTCGTCGCTCAACTCGTGTTTCTGGCCGAGCATCATCGCACGGAACACGGCGGCGAGTGCGGGCTGTCGGGCCGCCACGCCGGCGCCGAGGAGCGTGTTGAGCCGGACGGCGGCGCGTTCGCAAAACCGCCGGTAGGCGGTGGGCGGCTGCTCGATCGCCAGCACGCGGCCGCGCGTGAGCCGGAAATTGACGCCCGCGTTGGCCAGGTAGTGGTCGAAACCGTCCGCGGGCGGATCCCGGGGCAACGGAGCCAGCACGCCCATTGCTGCGACGACGGCTGAACGCACGGGCGGCTCCTCCTCTTGGCGCAATTGCAACGAGAAATAGATCCGTTGCCCGGCCAGCTCGCTCACCGGCTTGTCGGCGCGCGTCACCGTGGCGAGGCCCACCGCCTTCCTAGCCGCAGCCTGCGGAAACACACGATCGACGCGCAGCGACAGGTACGCTTCCCGTGGCGGTAATCGATCCCACTCCGGCAGTCGCTGGCGATGGAGTGCGTAGCTGGCCGCTCCCGCGAGAAACATTGCCGCGCACAAGGCCGGCGCCCAGTACCGCGGCGCTCGCCAGCACGCAAACGCAGCCAGTCCCGTCGCCCCCAGCGCCCCCGCCAGCAGCCAGAGCACAGGTGCGAACTCGCCCATCTTTCCCGTGGCGAGCCCGGCCATGAAGGGCAACACCAGCCAGAACAACGGCGCGCGGTGTCCGAGGCTGCGGGGTATCATGGCTTAAGATAGAAACGACAAATGCCGGCGAATGAACTCTATTTTTCGGCCACACGTCGCGGCAGGACTGTCATCTACCAGGGCACTTCTAAAAACCCGGTATTTTGTAGCGCAGGCTTCCTTGCCTGCTTCCTCGCCCGATGCAGGCTGGAAGCCTGCGCTACTTGCGGCGCGGTTAATAGGAACGCCTATTAAGGTCCGCGGATATGGTGACAGGTCTGGTGGAGCGGATTGACCCTGCCACGGAGGAAGGCTCAAGACGCTTTAGGCGCGTTGGGGACAACGCACTCCGCCACGGCACCCTATCTGGTGCGGCTAAGTAAATGACGATGTTCGTCCGGGGGCGGCGGTGGCCGGGCGGACCCGACAAGGGTGCAACCGCGCCGCCGCTCCGGCCTTTCCATTCGGGGCTATTAGTGTTCTTTCGTGGCTTCCCTGCATGCCTTCTGCCGACCAAAGCGATCTGTTTGGCGAACCCGCCGCGCCGCCGCCGCCCGCCGTCCGCCCGCCCGCCGCGCACCAGCCGCTGGCCGCGCGGATGCGACCGCGCCTGCTCGCCGAGGTCGTGGGGCAGGAGCACATCACGTCGCTCGGCCACCTGCTGCCGCGGCTCGTGGCGCAGAACCGGTTCGGCAGCCTGATTTTCTACGGTCCGCCCGGCACCGGGAAGACGAGTCTCGCCGAGGCCATCGCCGCCGAGACGAAGAGCCGCTTCGTGCGGATCAACGCCGTGATGAGCAACGTGGCCGAGCTGCGCGACATCCTCGCCACGGCGCGCCGGATCCCGGAAGCGGCGACGATCCTCTTCATCGACGAGCTTCATCGTTTCAACAAGGCCCAGCAGGATCTGCTCCTGCCCGACGTGGAGGAGGGATGCGTGCGGCTGATCGGTGCGACCACCCACAACCCCGGTTTCTACGTCAATCCGCCGCTGCTCTCGCGCAGTCACCTCTTCCGCCTGGAGCCGCTTTCGCCCGCCGTCATGGCCGCCGTGCTCCGGCGCGCGCTCGCCGACGTCGAGCGCGGCCTGGGGGACCGCCGTTGCACGGCTGCAGACAAGCTGCTCACCGACCTGGCCGTCCTCTGCGATGGCGACCTGCGCCGGGCGCTCAACGCGCTGGAGGTGATCGTGCTCAGCCTGCCCGAGGGCGCGAAGCTCACCACGGCCGAGCTCGACGTTTTTGCCCGGGAGCGGCGCATCCGCTACGATGCCGACGAGGACGAGCACTACGACACGATCTCGGCCTTCATCAAAAGCTGCCGGGGCGGGGATCCCGACGCCGCGATGTACTGGCTCGCCAAGATGCTCGACGGCGGCGAAGACCCGCGGTTCATCGCCCGGCGCCTCGTGATCCTCGCCAGCGAGGACGTGGGTCTGGCTGATCCCCGCGCCCTGCCGATCGCGGTGGCGGCGCACCAGGCGGTGGACTTCATCGGGCTGCCCGAGGCCGAGCTCACGCTCGCGCATGCCACCTTGTTCATTGCCACCGCGCCGAAAAGCAACTCCGCCACGCTGGCCCTGGGCGAGGCGCACCGCGCGCTCAAGGAACAACCGGTGCAGCGCATTCCGTCGGCACTGCGCAGCAAGAGCGGCCAGGCCAACAAGCGGATCGGCCAGGGCGAAGGCTACCTCTATGCCCACGATTTTCCCGAGGCGATCGTACCGCAGCAGGCGTACCTCGAAAAACCGCTCGCTTTGTACACGCCGAAATCCGCCGGCGCCGAGGCCGCCATCGCCGAACGCCTCGAACGCTGGAAGCAACTTCGCGCCGGCCGGTCAACCGGTGCACCGAAAGCAGGTTAAAAAACCCGCAAAAAGCACCCGGTGCGCGGGGTTGTCACTTGCCGGCCGGTCGGCTGTGCATTAACTTACCGGCATGAAAACGACGGCTGTGTTGGTAAAATCGTTGCTCGTGGCGGCGGCCTTCGGAATGGTGGCTCCGGGATTTGCGCTGTACGGTGCACCCGCCAAAACGCGGGCCACGGGGACCGACGAGACGTCGGCCAATCCCGCCGCACCGGCGAAGGAGGATGAAAAGGAGGGCAAGATCGTCGGGGTGAAGATCGACCGCGCCAACGGCGGTTTTCTCGGTCTCTCCATCGCGGGCGGCGGTTTCAAGCTCGCGTTCTACGATGCGAAGAAAAAACCGGTCGCCATCGACGTCGCGAGCGGGGTCGCCCGCTGGCAACCGCCGCAAAAAAAAGGCAACGAGCTCGCACCGCTGAGCCCCAGCAGCGAGGGCAAGGCGCTGGCTTCGTCCAAATTCGTGCAGCCGCCCCACATCTTCAAAGTCTATCTCACCCTGTTCAATGCCGCCGGCGACGCCGTCGAAGAGTACACCGTCGACTTCCGGGACTGAGCCGCGCCGGCGACTCTTGGTTTGAGGGCGGAACGGTATTCTGTAGCGGCGCTCTATGAGCGCCGACCGGACGTTAAGAACCCGCGGCGGGTTCGGCGACCCCGCCCTACAAAACGGCGGTCATAGACCGCCGCTACAGGTGCGTTCTCCGGCCCCGGCGCTCCGCGTTGACATGGCCGCGCGGGCCGGCGAACTTGCGGGCATGTCTCCCGCCGCCCAGTCGCCATTCGACTCCGTCGAGGCCGCCATTCAGGATATTGCCGACGGCAAGCTGATCATCGTCACCGACGACGAGGATCGCGAAAACGAAGGCGACTTGATCATGTCCGCCGCGAAGGCCACGCCGGCGGCGGTCAACATGATGATCCGCTACTGCAGCGGCATCGTCTGCGTGCCGACGATGGAGCAGCAGCTCAAGCGCCTCGGGCTCGGTCCGATGGTGGCGCAAAACCGCGAGAGCCAGCGGACCGATTTCACCGTGAGCGTCGATGCCGCCGAGGGCGTCACCACCGGTATCAGCGCCCAGGACCGCACCCGCACGATCCAGGTACTGGCCAACCCGGAGTCGCGTCCCGAGCAGCTCGTGCAGCCAGGCCACGTGTTTCCGCTGCGCGCCCGGCCGGGCGGCGTGCTGGAACGCGCCGGCCACACCGAGGCGGCCGTCGATCTCGCCATCCTCGCCGGGCTGCCGCCGAGCGGCGTCCTGTGCGAGCTGGTCAACGACGACGGCACCGTGCAACGGCTGCCGGAGTTGACCGAGTTCAAGCGGAAATTCGGGCTCAGGATGATTTCGATCGGGCAGCTCATCGAGCACCGCGCCCGGCGCGACCACCTCGTGGAACTGGTGTGCGCGCTGCCGTTCCCCTCTGAATTCGGCGATTTCACGATGCATGTGTTTCGCAGCCGGCTCGACGGCCGGCACCATCTGGCGCTGGCCATGGGCGAACTCGGGTCCGAGCCGACGCTGGTGCGGGTGCACAGTGAAAACCTGTTGAGCGACGTCTTCCGGATCAAGGGTGCGACCAGCCATCATTCGCTCGTGGCTTCGCTGGAAGCCATCGCACGGGCGGGCCGGGGCGTGGTGCTTTATATGGAGCCGCCCAACACCGGCGAGGTGCTGGTGCGCCGGCTCCAGGCCAAACCCGGCGAGCAGCCGATGCCGATGAGCCTCCGTGATTACGGCACCGGGGCGCAGATCCTCCGTGCGCTCGGCCTGAGCAAGATCCGGCTGCTGTCCAACAGCCAGCGCAAGGTCGTCGGCCTCGACGGCTACGGCCTCGAAATCGTGGAGCAGGTGCCCCTCTGAAAAGCGGAAGGCGGGAAAGCGAAAACCGGAAAGTTGGTTGCCGCAGATCGCGGTTTTTTTCGGCATTGAACCTTTCCGCTCTCCGCCTTCCGCTCTCCGCTCTTTCCCATGAGTCTTTCCGCGCCCAAAGCCTCCACGATCTCCGGCATCGACTTCACGGTCGGCATTGCCGCTGCGCGTTACAACGAGCAGCTGGTCGACGCGCTGCTGCGCCAGGTCTGCGCCGGCCTGCGCTTCGCCGGCGTGCGGGAGAAACGCCTCACCATCGTGCGTGTGCCCGGCGCCAACGAGCTGCCCTCCGCCCTGCAATTGCTGGCGCACCGCGCCCGCTGCGACGTGTTCGTGGCACTCGGCGTCCTGATCCGCGGCGAAACGATCCATTACGAGCTGATTGCCGATGCCACCTCGCATGCCCTCCAACGCGTGGCGCTCGACACCCGTACGCCCGTGATCAACGGCGTGATCGCGGTCGAGACGACCGCGCAGGCCGCGGCGCGTTGCGGCGGCCGGATCGACCGCGGCGCCGAATTTGCCCAGGCGGCGCTGGCCATGGCCGACCTCAAACGTCGCCTGGGAGGGAAATCGTCATGAGCAAAGGAATGTTCATCCAACGCCGCGATGGCCGGGTGGCCGCCATGCAGTATCTCTACTCATGGAGCCTTAACCGTCCGACCGATCCGTCCGATGACTTGCGGCTGTTTTTCGAGCATCAGGAGCAGCCGCGCGACCACTACGCCTTCGGCGAGGAGCTGATCCAGGGTGTGCTCCAGCATATCGAGGAGATTGACGGGCATATCCGCACACTGGCGCACAACTGGGAGTTCGACCGCATCGCGCGCATCGACCTCGCAATCCTGCGGGTGGCGGTTTTCGAGATGCTGTTCCGCAAGGACATTCCCCCGGTGGTCTCTATCAACGAGGCGATCGACCTCTCGAAACAGTATTCGAACGCCGACGCCAAGCGCTTCATCAACGGCATCCTCGACCGCCTGAAGGACGAACTCGGCCGCGATGCCCGGAAGGCCTCAGAGGAGTGAAAGTGAAAGGGAAAGTGAAAGTGGGAGCGGAAGTGAAGGTGAAAGGGATGGCCGGCGAGTGATTCAAGGTTGATGCCAAGGCTGACCTTTCCCGCCGTTCGTCCATCCTGTTCATTTTCTCATCCGCTTCTGTCACCACCTTCACTTTCACTTTTTCTTCCTCCCACTTTCACTCTCACCTTCCCTTTCACTTCTGCTCATGTTCGGACTCTTCAAAAAATTCAAAGCCGGTCTCGCGAAGACGGTCGCGGCGATCACCGAGAAGACACGCGGTCTGTTCGGTGGACGGCAGATCGACACCTCGTCGCTGGCCGCACTGGAAGAAGCGCTGTACGGCGCCGACTTCGGCGTGCAGACAACCGAGGAGATCCTCGCCGAAATCAAGGCAGCCTACCGCAAGGACCAGGACCTGCAGGGCCGTCAGGCCGCCGAAATCGGCGCCGCAGTGCTCGCACGGGCGCTGGCCGGCAGCGAAGGCGTGCTCACGCCCGCGCCCACCGCTCCGACCGTCATCTGCCTGATCGGCGTCAACGGCTCCGGCAAGACGACCACCGCGGCCAAGCTCGGTTGGGAGCTCAAGCAGGACGGCAAGAGCGTGATGCTGGCCGCGTGCGACACGTTTCGTGCCGCTGCCGTCGAGCAGTTGAAATCGTGGGCCACGCGGCTCGACCTCGAGATCGTGGCCGCGCATACCGGCGCCGATTCCGCCGCCGTGGCGTTCGACGCCTGGCAGGCCGCCCGGGCGCGCGGACGCGATTACCTGATCGTCGACACCGCCGGCCGCCTGCACACGAAGCACAACCTCATGGAGGAACTGGCGAAAATCCGGCGCGTGTTGCAGAAACACGATCCGGCGGCGCCGCAACACCGCTGGCTGGTCGTCGACGGATCGCTCGGCACCAATTCGATCCAGCAGGCGAAGGAGTTTCACCGGATGTTCGGGCTCACCGGTCTGGTGGTGACGAAGCTCGACGGCACGAGCCGCGGCGGCGCGATCGTGGGCATCTGGCGCGAGCTGAAACTGCCGATCTATTTCCTCGGCCTCGGCGAGCAGCCCGAGGACCTGCAGCCGTTCTCGATCGAAAGCTACGCCAAGGCTGTATTCGGTCTGGAAGTATGACTGCTCACGGCTACGTGTTTATGCCAAAGGTCAGGCATTGCCAAGGGAACCCCGGCCCGGCTAGATCGTATCCATGCTTTCACCCTCTCGGCGGGCCTGCGTGCGCGGGCTGACGCTCGGATTGTCGGTGCTCCTGCTGGTCTCCTTGCTCGTGCGACAGGCGACACAGGTGCGGAGCCATGGAAGCCGGCCGCCAGGGGCGGCGAGTCCGTCCGGCACCGGACTGGCGGCGACGGACACGATCCCGACGGTGCCCATGGGCCAATTTCCGCGCGGCGCGCTGCTGTCCGTCGTGTCGCGACCCGATTTTGCCGACCGATTCGAGGCGAAGATGCTGACGCCGGCCCGGCGGATTTATTACGCGCGGCTGAATCGCGAGCTGATCGAGGGCAAGCAATCGCCTTTCTGGCAAAGCCCGGGCGAAGGTCGTTTCACCGTGCCGTTGCCCCAGGGCGGGGCGCTCACGGTCCTGGTCGACCGGAGCGAAATGCTCGATGCCGATCGCTTCACCAGTGAGGGGCATCTCGACGGGCAGCCGGCGAGCCGCGTGATCGTCTCCTATCACCGTGGCGGGCAGCTCACGGCTTCGATTCTGGCGGCCACGCTCCCCGCGACGACGCATACGGACGGCAATGCGTTGCATAACTTCGCCGTGCGGGCCACGGGCACCGACGTGGCGCAATTCTACGAAGTCGACGAATCGCTGATCCCACCCTGCGGAGGTGGGATCGAGCCGGTGCGGGATGGCGACGCGCTCGCGACGCTCGCCTTGCGCCAGGCTGCGGTCCAAGCCGCCGACATCAGCACCGCCATGCCGCCGGTTGTCGCGTCGGCGGTCGCCGCCGACGGCCCATCGCATATCACGGTGGATTTGATGTTGCTCTACACGCAGGGAGTGGACGCCGCGCTGCCGGGTGCCACCGCCGCCGTGCGCGCCACCGCGGTGCAGACGCAATTCGACAACACCGTGGCGCTGGTCAACAGCGATTTCGCGCGCAGCCTGATCACGGCGCGGGTGCGGTTGGTGAAGGTCGCCATGGTCAATTTGCCCGGCGACGAGAGCACGGCGTCGATGAGCGGCTGGCAATCCATGGCGTTGACCTCACTCCGCCAGACCGGCGATGGAGTCATGGACGAGATCCACCCGTTGCGCGATCAAGTGGGAGCAGACCTCGTCTGCCTGGCGCTCAATCGTCCCGACAGCGGTTGCAGCGGCATCGGCTACATTCTCCAGCATCCCACGCAGGTCGCGAGCGATACGAGGGGCAACGATCTTTACGGTTTTACGGTGGTTAATTACGGCCTGATGACTTCCAACAGCGTCGTGTCGCACGAGCTGGGCCATAATTTCGGCTGCCAGCACGATCGGGAAAATGCCGGCGGCTCGGTGGGAGCCTATTCGTACAGCTATGGCTACCGCTTTAACGCCCAAAACGGCGTGCAGTACCGCACGATCATGGCCTACGCACCCGGGATCCGCCTGGGCTATTTCTCCAACCCGAACGTCACCGCCACCGAGCCCGGCGTCGGCGTGCCGGTTGGCGTGCCGGCCGGCCAGTCGGGCGAAGCCTACAACGCACTGACCATGGAGAAGGACGCACTCGAGGTGGCCAACTACCGGCTCCAGCAGCAATCGGCTGCCGGCGTTGGTACGCTCGTGAGCGTTTCGACCCGGGCCTATGTCGGCACCGGCGATCAACAGCTGATCGGCGGTTTCAGCGTTTCCGGCGCCCAATCCAGACAATTACTCGTACGCGCAGTGGGCGCCGGTCTGGCGCAATACGGAGTGCCCAGTGTGCTGGCGAATCCCAAGCTCACCATCGTCCCGATGCCCGGCACGAGTGTGCCGGCCGGGTTGGTCCTGGCGAACGATGATTGGACCAATCAGCTCAATCCCGCCGCGGTGACGGCTGCCGCCGCCGCGGTCAACGACTTCTCGTTGGCCAATTATCCGCGCGACTCGGCGCTGCTCGTCACGCTTCCGCCCGGCAGCTATTCGGCGATTGTGGAAAGCGTGGGTGGCGCCACGGGAACGGCCTTGATCGAGGCCTACGATGTGAATCTGCCGGGGGACACAAGAATCGTCAGTCTCTCGACCCGCGGTTATGCCGACATCGGCCGGGAAATGATCGCGGGCTTTGCCGTGCAGGGTGATCCGGGGGAGACCAAACGCATCCTCATCCGCGTGCAGGGGCCCAACCTCGCGCAGTATGGCGTGACCGGGGCGATGCCCGACCCCTGCCTGGAACTGCATGCGGCCGACAGCACCATCTTGATCGCCAATGACGATTGGAGTGAGGGCGATACAACCGTGGTCAACGGCGTCGGCAACGATTTCACGCCGGTCGTGGCTTCCTACAGCGAGCAGGCGATTGCGGCGACCGGTCTGGCGCCGAAGAACCGCCGCGAACCGGCGGTGCTGCTCGATCTGCTGCCCGGCGCATATTCGGTCGTGGTAAAACCGTTTGAGAAACCAAATCCCGCGCCCCCCGCGACCCCGCAAATCGCCCAACCCGGCGTGGCGCTGGTCGAGGTTTTTGAGATCAAGCAATGAGCGGGCGATGTTGAGGCGGCGCTTTGGCCGGGCTGATCATCCGTCGCAGCACCTCATATCAACGTTCCCGAATGCTTGGATATATTTGGTGGCGGCGAGCGCCAGCGAGTGGATGCATTGCCACACGCTGGCGCTCGCGGCCACATCCCGGCAAAGAGTCCGAAAATCAAAGACATTTGGTATCACGCAAGTCTTGCCGCTACGAATTTCGTTGATGCGCATCAAGGCATGTCGGCGGCCAATCTGCTATAGGTCGCCCATGCCTCCCACTCCCAATAGCGCTATAAATCCGGAGGTTGCCGGATGGCGGGAACTTGTACTGCCCCGGGAACATGGAAGCTGGTCGCTTGCACTTGAGCCGCTGGCGCTCGGACTCCTCGTTGCTCCCTCATGGACGGGAGCGATGCTTGGCGTAGCGGTGTTGGCGGCGTATTTTTTGCGGCGGCCGGGCCGGCTGGTCTGGACAGCTGACACCGCAGCGAGCCGGACCGCGGCGTTGGGCTGGGTGGTGAAACTCGTGCTGCTGGCGGCAGTGGCGCTGCTGGCCGCAATCGAGCGCGGTGGAATTTTCCCCTTGGTACTGCTGGGGCCGGCGGCGATCGCGGGCGGATTGTTCGCCTGGTTTGATCTGCGCGGCGCAGCGCGGGTGGTGGCTGCCGAGGTGGCCGGCGCATCGGCATTTGCTCTCATTCCCGCCGGTGTGGCGGGGTTCGCCGGTTGGTCGACACCAGCGAGCTTCGCCCTGGCTGCGGTGATGCTGGCTCGCACCGTGCCGGCGATCTTGGTGGTGCGCGCCTGTCTCCGGACGCGGAAAGGCGAGGAGGTATCGCTGGCGCTCCCACTTTTCCTGTCGAGCGCGGCGCTGGTGGTCACCGGCGTATTGGCGGCACGAGGGTTGGCGCCGTGGATCGCGGTCATCGCTTGCGGAGTGTTGATGGTGAGGGCCTCCGCCCTGCTAGTGTGGCCGCAGCCCGAATGGCGGGCGCGGCAGATCGGCCTGTTTGAGGCCGCAGTCGGCGTGTTGTTCGTGCTCGCGGTGGGTTTGGCCTGGCGTGCCTGAACGCGCCCGTCGGCCGCGCTTTCCCGAGTAGCTCCTGCGTTAATTCCCGAATGAGAAACCGCGGCAGTTCCTTTGACACTTAATAAGTGTCAAAGGATCGGAAATTGTTGGTTGTTAGATCGAAATGATTGCTTGGAATGGGGGAGTTGAAAGGCCGGGATCATGGTCGGGCGGAATGCGAGCGGCCCTTGATGCGCGTCAATGCCGCACCGGCTGCCCGGGCGTATTGTATCTTCGTCAAACGTAGACTCGTTGCCTTATGAAAACACGCCTTCCAGCGACCTGGTCCTTCCTCTTCTCCTCTGCGCTCGTCTGGCTCGCCAGTGCCGCGTTGATTAGCGCGAGTGGGTCGAGCGCCGGCGCCCAGGAAGCAGAGCTGAAGGCCAGGGCTGGCGACGCTCCGCTCGCAGCCGATTTGCCGGTCGAGGTGGCGATCCTCACCCAGGCGCCCAACGTGCCGCCGCCCATCGCGCGCCGTCATCCCGCGAGGGTCGTGGTGCAGCTCGAAGTGCGCGAGGTCGTGAAGCCCCTCGCCGACGGTGTCGAGTACACGTTCTGGACTTTTGGCGGCGATGTCCCGGGATCATTCATTCGCGTGCGCGAAGGCGACGTGGTCGAGTTCCACCTCAACAATCACCCGAGCTCGAAGCTGCCGCACAACATCGATCTGCACGCCGTCACCGGCCCGGGCGGCGGAGCGGCTTCCACCTTTACGGCGCCGGGGCATTCGTCGCAGTTCACGTTCACCGCGCGCAATCCCGGGCTCTTCGTGTACCACTGCGCCACCGCGCCCGTGCCGATGCACATCGCCAACGGCATGTACGGCCTCATTCTCGTCGAGCCGAAGGCAGGCCTGCCGCCCGTCGACCGCGAGTTCTACGTAATGCAGGGCGACATCTACACGCAGGGCCGCAACGGCGAGCCGGGCCTGCAGCTCTTCGATCCGCAGAAGAACATGGACGAGCATCCCACCTATGTCGTCTTCAACGGCGCCGTCGGCTCGCTCGTGGGCGACAACGCGCTCCAGGCACGGGTGGGGGAGACGGTGCGCATCTTCTTCGGCGTGGGCGGACCGAACCTCACCTCGTCGTTCCACGTCATCGGCGAGATCTTCGACCGGGTGTACGTCGAAGGCGGGATGAAACTCGTGCAGGAACATGTGCAGACGACGATGGTGCCGGCCGGTGGCTCCACCATCGTCGAGTTCAAACTCGAGGTGCCGGGCACCTACGTGCTGGTGGACCACTCGCTGTCGCGCGCCTTCAACAAGGGCGCCCTCGGCATGCTCAAGGTCACCGGCCCGGAAAATCGCGCGATCTATTCCGGCAAGGAAATCGACGAGGTCTACCTCGGTTCGCAGTCCGCCGCCGGTTCGGCCTCCGTCAAGCGCGAAGCCGCGCTGGTCGCGAAGCGCCAGGAGGCGATCGCGAGCAATCCCGAGATCGCCAGCATTACCAAGGAAATCCAGATCGAGCGCGGCAAAAAGACCTTTCTCGCGGTCTGCTTTGCCTGCCACATGCAGACCGGCGAGGGCCTGCCCGGCGTGTTCCCGCCGCTCGCCGGCTCCGATTTCCTCAAGGCCGACAAGGACCGTGCCATCCGCATCGTCACCAAGGGCCTCAGCGGCGAGATCACCGTCAACGGCAAGAAGTTCAACAACGTGATGCCGCCGCAGGAGGCCACGCTGGCCGACGAACAGATTGCCGACGTGCTCACCTACGTGATGAACAGTTGGGGCAACGATTTCGGCCGCGTGACGGTCGATGACGTGAAGCGCGTGCACGCCGCCAATCAATGAGGCGCTCCTAATGAATCTCCTGGCCCGCCATCTTCTCGTCGCCCTGGCGCTGACCGCGTGGTCCGCGCCGGCCAGCGCCGCGGAGACACGTGCGGCGCCGCCGGGCATGGTGCTCATCCCCGCCGGGCTTTATCACCCGCTCCTCCGCGACAAAAACGATCTGCCCGCCGTTCCCGTTGCCGCGTTTCTCCTCGACGAGCGGCCTGTGACCAACGCCGAATTCCTCGCGTTCGTGCGCGACCAGCCAAAGTGGCGGCGCTCGCGGGTCAGCCGGCTTTTTGCCGACGAGATCTATCTTTCGCATTGGGCCGGCGATCTCGCACTCGGCCCGGCGGCGCCCGCCGATGCGCCGGTGGTCAATGTCTCCTGGTTCTCGGCCCGCGCTTATGCGATCTGGCGCGGCGCGCGTCTGCCGACCGTCGCCGAATGGGAACGCGCCGCGACCGCCGGCTTTGCGACCGACGACGGCATGAAACGGGAGCCGGAATTCCGTACTGCCGTCTTTACATGGCTCGCGCGGCCCGCGCCCGACCCGCTGCCCGCCGTCGGGCACGGTCGTCCCAATCTCTACGGCGTCCGCGACCTGCTCGGCCTTGTGTGGGAGTGGACGGACGATTTCAACACCGCCATGGTTACCGGCGAATCGCGCGCCGACCCCGGTCTCGAGCGCAACCTTTTCTGCGGCGCCGGCTCCATTTCCGCCACCGACAAGGAAGATTATCCCGCTTTCGTACGCACTGGATTCCGCAGTTCGCTGCGGGCGAACTATTCCGTGCCGAACCTCGGCTTCCGCTGTGCCGAGGATTTGGCGGACCAGGCTCCGCCAAATCCTAAATGACTTTCCGCTTCTATGAACTCTGTTGCGCCCACTGATCCGCAATCCGTCCAAATTACGCCATGAAAACATTCCCCACGCATGCCCTCGGTTTTGTAGGAGCCTGCTTGCAGGCGATCTGCCAGGCATCGCGCGCAAGCGCGCTCCTACAATTGGCACTGCTGTGCATGGCGGCGAATCCCGTCGTTGTCGCCGCGGCAGATTGCTGCTGCGTTGCGACCCCCGCTGCGCGACCGTTGTCCGACAAATCGATCTATCAACTCGATGCCACGTGGACGGACGACGCCGGGCGGCCGGTGAAACTCGCCGACCTGAGCGGTCATCCCGTCGTGCTCACGATGTTTTTCACCAACTGCGAGTACGCGTGCCCGATCCTGGTGAACGACAACCAACGACTGCTGGCCGGGCTCGCGCCGGAACTGCGGGACAAAGTCCGCTTCGTCCTCGTGAGCTTCGATACGGTGCGCGACACACCGGCGGCCTTGCATGCCTACCGCGAACGCGCCGGCCTGCCCGCCGACTGGATGCTCCTGCATGGCGACGCAGGCGACGTGCGCGAACTGGCGATGATCCTCGGCGTGCGCTACAAGCAGGATGCCCGCGGCCAGTTTTCCCACTCCAACCTGATCACCGTGCTCAATGCGGGAGGTGAGATCGCCTTCCAGCGCGAAGGCCTCAACGCCGACGTTTCCGAAACCGCCCGGGCGCTGACCGTCGCGGCGAAATGAACGCCTCCTGGCCATTTTCTGTCATCCTGAACGAAGTGAAGGATCCAGCTGGGACCGTTCGCGAAGTCGTGATGGATTCTTCGCTTCGCTCAGAATGACCGGATAAAATCTGGAATAATATCGTCTCGCGGTTCTGCCGATTCGCCCCGCCTTACGTCTCCTTTCGACCATGCCATCTCATGTCGCACCCAAATTCCGCACCCTCGACGTCCGCGAACTGATCGCCCGCGGCGAGGAACCGTATCCCCAGATCATGGCGGCGGTCGAGGCACTCGCGCCCGACGAGGGCCTGGCCGTGCTCGCGCCGTTTTTGCCGACCCCGCTCATCGAGCTCTTGAAGAGCGCCGGGTTTTCCGCCCGGCCGGAACGGCGCAACGACGGTTCATGGCAGACGTTTTTTAGACGCGACTGAGCGTCGTCCCTTCGCTTTATTCGCCGCGTGACTCCGAATGTTGCCCAGCTTCGCGTGACCGCCATCGCGGCCACGTTTCGCTCGTGCCAGCTCTTCGCCGGGCTGCCGGCGGCGGATCTGGAGGCCATCGCGGGTTTCTCCGTACTGAAGCCCCTGGCCAAGGGCGCCTATCTTTTCCGCGAGGGCGACGCATCGGAGGGGTTTTATGTGGTGCAACGCGGCGCGGTGGACATCCACCGCGTAAGCCCGGCGGGCAAGGAGCAGGTTATCCGCGTGTTTCGCCCGGGCGAGTCGTTCGCCGAGGCGACGGTCGCGACGGAGCGGGGCAACCCGGTCGATGCGCGGGCGCTCGAAACCTCCAGTGTGATTCTCGTGCCCAAGGCGCCGTTTCTCGCGTTGCTGTCGCGCCGGCCGGATCTCGCGTTGCGCATGCTCGCGGCGATGAGCCAGCACCTTCGTGTGCTCGTGGGACTGGTGGAGGACATGACGCTCAAGGATGTGGAGACACGTTTCCTCAACTGGCTTGTCAAACGCTGCCCGATCGAGGGACCCGGCGTACGCGAGGTGGCACTCGGCATGACCAAGCGCACGTTGGCCGCCGAACTCGGCACCAGCAGCGAAACGCTCTCGCGCACCTTCGCCAAGTTGCGCGACGACCGGCTGCTCGCCGTGAAAGGCCGCACGCTGCGCGTGCTCGACACCGCCGCGCTCCGCGCCCGCTTCCGCCGCCTGCTCGGCGAGCAGTGATACGATTTCCGAATCGGACCCGGACGGTAGCCGCGAGCGTGAGCGAGTGGATGCCTGGAATGCCACTCGTTCACGTTCGCTGCAGCGGGAATCGGAGGGTTTGACCGGGAAGTGTGATTGGCAATAATCGCAGCATGTCCGCGGCCGGCCCGATCTCCGCTCGACGTGAAGGATCGTTGATCCTGACGGCATGCGTGTTGCTTCCGCTCGCGGGTGCCGTGTGGGCGGGGCGCGACGTGGCAGTGCTGTTCCGTTTTCCACCGCCACTGGAGATTCCAGACTATCCGCGGTTCTCATGGATTGCTGCCGTATTGGTGATTGGCGTCGTCGGCACCATTGCGTTGCCGTGGATCCGAAGGTGGGGCGTATTGTCCCAGCCGCGGCGGGCAGGCCCCACGCGCCTCGATACGCCGGTGGGCGCGCCGTTGCACCGCTTTCCGCTCTGGGGCTGGGCTGCGCTCGCGTGGATCGCGCTCTGGTGGTGGCTGGCGTGGACGCGACAGCCGTGGTTCGCGTGGGGTCAACGCTACACCTTCACGCCCCTTTGGCTCGGGTTGATTGCCGCGGTCAATGCGCTGACCTGGCGGCGCTCCGGCACGTGTCTGCTGCGGCGCGCATCGTCGCAAGTGGCGGCGCTGTTCGCCGCGAGCGCGGCCTTCTGGTGGCTCTTCGAGTGGCTCAACCGGTTTGTACGCAACTGGCATTACCTCGGTGTCGTGGATGTCGGCGCCGTCGAGTACGCCCTGCATACGAGCGTGTGTTTTTCCACCGTGCTGCCGGCGGTGGCCAGCATGCGGGAATGGCTCGGCAGCTGCGAATCGCTGCAGGCGCGGCTCGCCGACGGTCCGGCGTGGCGTCCGCTGAGTCGTCCGGGGCTGGCCTGGTGGCTGATGGCGGCAGGCGCAACCGGGCTGCTGCTGACCGGAGTGTGGCCCGTATATTTCTATGCCGCGTTGTGGTCCGCCCCGTTGTTGCTGGCGGTTGGTGTCGCTCTATGGCGTGGACGCCCGGGCTGGTGGACGCATATCGCGACCGGCGACTGGCGCGACGCCGGCTCGTGGGCGTTGGCGGCGCTGATGTGTGGTGTTTTCTGGGAACTCTGGAACTATCACAGTCTCGCGAAGTGGATTTACACGGTGCCGTTCGTGCAACGTTGGCCGATTTTCGAAATGCCGCTGCTCGGCTACACCGGCTATCTGCCTTTTGGCCTCGAGTGCGCGCTGGCCGTCACTTGGCTGGAAAGGGCGACCCTCTCACCGGTATCCCCCCAAAAAAAATCTTAGGCCGCGTAATCCAATGTGAAACAATCACAAACAAAAGTTTGTCACGTAATACGTGACAAACTCTTGCGTTCGTCTGGATAGCATATTGCCACGCAGTATATTACGTATTGGAAGACCGGTGCTCCAGATGGATCGATGTAGGGCGGGGTCGCTGAACCCCGCCTTTTCATGCCGCATGTCGCTCGCTTCAGGCCGCAGTCGCCTGCAAAAAATCCGTCGGGATTCGGCGACCCCGCCCTGCAAACGCGCGATAAAACTGCTCCTAGAAATTCGCCGTGACCTCAGCCTGGTGGCCGGGTTCGAGCGCGATCTCGCCGAGGGCGGAACACTCGACCTGATCGTTTTTGTAGAGCTTTACGTGAATCGGCGCAGTGGCGTCGGCGGTTTCCCAGCGCCATTTGCCGATGGAAACGAACTGGAGCGGCACACCTTTGTCCCGGCTCAGGCCGGGGCCCTCGCCGCGTACGAAAAGGCGGTTGCCGATGCCGACGTAGGCGGTGACCAGCAGGCGCGTGGCCCCGTCGGCCGAGACGGCGGCAGTGGCGCGTGTTTCTTCAGGCGGCTCTTGGGAGAATTCGTTGCTGGCCGGCGGCACGACAGGTTCCTCGGCGGCGACCTCCGGCGAAACCGGCTCCGGTTCGGCCGCCTTTTTCGCGGCACGCTTGCGCGCCGGCTTGGATTCTTCCAATTGCGGATTGGGGATGGCGGATTGCGGATTTTCGGCAGCGGGTGGGGGCGTGGCTTCCGAGCTCGCGAGGGGCGTGGCGGGCTCGGGTGTAGCTGCGGCTTCGACCACTGGCGGTGCGATAGGCGTGGCTTCTGGAGCTGCATCTGGCGTGGTCGCGGCGGAGACGACGGCTGCCGCGGCGGCAACCTCTGCAGCCGGTTCTTCGCGGCGTGGTTTGCGCGCACGCTTGGGCGGAGGATTCTCGACGGGTGTTGCGGTGGCCGGCTCGCTCGCGGTGGCGGGCTTTTCAGGGGCCGCGGCGGCGGGCGCAACGGCGGTGCCGAGCCGGGCGATGACAGTTTCGAGGGCGGCCAACTTTGCATCGAACAGGCTCGCAGCGTCGGTGGCGCGCACGGTCAACTGTCCGGCGCCTTTGGCGAGCTGGGTGTCGATTTCCGCAAGCGCGGCGGCGAGTTTGTCGTTGATGACCGAGGCGCCGCCCGCCTGGGCGGTGGCGAGAGCCCTGGCGATTTCGGCCGACGCCTTGGCGGCGCCGGTTTCCGCGGTGCCGGCAAGCTTGGCCAGCGCATCGTTCGCGGCCGCGAGATGCTTGGCGGCCGCGGCCTCGAGCTTGGCCCAGTCGGCGGCGGCCTTATGGACCTTGTCGGCGGTGGATTCCAGCCGCTCGCTATCGGAGCTGCGCAAGGTGGCGAGTTCGCGTTCGAGCTCCTCCTTCTCCTCGTCGTTGGCGGTGGTGAGCAGTTGCTGAAACTCGGCGATTTTCTCCTGCAGCTTGTGCGGCAGTTGTTCCGCGTGTTTCAGGTTGCGGTGGGAGAGATCGAGCAGCTCGTGCAGTCCATTGGCCGCGATGCCGATTTGCTCGGCGGACGTGGCGACC
>DATJPQ010000024.1:0-8002 GCA_035506315.1 Opitutaceae bacterium
TGGGTTGCATCTTGGGGAAACGGCATTCTGTCTTCCTTGTCATAGGCATCTTCCTCGTCTCTTAAGTCTTTCGCGTCTTCCCATTTTCCGAGTCTCCCCGTCTTCCGTCCCATGCCCTGGTACCTTTACCTCGCGCTCAAGCAGCTCTTCCCGTCGGGGCGGAGGTTCCCGTTCTTCACGGCGATTTCCGTGCTGAGCGTGGCGCTGGGAGTGGCGCTGCTGATTCTGGTGCTGAGCGTGATGGGCGGCTTCGGCTTCGAAATCCGCCACATGATCGTCGACACGCAGGGCGAAGTGCAGGTGCAGGCCCGCAGTTTGATCGACCGTCCGGCTGAAATCCTGGCGCAGGTCGAAAAGGTGCCGGGCGTCGTGGCGGCCACGCCGTATGCCCAGGGTGTCGTAATGATCGAGTGTGGTGCCAAGCCGGCGTTTCCCGCCATCCAGGGCGTGGACCTCTCCCGGGTCGACAAGGTGGTGCCGCTGCAGAAATACATCCGCGTCGGCTCGCTCGACGATCTCGACGACGATTCCGTGATCCTCAGTTCCCAGCTGGCGCGCAGCATCGGGGCGCACATCGGCGGGAAAATCGAGGTCTACACGCCGTTGCTCCTCGAGAAATTGAAGAACGACGAGGTCATCCTGCCGCGCGAATTGAAGGTCGTGGGCATCTTCGAGATCGGCCACCAGCAGCTCGATAGCAGCGTGGTCATCGTGACGTTGCGTCTCATGCAGGAGCTTTACGGGCTCGGCGGCGCCGTGCATGGCATCAACGTGCGGATCGCGTCCGGCCTCGATGCCGACATGATGGCGGCCCGCATCAATGCCGCGCTTCCGCCGGCCGCCAACCTGCGGGCTCTTTCGTGGTTCGAGATCAACCAGGACTTCCTCTGGGTACTGCAACTCGAGAAAAACCTCATGCTTTTCATCATGCTCGTCGTCGTGCTCGTGGCGGCGTTTCTGACGATGAGCCTGCTGCTGGTGCTCGTGCTCAAGAAGACGCGCGAGATCGGCCTGCTCGGCGCGCTTGGCGCGGGCCGGCGTGAGATCGCACTGTGTTTCTGCTTGCAGGGCGTGGCGGTCGGCGTGGCGGGCACGGCGTTGGGGCTGGTGCTGGGTTTCACCGCGCTGCATTTCCGCAACGACGCGGTGGAGCTGATCACGCGCTTTACCGGCAGCCAGGAGATTCTGGCGCGGTTTTATCAATTCAGCCAGTTGCCGGCGCATACCGAGCCGCGCGATCTCGTCGTGATCGTGATCTCGGCGCTGGTGCTCTCAACCTTGGCCGGTGTCATCCCCGCGGTGATGGCGGCGCGGCTCAAACCCGTGGAGGCGCTGCGTAGTGAGTGATCCCATCCTCAGCGCCTGCGCCCTGCACAAGACCTACCCGAGCGGCGACCGCCGTTTGGAGGTGCTGCGCGGTGTCGACCTCACCATAGCGCCGGGCGAGAGCGTGAGCGTGCGCGGCGAATCCGGTTCGGGGAAATCCACGCTGCTCCACCTGCTCGCCGGACTCGATGCACCCGACGCCGGAGAGCTTCGATGGTCGGGTTCGACCGACACCGGCGCGGCCCGACGCGCGACGTTCCTGGGGATCGTGTTTCAGTCGTTCTATCTCATCCCCGAGCTCGACGCGCGGGCAAATGTGCTCATGGCCCGGCGCATCCTCGGCCGGCCCGATGCCGCGGCGCGGAAGCGGGCCGACGAGCTGTTGGCCCGCGTGGGCTTGGCGGAGCGGGGGCATCACCTGCCGGCGCAGCTTTCCGGCGGCGAACGCCAGCGCGTGGCGGTGGCCCGCGCCTTGATGAATTCGCCGCAACTGCTGTTGGCCGATGAACCGACCGGCAACCTCGACGAACATACGGCTGATGCGGTGATCGATTTGTTGCTCAGCCTCTGCGCCGAGACGAAAACTGCGCTGGTGCTGGTGACGCACAACGCCACCTATGCCGCCAAGACGCAGAAGGCGTACTTCCTCCACGAAGGTGTGCTGCGGTAGCTTGCGGGACCGCGAAAGCGGAGCGGGAAGGCTGACCGCGAAGGGACGCGAAATGGCCGCGAGTTTTATGCCCACGAAATCCGGAACTTGGAACCCGTACCCGGAATTCGGGTTTTTAACCACGAATGAACGAATGGGCACGAATTAAGGTGCCCTAGAATTCTGTAACACCGAACTCGAAACTCGGATTATTGACCACGAAACACACGAAAAACACGAAAATAGAAGGGGGAGGTTAACCGCGAAGGAACGCGAAGAAGCGCGAATGCAGACATCAGGATCCGTAACCCGGAACTCGAAACCCGAAACCCGGAACTCGAATCCCTCGGTTCAGTATTCCCCGACTTCGATCGGCGACTCGCGCTCGATGGTGCGCAAACGCGCGGCCCAGGATTGCAGGCTGGCCTGCCGTTGTTCCTCGGAGACGCGGACCGGCGCATAGACAATGTGCGGGGCCAGCACGTCCCAGCCGGTAAAGCGCAGAATCCCCCGCTGGGTTGGGCGCAGGATGGCATGGATGTCGCCGTTCCATCCGCCTTTCTGGTACGCCGCTTCCGGCCCGCCCGTCGTCAGCGAGAGCAGCGCGCGCTTCCCCTTGAACTGGCCGTTCTCATAAAAACGTTCGCCGCCGTAGGTGCGGCCCATGGCAAAGACGCGGTCGGCCCAGCCTTTCAGGATGGCCGGCAGGCCAAACCACCAGAGCGGAAACTGCCAGATCATGAGGTCGCACGCCTCCATCTTGCGCAACTCCGCCTCCACGTCGGGCGCAAAGCCGCCGACCTCGGTGGCGTGCATCTCCTCGATCTGTTGCTTGAAGTAGTCCGGATTTTTCACCGAGGTGAAATTGCGCCGGTCCGACACCGGATCGAACTTCATGGCGTAGAGATCGGAAACGGTGACGGCATGGCCGGCGGCGCGCAGGGTTTCCTGCGCGGTGCGGAACAAGGCGCCGTTGAAGCTTCGTGGCTCGGCGTGGGCGTTGAGCAGGAATACATTCATGGGCGTTTACGCTGGGTTTGGTGGAGGGGAAGACATTACCACGGATGGCGGATTGTTTACCACGAAACACACGAAAAACACGAAAGGTTGGGGGCAACAGCCCTCAGGATCGGCGACCCGAAACTCGAAACCCGGAACCCGAAACAGTGCAGGGCGGTTGCGCCCCTAGTTTTTTGTCGGGGCCGGAGCGGCGGCCGCCGCGCGCTGTTGGAGGTAATCCGCGGCGATTTTCTGCGCCGCCGGCATGCCCTGCATGACGCGCGGCATCATCGCCTGCATCAGTTTCTGCTGAACCTCGGGCTGTTTTTCCGCCCAGGCCTTGCCCGCGGCGGTGTCGTAAAAGTCGGCCATGCCCCGCAGTTCGTCCTTCGTGTAGACCTCGGTAAAGATGCGGGCGAAGTCCTGGCGCATCGCGTCGGACTGCAAACCGGCCACCACGGCATCTCCCATCTTGTTCAGCAAGGCATCGATTTCGTCTTGTGGCAGACCCATCTTGGCGAACTCGGCGGTCGCCTGCTGACGCATCCCGCCAACGATGGCCTTTTTTTGCTCCTCAGCGATGCGGTCCCACATGGCTTCGAATTTCATCTTGTGCAGGACTTCGTCGGCATCGGCCAAGGTCGCCTGGAGGCCGCTGCCGGACCCGCCCTCGCCCACGGTGCTGGTGCGCAACCGCACGGTCACCGGTTGGCCGTCCCGGCTCAGCACCAGCGCGTCATTGGCGGGAATATAGTCCACCAGCTTCCAGCCTTCGACGGTTTCGCCGAGGCCGGCCCAGCGGGAGTATTCTCCACCGGAGCCGACCAGCGCGAAGCGATGGTCCTGGCCGGTGGCGAGAATGCCGCGCAATTCGGGCGGGACCGCGGGATTGGAGGCCCAGGCGGAGGAGATGGCGGCCAACGAGAGAGCGAGGAGGAAGCGCAATGATGACATGGTAATGGTGGTTGGAGAGAACGGAAGGAAAGTGAAAGTGAGAGGGAAAGGGGACGGGGAAGGCTGAGGAGTTACTGGTTATTGGTTAATAGTTGAGAGGACCGATGGCAGACGTCGGACCAGGAGCGGGTGGGCGAGGCAGCAGCCGGCACGCACCTTGGGTGCGAAAAGTCAGGGGGCATTGCGACCGGCAGAAGGTTAAGGCTTCTCGTCCGGCTGGGTGATGAACACGAGGGCGGCAGTCCAGGCGACCGCGATGGCGGAAAGCCAGTGGATGATGGCCATGGGTAAAAGGCGTTGCATGGTGTCCGAGCCGACTCCGTAGATGGGCGCCAGCCACACATCGAGGCGCCAGTTCAGGATGCCGAGAAAAACCAGGCCGCAAATCGAGATATACCAGCCGCCTGCTTTCGTCTCATCGACTGGCCGGGGACGAATTCGCGCAAGGCAGAACGGGGCGGCTCCCAGAAGAAACACACCGCCCACGATCGCTCCGGCCACGAGGCGGTCGCCGGTCTGCCAGGCCAGGAAAATCAACACCCAGAAAGTCGCCGTCAGGAAACCCACGGTCAGGGCCACGCGCTTTTTCATCGAAGGCGCCACCGCCACGGAGGATGAAACAAGCCCCTCGGCCATCATTTGGCGGCGGAGCGCGTTCTTCCCGCGGAGCATGAACACGATCAGCGTAAGGGAGCTCATGGTGAAACCGAACCAGACGGCCACCCTTGGCGCAGTCGCCGTCCAGTCCTGCCGCTGATCCAAGCCAGCGGACCACGCGAGGGAGGCGACGCCGTATTGTGCCGCCACAAAACCCAACACCGAGAGCCAGAGCACGAGCATCCAGCGCGCCGCGAACCTGCGTTCGCGCTTCGTCGCGGCCTGGGTGATCTCGGCCCAGGATATGCCGATGGCCGCAAAGACCCCGACCAAAGGAGCGGCCCAGGCCAGCAGGAAGCCGAGCAGGCCGCCTTTCGCCGCCGCACCGCCCTTGGCGGCGGTGCCCACCGCAACCGCCGGTCCTGCTCCCACCAGAAGGGGAAGAGCGGCCTGAACCTGAAGCGTGAATTGTGGACCGGGATTGGTCCGCAGCAGGGTCGATTCAACGAACACCAGCATGCGTTCCTGCAATTCGCGGCGCCCGCGGGTCAACCGCTGCATGACCGCGTCGGGGGTGAGGCCGAGTGCGGCCGCGACATGCTCAACCGACCGGTGATCGCGATAGAACAAGATCAACGGCTCGCGGTAAACTTCCGGCAGGCGCCCAATCTCGCGCCAAAGGATGGCCATCTCCTCGTTGCTGACCGCCTGGGCGTCGGGCAGCGGCTCGGCGGACGGCAGTTCCAGGGCGGTATCGAGCGTATCGGCCGCGTGGGCGGGCTGGCGCCCGAGCCGGCGGCGATCGCCCTGAATGATGTTGCGGGCGATGCCGCAGAGCCATGCGCAGAGGCGGCCAGGCTCGTGCAAGTCGCGCAGCTTCTGCCAGGCGGCGAGAAATGTTTCCTGGGCCAGGTCCTCGCTGCGGCTGCGGCTGCCCGTGGCGCTGTAGGCGAGACCGCAGACGAGCGACTGGTAGCGGGCCACGATCTGGCCAAAGGCCTGACGGTCGCCGGCGAGGCTTTGCTCGACGAGCTCGGTGTCGTTGCGGTCGGCTGTGGAAAGGGTGGTCGGTGTCATGGTGTCACCGCATAAGTGGTCGAAACGGGCTCGGACCTGACAAGAAATCGAATTTTTTAACCACTAATGCACGCTAATTGGACGCTAATTTTCGGACCGGCAATTTCCCAAAGTTCGAACCAACCGCAGATTTCGCTGATCATCGCAGATGCCGATCCAACCGCTAACTCACGCTCACTTCCGGATTAGTGCTAATTAGTGTGCATTAGTGGTTAAATATTCCGGGTTTGCGGACCGGATTTTGACACCGAGGACGCAGAGATCGGCAAGAGGGTACGGAGACCCGAATGGGAAGACGGGGCTGCATTACGGTCGGAATCTGCAACCCAAAACCCAAAACGCAGAACCCAAAACCTGCTTTCCCTCAGCGACCTCTGCGGCCTCCTGTAAAAATCAGGCGTGGACGGTTTTGAGCGCGGCGGCGGGGGCAGAGGCCGGCACTTTCGACCGGTCGCGGGCGATCAGCATGTAGACCGAGGGCACCACGAAGAGCGTGAACAGCGTGCCGATCGACATGCCCGTCACGATGACGATGCCCATGGCGTAGCGGCTCGCCGCCCCGGCACCCGTGGCGAGCACGAGCGGGACCACCCCGAGCACCATCGCGGCCGTCGTCATCAGAATGGGCCGGAGTCGCACGCCGGCCGCATGCTCGATGGCCGCGAGTTTGCCCATGCCCTCGTCCTGCGTCTGATTGGCGAACTGCACAATCAGGATGCCGTGCTTGCTGATGAGGCCCACGAGGGTGATGAAGCCCACCTGCGTGTAGATGTTGATGGACGAGGCGCCGAGGAACAGAAACGCCAGCGCGCCAGCCAGTGTCATGGGCACGCTGCCGAGGAGAATGATCAGCGGATCGCGGAAGCTTTCGAACTGCGCCGCGAGCACGAGGAAGATCACCACTGCGCCGAAGGCGAACGCGATGATCAGCGTATTGCCCTCCTGGATGTACTGCCGCGACTGGCCCGCATAATCCACGCTGTAGCCCTGCGGGAAGCTGCGATTCGCCTCCGCCTGCATGAAATCGAGCGCCTGGCCCAGCGAGACGCCCTGGCGCGGCACGGCGGTGACCGTGGCGGCGTTGAGCTGCTGAAAATGATTCAGCGTCTGCGGCTGGACCTTGTACTTAAGCGTGGCGAACGTCGACAGAGGGACCAGCCGGCCGTTGCCCAGCCGCACGTAATAGTTACGCAGTTGCTCCGGATTGAGGCGGCCGGTCCGCTCGATCTGCGGAATGACTTTGTAGCTGTTCCCCTGGATGTTGAAATAGTTGACGTAATTGCCGCCGAGTAACGCGCCGATGTCGCCGGCGACCTGTTGCATGTTCACGTTGAGCTCGGCGGCCTTGTCACGGTTGATGGCGATGTCGACCTGCGGCTGGTCGAACTTCAAGTTGCTGTCGGCATAATAAAACAGGCCGCTCTTCATGGCGCTGGCGACCAGGCTGTTGGCCACCTGGGCGATGCGCTCGGGCGTGTCGGTCGAGAGCACCACGAACTGCACCGGCGCGCCGCTGCCGCCGCCCGGCAGGGGCGGCCGCAGGAACGCGAAGGTGTTGAAACCCGCGATGCCGCCGAGCTTGGCGGAGACTTGGGGCAGCAACTCGATCGAACCGCGTTTCCGCTGTCCCCACGGTTTCAAAACCATGCCGCCGATGGCGGTGTTGGCGATGCCGCTGGGGGCGGCCGTGGATGTCCCGCCGAAGAGCTGAAAGATGTTCTGCGTCTCCGGGAAACTGCGGTAGATCTTCTCGACCTGGCCGCCGTACTGCCGGGTTTGGTCGACATTGGCATCGGCCGCGCCGGTGGAGAGGGCGATGACAATGCCCTGGTCTTCATCAGGCGCGAGTTCCTGCTTGGTCATGGTGTAGAACGGCCAGAGCAACGCGATCGCGACGACCGGCACGATCAACATCACCGGCCAGGTTTGCATGACGCCGTGAAGCAGGCGCTCATAGACCTTCCGCAGAAAGTCGAACTGGCCGTCGAGGAAATGCGCGAAACCTTTCTTGTCGGCGTCGTGCCGCAGCAGGCGCGAACACATCATCGGCGAGAGCGTGAGAGCGACGACGCCGGAGATGATGACGGCCCCGACCAGCGTCAGCGCGAATTCGCGGAACAAGGTGCCGGTGAGGCCGCCCTGAAATCCGATCGGTGCGAACACGGCCGCCAGCGTGATCGTCATGGCGATGACCGGTCCGCCCAGTTCGCGGGCACCGCGCAGCGCGGCGTCAAGCGGCGGCAGCCCCTCCTCCATGTGCCGGTGGATGTTTTCCACGACCACGATGGCGTCGTCGACCACCAGGCCGATGGCCAGCACCATCGCCAGCAACGTCAGCAGGTTGATGGTGAAGCCCATCGCCAGCATGAAAAAGCAGGCGCCGACCAGCGACAGCGGCAT
>DATJPQ010000025.1:0-2099 GCA_035506315.1 Opitutaceae bacterium
GCGGCCCGAGAAGATCACCGTGTCCATCGGGAATTTCTCGATGCGGAAGTGCGTGTTGAAGAAATGGAAGGTGAAGATGAAACCGGCGGCGAGCAGCGCCTCGTCGGAGTGCACCAGCAGCGCGATGTTGATGGCCCAGCCGGGCAGGAAGAGCGTGAAGAACTTCGGGAACCACATGATCAGGCCCGACACGCCGATGGCGAAGATGCCCCAGAACACGGCGAAGTAGTCGAAGCGCTCCCAATAGGTCCAGCGGTCGAATTGCGGACGCGGTCCCTTGCCGAAGAACCATTTTTGGTGGGCCACGAAGTCGCGCCAGTCCTGGAACGACGGCACCATGGAATCGGGACCGAAGACCGCCGACCAGACGCGGCCCAGCTCGAAGCGTTTCGTCTCCGGGTTGCGCAGGGTGGCGCGGCGTTGCCAGAGCGAGATCACGAGTTCGCCCAGGTGCAGGACGAAGTAGGCGAAGGTGACGATCGCGCCGAAGTGGTGCAGGGTGCGCGCGACCTGCGCGCCGCCGATGAGGCCGAAGATCGTCTTCGCCCAGTCGGTGTAGTAGAACTTCAGCGGCATGCCGGTGATCACGAGGAGCAGGAAGCTCGTCACCACGAGCAGATGGAGAAACCGCTCGAACGGCGTGAAGCGCGTGTACTGCTCGTCATCGACCTGCGCCTCGACCTTGGCCTCGCGGAAGGCCTTCGAGTCATGCGTGTACAGGTAGATCGAGCGGACCAGCCAGAGCAGCGTATGCAGGCCGAAGAAGCCGAACACGCCGATGAGCAGCGCCGTCATGAAGAGGAACACCTTGTTGAGCACCGGATAGTTCGCGCGGTCGAGCGGGTCGGCGTGCGGCTTATATTCGGTGAACTTCGCGTTGACGCCCGGGTGGCACTGCTGGCAGGTGGCGACGATCCGTTGCGGCGAGAGGCGCGAGCGCGGGTCGCTCACCGGGAAGACGTCGTGATGGCCGTGGCAATCGTAGCAACTGGCGACATCGGAGGCGACATTGGGCTGGCCGAGGGCCATGGCCTTGCCGTGGTAGGTTTCGCGGTAGTGGGTGAGACGGTCCTCGTGGCAACGGCCGCAGCGCTGGTCGCTGAGCGATTTGAAATGCAGGCCGGTGGGTTTTTCGATCTGGTGCGCGGTGTGACAATCGGAGCAGACCGGGCCGCGCTTGTCGCCCTTGGCGAGCAGCTGGCCGTGTACGCTCTGACTGTAGATCTCCTCGATGCCGACGTGGCATTTGCCGCAGGTGGTGGCGATGTTGGCGTGGTTGGTGTGCGAGTCCTTGTCGACGCTGCGCTTGATGTCATGCACACCATGGCAGTCGTTGCAGGAGGGCGCGACGATCAGGCCCATTTGCAGGAGGGCGCGGCCGTGGATGCTCTCGACGTATTGCGCCGGCGCCTGCGGGTTCTTGATGCGGTACTCGTCCGTCAGGCCCTGGTTGCTGTGGCAGGTGGCGCAGGTGCGCGGCAGGTTGAGCTTGAAGACTGGCGAATCGAGGTGCTTCACCGGCACGATCTCGTGCGAGCCGTGGCAACTTGCGCAGGTGGCCGCGCCCGAGGCGCCCATCGTGTGGCTCACGCCGTGGATGCTGGTCGCGTAGGCCTTGGCCTCGGCTTCGTGACACGAGGCGCACTGCGCGGGCGGCAGCTTCGAGGGGTGGGGCGTGTCGGTGATCGTGACGTGGCAATCCACGCAATGCAGTTTCCCGTGCACCGACTTGGCGAAAGGCTCGGTCCGGAGGATCTCGATGACGCGTTTCGGCTTGGCGCCGGGTTTGGCGGGCGCGACCGGCTTGTCGGGGGCTTCGTGACAGTCCAGGCAATCGCTGTTGGGTATGACAGCCGGTGCCGGCGTCGTCGCAACATTGGCGGTAGGCGCAGGATCAGCCGCCCGGGCAGCCAGTCCCAACAGCAAGGTCAGGACCGGAACCGAGAGAAAACAGCGAAAACCGAAAGCGACGGGCGGGAGTGGACGCATAGCCGAACAACCAAGTGGGATGGGCGGACGCTAGGATGATCCGGAAAGCCACAGCAATGAAAATGCCTTATGATCTGAAGAAATTAGTGGAATTACCCACCATTTTTCGG
>DATJPQ010000026.1:0-2418 GCA_035506315.1 Opitutaceae bacterium
GATCTCCACCGTTTTTCCCGGCGCCAACTGGCACGAACGCGAGACACACGATTTCTTCGGCATCTACTTTACCGGCCACCCCAAAATGTCGCCGCCGTTCCTGTTGCCGGAAGACGCCGACTTCCACCCGCTGAAAAAGGATTACAAGCCGTGACCGCGCCCAAGGAAATCATCTACGGCGGCGGCGGCAGCATCTCGTCCCTTCCGCAGGAAACCTTCATCCTCAACGTCGGGCCGCAACACCCGGCCGCCCACGGTGTGCTCCGCATCCTGATGGAGATGGACGGCGAGTGGATCAAAAGCGCCGAGCCGGTCGTCGGCTACATCCACCGGATGCACGAGAAAATGGGCGAGAACCGCATCTACGCGAAGTTCCTGCCCAACACCAGCCGCATCGATTATCTGGCCGCGATCCACTACACGCACGCCTACGTCGGCGTGGTGGAACGCGCGGCGAAAATCGAGGTGCCGCTGCGCGCCGAATACATCCGCGTGATCACCGCCGAGCTGCAGCGCATCTCCAGCCACCTCGTCGGCTGGGGCGCATGGATCATGGACCTCGGCGGCCTGACGCCGATCCTTTACGCCTTCGACGACCGCGAGAAGATCCTCGACCTGTTCGAGCACATCTGCGGCGCGCGGCTCACCTACTGCTACCACCGTTTTGGCGGCCTGTGCAACGACGTCGACGACTTCTTCCTCAAGGGCACCCGCGATTTCGTGCCCTACATGCGGAAGCGCCTGAAGATGTACCGGGACCTCGTCACGGACAACATCATCGTCCGGAAGCGCCTCGAGGGTATTGGCATCATGGATGCCGAAATGTGCCGCCGCTATGGCGCCACCGGGCCCGTGCTCCGCGGCGCGGGCGTCCCGTACGACGTGCGCCGGGCCGAGCCGTATTCCATCTATTCCCAGTTCGATTTCGAGATTCCGCATTATCCGCAGGGCGATTCGATGGCCCGCTACCTCGTGCGCATGGATGAAATGGAGCAAAGCCTGCGCATCATCGAGCAGGCGCTCGACCAGATTCCGGCCGGCCCGATCCAGGCGAAACTCCCGCGCGTGCTCAAGCTGCCCGCCGGCGACTATTGCTATGCCGTCGAGGCCGGGCGCGGGCGCTTCATGATCCGTCTCGTGAGCGACGGCAAGGACACCGCCTATCGCCTGAAGCTGCGCACACCGTGTTTGTCCAACCTCAGTCCGTTTGCCGAGGCCTGCCGGGGCATGATTCTGCCCGACGCCCTGGCCATGCTGGGGAGCCTCGACCTGGTGATCCCCGATATTGACCGCTAACCGCCCCCTCCCGCGATGATCGATTTTCTCAAGTCCGAGCCTGTTTTGATTGTGCTCCGGCTCATCGTCTATCTTGTCGCCATCATAGCGTTCGTGGGCCTCAACGCCGCCTACCTCGTGCTGGCAGAGCGCAAGGGCGCCGGTTGGTTCCAGCGCCGCCCCGGCCCCGTTGAGGTCGGCCCCTGGGGTCTGCTCCAGCCCATCGCCGACGGCCTGAAGCTTATCGCCAAACAGACCATCGTGCCGCCCGGCACCGACGGCCTTCTGTTCCGCATCGCCCCCGCCCTGATGCTCGTGCCGGCGCTCATGTGTCTCGTGACCATCCCGTACGGCGATGTCGTTTTCGGCCGCAACATCAACGTCGGCCTGCTGATGGTGTTCTCCTTCGGCTCGATCGGCGTCTTCGCCATCATGCTGGGCGGTTGGGCCTCGCGCAACAAGTACGCCGTCATCTCCGCCGCCCGCATCGTCTCGCAAAACGTCGCTTATGAAATCCCGATGCTGCTCGTGGTGGTCACCATGATGATGGTCACCGGCACGCTCGATCTGCAGCAGATCGTCGGACAGCAGGCCGGAGGATTCTGGAATTGGAACATCATCCGGGGCATCTGGGACTTCGGTGCCGGCCACCTCGGCAGCAACCTCCTGATGCCGGTGACGTTCCTCATCTTTTTCATCTGCATGCTGGCCGAGACCAACCGCGCACCGTTCGACATGGCTGAGGCCGAGAGCGAACTCGTTGCCGGTGCGTTTACCGAGTACGCCGGGTTCAGTTGGGGCCTCTTCTTTATGGGTGAGTACGCCAACATCGTCGTTGGCTGCTCCATGGCCACCGTGCTCTTCCTCGGTGGCTGGCAGAGTCCGATCGGTGTGGTGCCGGTATCATGGGGCGTCCTCGGCTCGTTGGTCGGCGTCTGCCTGTTTCTCGCCAAGATGTATGCCCTTATTTTTACCGTGATCTGGATCCGCTGGACCTTTCCCCGCACCCAGTTCTACGGCCTGCTCAATTTGTCCTGGAAACTTCTCATTCCCACTTCGCTGGTCACGCTCCTGCTGACCGGCGCCTTGATCACGTTGAGGGCCGTCCGATGAGCACCAAATCCGCTTTCAAGGACGTCTTCG
>DATJPQ010000027.1:0-19321 GCA_035506315.1 Opitutaceae bacterium
CGGAGATCTCGGCCCGGCCGAGGTCGTCGAAGCGGTGCGCCTCGCCTTCCGGGAGTTTCCGCAGCTCAATCCCGTCACGCTCGTCGGCGACGAGGCGATCTTGCGCCCGCTCCTGAAACGCGCCCGCCTCACCACCCATCCGAAGCTCGTGGTGGTGCACGCCTCCCAGGTCATCGCGATGGACGACGAAGTGATGCAGGCGATCAAGCGCAAGCGCGACGCCTCCATGCTGCGCGCCATCGAGCTGGTGAGGGACGGCGAGGCCGCGGGCGTCGTCAGCACCGGCAACACCAAGATTCTCGTCGCCGCCGGCACGCTCCGGCTCCGCACGCTCGAGGGCATCGAACGCCCTTCCCTGGCGCCCGTCATTCCGCGCGACAAGGGCCATTTCATTCTGATCGATGCCGGCGCCAATCCGGATGCCCGCACCGATCATCTCATCCATAACGCCATCCTCGGCAGTAATTATTGCCGCGTGGTGCTCGGCGTGGAGCATCCGCGCGTGGGCCTGATGACCATCGGAACCGAGGAGGGCAAGGGCAACGCCCTCATCGCCGAAACCCACGACGCGCTCAAGCGCCTCGGCAAACTCGTGAATTACGCCGGCCCCGTCGAGGGCTTCCAGGTGTTTTTCGACCACGTCGACGTGGTGGTGTGCGACGGTTTCGTCGGCAACATCTGCATCAAGAGCTGGGAGTCCCTCTCCAAATTCTTCTCCGACCTGCTGAAGGACGAACTGCGCTCCAATCCCCTGCGCATGGCGGGGGCGGTTTTCGCCCGGGGTGCGTTCGAGGCGCTCAAGCGCCGCATCCAGCCGGAACGCTACGGCGGCGCCCCCCTGCTCGGCCTGCGCGGCAACGTGCTCAAGGCGCACGGCTCGGCCAACCGCCACGCCATCAAGAATGCGATCCGCGATGCGAGCGAGTTCATCCGCATCGATCTCAATCGCCGCATTGAGCTCGATGTCGCCCGCGCCAACGAACTGCTCCATCAACCCGCGGGAAACTGATCCGTGCCTCCATCGCGCGTTTTTTCCCCGGCGCTGTGCCCGAACGGCGGGAACAACTGGGCGGGCGGGCGGATCAGATGCGGTGCATGGGGCGGGCTTGACCTGCGAGTACGCCCTGATTCGCTGCTTAACCTCTTCCTTATGGTGTCCTCCGCGCTTCGTCGCCTGCTTTCCAATTTTCTGGTTGCCGCTGTCGTACTGCTGCTCCCGGCCCGCCTCGCGGCGGAGCTCGTATGGTCGCCGCAAACCGGCTGGCGTCTCGAAGGCGGCGCCTTGTCCGGCCTGACCGGCACCGAGAGTCGCAATGCGCTCGATCTCATGAACAAGGCGCGCGCTGCCGAGGAGGCCGGCAGCAAGGGCTCCGCCATCAGTCGTTACCTGAAAGTCAGCAAGAATTACGGCAACTCGATCTATGCGCCCGAGGCGTTCTATCGCATGGCCCGCCTCTACCAGGCGCGCCGGCAGTATTCCAAGGCCTTCGATGCGTACCAGCAGCTCGTCAGTCGCTACCCCAACACGCCACGCTTCAACGAAGCGATTGGCGAGGAATACCGGATCGCCAGCGCCATGCTCGACGGTGCGCGCAGCTACTTCTGGGGCATCATCCCGGGCTTCCGCCACCGCGAACTGGCCCTCGGCTATTTCGAGATCATCATCTCCAACGCCCCCTACAGCGATTACGCGCCGCTCGCCCTGATGAATGTCGGCCGCGGCCACCAGAAGATGAGAAACACCGAGGAGGCCATCGATGCGCTCGATCGCATGATCAATACCTACCCGCAAAGCCTGCTCGCGCCCGACGCCTATCTGCAGCTTGCCAAGACCCATGCTTCGCTCGTCGAAGGCCCTTACTACGACCAGGCTTCCACCAAGGATGCGTCCACCTATTTTGAGGATTTCATGATCCTTTATCCCAGCGACCCCAACATATCCGTGGCCGCCAAGGGCCTCAGCGACATGAAGACCATGCTTGCCGAGAGCAAAATCAAGATGGCCGATTTCTATTTCTACAAACGCGACAATTATACCGCGGCCCGGGTCTTTTATAACGAGGCGATCACCTCCTATCCGGATTCGCCCGTCGCCGAGAAGGCCAAGAAACGCCTCGCCGAGGTCGAAATCGCCGTGGCCAAGGCCCAGGGCAAGGCCGCGCCAGGCACCGCCCCCGCGAAGAAGAAGCGCTTCTGGCTCTTCTGACCCGGCGCGGTCCGGCCCCACGATCATGCCGAGCACAGCCATCTGTCCTTCGCAGTCTGGGCGTGGGACCGGGCTTCCTGCCGAATCCCCGCAACAGCGCCAACCGTGTGGCTTCAGGTCGCGGCACGGGGCCCTGGCCGTGATTCTAGCGCTGGCGGCGGGTTTCCTCCTCCCCGCCTGCACCCACTATCGCCTCGGTGCCGGCGGCGAACTAGCCTTCCACTCGCTCTATGTCGAGCCGGTGGAAAGCGAAGCGCAGCTGCCGCAAGCCCGCGCGCTCGTCGGCACCCAGCTCCGCGAGGCCTTCCTGCGCGACGGCCGCGTGGCCCTCGTCAATTCGGCCGACGCCGCCGGGGCCACGCTCCACGTCTCGCTGAAATCCTACGAACGCGCCCCCACCGTCGCGCGGACGGACGACACCGGGCTGGCCCGCAAATTTGCCCTCGCGCTCACGGCCGAATGCACGTTGCGCACCCGCGACGGCAAGGTGCTGTTCGAGCAACGCATCGTGCAGGCCCGGCGCGACGCCTATGCCGACCAGGGCCAGTTGCCGGCCGAATACCAGACCCTGCCGTACCTCGCCGAAACCCTCGCCCAAAACGTCACCCACGCGGTTCTCGACGTATGGTGAAGGTCCGGCCTTGGCCCCCCGGGGAAAATGCTTAAGGTAGGGCTTGGCCGTGTCGATTCTCCCGGCTAATTTCGGCCGGTTGACCTTCCCTCTGGCGTCGCACTCCTTTAAGTAATCATCGCTCTCATGTCCTCACCCCTGCTCGTTCCGTCTCTCCTGGCCGGCGACCATGCCAATCTGGCGGCCAGTGCGACCGTCGTCGCCCAGCTCCGCCTGCCGTGGCTGCACGTCGACATCATGGACGGCCATTTCGTGCCCAACCTGACCTTCGGGCCCGGGACCGTGGCCGCGCTGCGACGTGCCGGCATCGAACTCTTTCTCGACACGCACCTGATGCTCGACGAGCCGGAGCGCTACATCGAGCCGTTCGCCCGGGCGGGCTCCAGCCTGATCAGCATTCATATCGAGCCTGCTTACAACCACCGGTCGACGCTGAACCGCATCCGTGACCTGGGCTGCCAGAACGGCATCGTCCTCAACCCCGACACCCCCGCCGCCGCGATCGAGCACCTGTTGCCGCACGTGGATCTCGTGCTCGCGATGACCGTGCAACCGGGCTTCGGCGGCCAGTCGTTCCGCCGCGACGTGCTGGCGAAGATCGGGCAGATCGCCACCTGGCGACGGGAACGCAAATTGAACTTCCGCCTCGAGGTGGATGGCGGGGTCGATCTTGCGACCGGCGCCGAGTGCCATGCCGCCGGCGCCGACACGTTCGTGGCCGGCACCGCCTTCTTCACGGCCCCCGACCGTGCCGCGTTTGCCGCCGCCTTCGCCAAGCTGTAGGAATTTGCCGGGGTTTGGGATAAACATACGGAAGAGCGCACGTTTCCGCCGCGAGGCAGGCCGCCCGTCCGACAAATTCCTTATACCGCCGCGTAACCGCGGCGGCTACGACCGCAAGTAGGGGCGCAGTCTTGCTGCGCCCTCTTCGGAAGGGCGCGACAAGATCGCGCCCCTACAACGGAATGTCCGCGCCTTCACTCTCCCCATTGGCGCCTCCCCGCCGCCGAAAAAAGCGCGGCCGGATGCGCTTCCGCATTGCCGCCACCGCACCGGACTGCCAATTTGCCTCTTTATGGGACGTCAATGGCTCCACGCAAAACGCGCGATCGTTAACCTGAAAAAAGGTCAGACGGTCGGTAAGATCGTCAAGGAAATCACCGTCGCGGCCAAGCTCGGCGGAGGCGATCCGGCCGGCAACCCCCGCCTGTTCGCCGCCGTCGAGAAGGCGAAGAAACAGAGCGTCACGCGCGACGTGATCGAGCGGGCGATCCGGAAGGGCGCCGGCACGGGCGATGAAAAGCTCATGCTGGAGCTGGTGGTTTACGAAGGCTACGCGCCGCACAAGGTGCCGGTGATTGTCGAGGTGATGACCGACAATCACAATCGCACCGCGGGGGAAATCCGCCTCCTGTTCAAAAAGGGCGTGCTCGGCAGCGGCGGCAGCAACAAGTTTTTGTTCGATCACATCGGTATCGTGGAAGCCCACCATCCCGATGCCGGGGTCGACTTGGAAGCAGCCGCGATCGAGGCGGGCGCGGACGATTTCGAGCCCCTGACTCATTTGCAGAACGACGATATACCGGAAGGTCACGCCGGAGTGCGTCTCCGCACCGACCGGACGGCGGTGCATGCCGTCTCGACCTGGCTCAAGGCCAACGGCTGGTCGGTGGTGACCAGCGAAATCGGTTATATCGCCAAGATGTTTCCGGAGCTGGACGACGCCCAACGCACCGAAGTCGGCGAGTTCCTCCAGGCCTTCGAAGACCACGACGACGTCCACCGTGTCTGGGCCGCAGTGAAGTAGGCCCGAGATCCAATTCGAACGCGGATTTTCCGCGGATCACGCGGATGGTCGCGGATTCAGAAGCATCCAATCCGCGCTTATCCGCGTAATCCGCGGGGAAGTTTGTCCCTCCGTTTCCTCTTGTAGAACCCATGTCGGTTGCGGGGCAGAAATGCCACTGACTGGCGGGGAACCCAGGCGTGTTTTCTGCGTCTGAGGGAGGCATGTCGTCCACCACCGCTTCACGCCGCCAGATGCTCGACGAGGATTTGCAGATCGTACGCGTGACCCTCGCTACCATCCTGACGGACGTGCGCACGTTTTCGGATCAGGCTGCCGATGCGATCCAGGAAGCCATCGAGCGGCTCGATCGCGCGCAAAGCGAGTTTACCGGGCTGTGCGATTCGTGCACCGCGGAGGCCAACCGGCCCGCCCGTGAGCGCCTGTTGCAGCGGCAAGCGTAGCCCGTCGGTCATCGATCGCGGCGGCGTCGGGCGACTAAAGCATCTTTGTCATTCTGAGCGAAGCGAAGAATCCACCGGGTCGCCTGCCTGCAATCGCGCGCTGGATTCCTCGTTTCGCTCTGATTGACGTCCTTGGTTTGTCATCCTGAACGAAGAGAAGGATCCATCTGGATACCGCTGGCCGGCAATGCACTGATGGATTCTTCACTGCGCTCAGGATGACAGATTTTCCTGACGGAGTTCATGCGCGATGGATCCGATATTCCGAAGCTCGCTACGCCTTGATCGGGCTGTAGCCACGAGCGTGAGCGAGTGGAAGCTGCAATCTTGTTGCGCCCTTGGATCGCCGGAGGGCGCAGCAAGACTGCGCCCCTACAAAGCAACGGGCGAACATGACATCTTTGCCGGCGCCTCGATTTACCGTAGGCAACGAGCTTGCTCGCGCTCTGTCCTATCGCGCGAGCAAGCTCGCTGACCTACGAAATAGCGTGTTTCCAGGCCAACCATGCCGGCACCCGCACCACCTCGACGGTGTTTGCCGCGGACGCCGGCGGCAATCAGACCTCGACTGTGCCGTTCGATATCGTCGACGACCATAGGAAACTCGGCTGGCTCTATGGCACAGATCTGCAGGACGAGTGGAAAATCGCCTCCGGTATCACGCTCAATTTCGGCGCCCGCGCCGATCTGTCCCGTGCCTACGTGACGGAAGGCCAGCTCGGTCCGCGCGTGAATCTCACCTACCAATGGAGCGATGCCACGAGTTTCCACCTCGGCTACGCGCGGTACTTCACTCCGCCGCCGCTCGAGCTGGTGCAGACCGGTTCCATCGCCAAATTCGCCGGCACCACCAACGCATCCGAGATCGCCACCAGTTCGGCGGTGCGCTCGGAGCGCGCGCATTATTTCGATGCGGGCCTATCGCATCGGTTCACCGACGGCTTCAACGCCACGCTCGACGGCTACTACAAGCGCGCGTCCGATCGGCTGGACGAGGGGCAATTCGGGGCCGCGCTGATCTTCTCGCCCTTCAACTACCGGGTCGGCCATGTCTACGGCGCCGAACTCGGCACCAACTACACGCATGGGACGTTTTCCGTCTACGCCAATCTCGCCCTCAGCCGCGCCACCGGACGCGAAATCGTGTCGGGCGAGTTTCAATTCGGCGCCGACGAGCTCGCCTATATCGCCACCCACGACGTGCACCTGGATCACGACCAGACGCTCACCGGCTCGGCCGGCGCGTCGTACCAAATCGGCGCCGCACCGGTGCATCTTGGCCTGCTCTACGGCAGCGGCCTGCGCCGCGGTTTCGCCAACACGGATCACCTGCCGGAATACGACCCGCTCAACGTCGGTGTGACGTATGGCTGGAAATTCCCGCGTCAGCGCGAACTGCAGGCTCGGTTCGATGTCGTCAACGTCTTCGACGAAATCTACGAGCTGCGCGACGGTTCCGGCATCGGCGCGGGTGCGCCGCAATTCGGCGCGCGCCGCGGCTGCTTCGGCGGGCTCGCCTGGAAATTCTAGAACGGTTTACGTTGAATTGGACCTGTTTTTGTCATTCTGAGCGACGCGAAGAATCCATCCGGTTATCTCTTGCGCTTGTCGCTCTGGATTTTTCGCTTCGCTCAGAACGACAAAAACGCGCTGGGTGGCAGTGTTTTCCCTCCGGCCTTTATCTGCGTTCAAAACAGCGCTTGACTTGCCCTGCGGCGGTTCATTGGTTCCCCCTCCTTTCTACCACGGGGTGGTAGCTCAGTTGGTTTAGAGCGTCTGCCTGTCACGCAGAAGGTCGCGAGTTCGAGCCTCGTCCATCCCGCCATTTTAAAACCCGGTTTCCTGCGAACCCGGGTTTTTTCGTCTGGAGCAGGAATATCCGTAAAGGGCCTGCTTTCCCGCCGCAGACTCAAAACGGCGAACGGGGGACGCGGATCGAGTCGCCCGGCACCAGGATGGGATCCTGCCGCGGGTCCTTTTGCGCGAGCTGTACGTTGATGTCGTAGGTCGCCCGGTCCCGCACCAGGCTCACTTTGCTCTCCTTCGCGTACAGGGTGAAACCACCCGCCGCCTGGATGGCTTTTGCCACCGTGAGGTCGGGCGTCCAGATGATGCGGCCCGCGCGCGTGACTTCGCCGCCGACATAAACGTAGCGCTCCGTCACCGTCACGGCGACTTCGACCGCCGTGTAGATCTTGCGGTCCAGGTAGGTCTGACGGATCCGCTGGGGCAGCTCCGCCGTGGTCAGGCCCGCGGCCGGCACGGCGCCGATGTAGGGCAGGCTGATCGCGCCCTGGTCGTCGATTTGCACGGCGTTGGTGCTGGCGTCGGGTACGCCCAGCAGCGCGACACTGAGGCTGTCGCCCGGGCGAAGCTGCGCGGTCGAGACCGCATCGGGGATGCGCGGGTTCTCGCCGACCGCCTGGGGCGTCTCGCAGGCGGTCAAGCCGAACGCCACGAGGATCAGTCCGAAATCGAGCAGCGCGGAGCGGAGAAAACGTGCCATGCTGCTGGCTTAGTGGGGCAAAGCCCGCCCGAATGCAACGTTACCGTTTGGTCTTCTTCCCGCTGCTCTTGCTCCGACGTGGCTTCGACGCCTTTTCATCCTCGTCGTCGTCCTCCTCATCCTCGTCTTCCTCGTCCTCGTCGTCGCCGTCGTCGTCTTCGTCGTCCTCGTCGTCGTCGCTTTTCTTGCGGCCAAATTCGTCGAGTTCTTCCTCTTTCTTCTCTTCATCATCCTCATCCCACTTGAGCGAGGCGTCATTCTTGAGGGCTTCTTCCTCATCGGCGTCGACAGCGGGCAGGTCGTCATCCGTCTCTTCTTCGACCGCTTTCGGGGCGCGCTCCTCGTCCTCGTCGGTTTCATAGCCGGCGGGCACGTAATCGAGGATGGCACAGAGCTCCTCGAAGCAATGAATGGCTTTGCCTTCCATGAAGCTGGCGTTCTGTTCCTCGCGGATTTCGTCCTCCACTTCGTCGGTCCCGAGCTTCGACTCGAAGTCGAAGAGGTCGTTGAGCATCTTCACCCGGCAGCGGGTCAGATGATCGAGCAGGTCGGCAAAGGGGCCGTTTTCCTCATCCAAGATGTCCGGCAGGGCGAAGAGCTTGTCGTCGGATTCGAAGAGCGAATCCTTCACGCGTTTCAGGCGCACGCGCCCGTTGCCGAGATCCTTCTCGATCCGGAAGGGGATGAAGGCGGCCTCGAACACGTCCTGGTCGAAACCGTAATCGCGCAGCGGATCGACGAGTTCCAGGAGGTGGGCGACCTGGCGCGGATCGACGATGCTCAGGCCATCGGCGTCCCAGCGCACGGGGTCGCTGACTTCTTGGACCCACCAGTTGTGGTCTTCGCCGAGGCGCACGATGCACCATTCAAGAATCGTAGAGGCTTTGGCCATGTGGAGTGTATCGGAACGTAAAGAATTTTCGGGAGCAAAAAGGGGGATGGGAGACGAAGTCAAACCGCGAAAGTGAACCCGGGCATACTTTCGGCGGCCGCCTCCGTCGGCCCGGATCACTCCCCAAAAACGAGGCGCAGCGTGCGAGGGGAGTTTGAAAAAACAAGCACAAATTGCGCAATTTTCGCTCCGTACGAACCCGCGACCAGCCGGCACCTTACGCGGGCGCGGGCCGACCTTGCATTTTTCCCGCGACCCGCCACGGTCCCGCCCATGCACGTGCTGTATGAAAAGGTCGCCCGGCCGCTTTTTTTCCACCTCACCCCCGAGCGGGCGCATGAGGCCGCGGTGCACGCGCTGACGGTGCTCGGCCACCTGCCGCCGCTGCGGCGCGCCTTTGAAGCGTGGGCGCAGCTGCCCGCCGCGCGTTTCGCCCCGGTGGAGGTGTGCGGGCTGAAGTTTCCCAATCGCGTGGGCCTCGCGGCGGGTTTCGACAAGAATGCCGAATGCTGGCGGGCGGCGGCGGCCCTGGGCTTCGGGCATGTGGAGATCGGCACCGTGACCGCGCAGGCGCAGCCGGGAAACCCGCGACCCCGCGTCTTTCGCTACCCGGCCGAGGAGGCGGTGATCAACCGCATGGGATTCAACAATGCCGGGGCCGCGGCTGTGGCCGCCCGCCTCGCGCGCCAGCCCGGACCGGGCCGGCGGCGCATTCCGCTCGGCGTGAACCTCGGCAAGACGAAGCTCGTCGCACTCGACCAGGCCGTCGCGGATTACCTCGCCAGTTTTGCCCTGCTGGCCGGCCACGCCGACTACCTCGTGCTCAACGTCTCCAGCCCAAACACCCCCGACCTGCGCAAGCTGCAGGACGAGGAACGGCTGCGGGAATTGCTCGGCGCCATTGTCGCGGCCAACCGCGAACGCGCCGCCCGGCCGGGCCAGCGACGCGTGCCGGTATTCCTCAAGATCGCCCCCGATCTCACCTGGCCGCAAATCGACGCCGTGCTCGGCGCCATCGGCGAGTTCGGCCTCGACGGCATCGTCGCCACCAACACCACCCTCGCCCGCCCCGGATTTTTCGCCGCGGTCGGCGAGGCGGGCGGCTTGAGCGGCGCACCGCTGCGCCGGCGCTCCACGGAAATCATCGGTTACATCGCTCGCCGCACGGAGGGGCGCCTGCCGATCATCGGCAGCGGCGGCATCTGCGATCCGGCGGGTGCCGGAGAGAAAATCGATGCCGGTGCGACCCTCGTGCAAATCTACACCGGCATGATCTACCGCGGCCCGTTCTTCGCGCGCGAGGTGGCCTGGGCGCTGTCCGACCGCGACCGCCGGCGGCTCTGATCTCCAGCCTCAATACTGAGGCTCGCGAGATATTCTACGGTTGACCGCCTCCGTGGTGGGTCGGGCCGATAAACCCCGACCTTCTGTCCAGTCGCATCACCCCGGTCAGACGAATCGCAATAATTCCGCGCGTGCCCGGCGGCCCGTGCCGGGATGGCACTCACGTTCGCAATCGAATATCCAAATTCCAAAATCGAAAATCCCTAGATCACCCAGTCGCCTTCCCGCACATCCTTCGAGGAGAGCATCACGACGACCGTTTCCTTCTTCCGCCGGGGACGCACGACCAGCGTGGCGCCTTTGTTGTAAACGATGCTGTGCGGCGGGACGGTCTGGCCCAGCACCCAGACGTTGCCCGCCACGATCGAGTGCGCGCCGATGCGGGCATCGCCACCGAGGATCGTGGCGTGGGCGTAAAGGGTCACGTGATCCTCGACGTCGGGATGGCGTTTCACGCCTTTGATCGGGTTGCCGTCGTCGTCGACCTCGAAGGATTTCGCGCCCAGGGTCACACCCTGGTAAATTTTCACATGATCGCCGATCCGGGCGGTCTCGCCGATCACCACGCCGGTGCAGTGGTCGATGAAGAAATGCGTGCCGATTTCGGCGCCGGGATGGATGTCGCAGCCGGTGCGTTCGTGCGCATATTCCGTGATGATGCGCGGAACGATCGGCACGCCGAGCTGGTACAACACATGGGCGATCCGCTGGAGGGAGATCACCAGGACGCACGGATAGGCCAGGATGATCTCGTCGATGCTGCGCGCGGCCGGGTCGCCCTGATAGGCGGCGCTGACATCGGTATGGATGATGTGGCGCAGGGCGGGCAGTTCGCCGAGCAGTTTCATGGCAACTTCGCGGGCGTGCTCGGCCGGCTGGGGATCGCGGTTAAAGCGCAGGCTCTTCTCGAGCTCGGTGGTGAGCCGGGTGGCTATGTCGGCCAGGCGGCGTTCCGTGAGGGCGGGCACCTCTTCTTTTGTCAGCGGCCGCTGATCGAAAAAGCCCGGGAACAACAGATGCATGAAGTCGACGGCCAGCCGGTTCACCGACTCTTCCGAGGGAAGGTTGGTGCCGTCCAGATGGTTGATGCCGCCGTCGGTATCGTAGGAAGCGAGCAAGGCGCGCTTTATGTCGTCGAGCGTCATGGCGAGCGTGGTGGAAAGTGCAAATTGCGCATAGGCGGGTGCGGCGGTCAAAGCTCTATTTTCCCATAACGGATCACCCGTGCGCAATTTCCAGGCTGGCTGGCCTGCTGGCACGGCGGAGTCACAGCCGTAGGCCAGTCCGAATGGCCACAAAGAACGCCAAAACGGCTTGGGTTTCGGTCCCAGCCGTCTGCGCGCCCATAGGCGCAACGCACGACACGGTCTTTATTCACGATTATTCGTGCCTTTTTGTGGCTGGAATTCTTCGCGGCTTGCGGGCGTAAAATACTGGGGAACTAATCAAATTACCCGGGGCGGTTTCGCAAGTCATGCCGGGCGGGGCGCCCGGCCCGGCTTGGGGCCCGTTGGCACCCCGGTGAAATTCCCCGGTAAAATCGCTTGCCACCCCCGGGAGCCCGTGGAGACTGCCCAGCCCGGACCTACCGAATCACCGCAAACTACGCAGGCGCAAGCCCGCTTTCGCTGCTTACATGGACGACACGCCCTCCAACGAGAATCCTGCTCCCTCCGAGCCAGGCCTCAACAAGATCGACCTCAGTCAACTCCAGAGCTTCAGCTTCGGCACGCAATGGATGCAGGACAAGTCCGCGCCGCGCGATCCCTCGCGCGACAACGACCGTCCCCGGCGCGAGGAACGTCGCGAAGGTGGACCCGCGGGCGCAGATCGTCGTGATCGCCGGGTGTTCCGCAAACCGCAGGGTTCCGGCGGACCGGCGGGCGAGACGGGCGGACCGACGGGTGAAAAGGCGCCGGCTTCCGCTCCACGAGAGGGCGGCGCCGGAGGCGAATACCGGGAGCGCGGCGAATTCCGCGGCGGTCCGCGGCGCGAGTTTCGCGGCGGCGGCCCGCGGCGCGATGGTCCGGGTGGCGGCGAACGCGGAGAATATCGCGGTCCGCGTTTCGGCCACGGCGGCCCGCAGGAGCGCGCACCCTACGATAGCCCGTATTTCACGGTTACCTTTTATCCCGAGGACATCAGTTTCGCGACCCTGGCGAAGACTATTCGCGCTTCGTGCCGCACCTTCGAGCTTTTCGAAATCGCGCGCACGGTGATCGGCAAAACCGACCGGTATGTCATCGTCCTGCAACGCAAGGCACCCCTGGCGCCTGCGCCCCAGGCGGCGCCGAGTGCTCCGGCACCTGGCGAAGGCAGTGCCGCGACCGCGGCTCCGGCGATGCCCGGCGTGAAGCCGGCGCCATTGTATGTCTCCATGCCGGATGGCGTCCCGTGTGAAACCGAAGAGGCCGCCATCGCCCACGTGCTCCAGCGTCACATTGGACAGTTCTTCGATATCGCCGAGGTCGAGGTCGATCCGCCCAAGGGCAATTATCAGATCATCAACCGCTGTGGCGTCACCGGCGAGCTGCTCGGGCCGCCCAATTACCATCTCTACAATCAGATCGTACAGCAGCATTACGCAAAACGCGTGCAGCGCATGCCGTTCGATCTGTTCCGCGCCAAGATTGAATCGGTGCGCGATCCCGAAGTCGTGAACCAGTGGCTGCAGAAGATGCGGAAAGTGACGCGCTACACGTGGAAAACCACCACGCCGGCCGCGCCGGCGGCCCCAGCCGCCCCGATCGCCGAGGGCGAGACTCCCGCCGCCGTCGAGGCTCCGCCGGCCTTCGATTCGATCGAGGAAGCCCGTGGATACCTGCTCACCCACGCTCGCGAGAAAGTCGTGCGCATCACCGAAAGCGCGCGCTTCCACGGGCGGGTCGTTGAACTGATTCCGTCCGGCGAAATCCGCCGTGCCATCGAAGGCGCGCTCGAACGGCAGCGCCGCTTCCCGCTCGACACCGCCAACGCCCTGCGCGGCCGCCTGCGCCGGGAAGGTTTCACGATCTTCAAAAAAGGCTCGAAGGGCATCTCGTATGTTTGCGCGGTGAAACGCAAATTCCGCATCCCGGGCCAGGTCTTCGCCGACAGCATCAACACGGTCATCACTTTCATCGAAACGCATCCGATGATCAAAGCCGGCGAAATTCCCGCCAAGCTCCTCGGTATCCAGATGCCAAAGCCGGTGGAATCCAAGCCGGCGGCTCCGGCGCCCGCGTCGGCCCCGGTACCACCGCCACCCGCGGCCGAAAGCCAGCCTGCGCCCGAAGCTCCGCCCGCTGTCGCGCCCGCCGAAACCGTGGCTGCCGCCGGATCCACGCCTGTCGCAGCAGCCGTCCCGGCCCCGGCGCCCGCGCCGGCTCCCGCCGCCCCCCCTGCCCCGGCCAACGATCTCACACCCGAACAACGTGAAAAGGTCTCCCGTCTGCAGGGCGATATCATGTGGCTTGTGCATGAGGGCTACGTGACCGAGTTTATCGACGGCCGTCTTTTCGCCCCGCCTCCGATGGTCGAGGCGCGGAAGAAGGAGGTCGAATCCGAAGATCACGATCCGGAGAATTTCCCGGAGGCGCAGGCGGAGACGCCCGCTCCGGCCGCGGAAACCCCGGCACCAGCTGCGACGGAACAGCCCACGGCTCCGACCCCGGAAACGCCGGCCGCCTCCCTTGCCTCTTCGCCGGTTGAGACGACGCCTGTCGCTGACCAGCCCGCAACGCCCACGGAAACTCCCGCGGTCGAGGGCAAGACTTCCGGTGACGAGCCCGCTCCCTCCATCTAGGAGTTTGTCGGGCTTGGGATAATAGTTTGGAAAGAGCTCGAGATATTGTCGCAAAGCAATGCGCCCCGACCGACAAACTCCTTAAACCGCCGCGAGGCGGCGGAAAATCTAGGAAGAAATCCGGTTTGCGCAGCGCAGAGCGCTGCTTAAGGAGCCTGTCGAGGCAGATGTCCGTCATCCCAATGAAATTTCCCGAAGAAGATATGGTATTCATTGGCAAGTCCGACAGGCTCCTTGCACGGTGGAGGGCGCATGACTGCCCTGCTCAAAGCGGCTGAAGTCGAACACTACCTGCATCGCCATATCCCGATTTCCGCCATGATGGGCGTGCGGGTGGCGGCTTGCGATCCGACGGGCGTCGTTCTGCGCGCGCCGCTTGCGCCCAATATCAATCACCGGGCCACGGTTTTCGGCGGCAGTGCCTCTGCCGTCGCGATCCTGGCCGCGTGGGCGCAGCTCCATTTCACCCTGCGCCAGGCGGGAATCGCGGAGCGCATCGTAATCCAGCGAAATCAAATCGAGTATCTCGCGCCGATTCCCACGGATTTCGAGGCGGTATGCCCGGCTTTGCCCGCTGCGGCGCTGGCCCGTCTGCTCAAGACGTTTCACCGTCTCGGCCGGGCGCGGACGGAAATGACGGTCGAACTCCGTTGTGCCGGTCAGGTCGTGGCGCGCTTTCGCGGCGACTACGTGGCGGTGCGACTGCGCGCGGCCGAGAAAACGTGAAGGCCGCCCCAGGTTACGCCCCGGCATTGGATAGTTTGTCATCTATTAGATGACAAATGGTCGGGGCTCGCTCGGCGAGGAGGTGAACGCCGGCCAGGCATTTCCGGAAAATCGTGAGCGCGGACGTGTCCACCGGATCGTCCGCCTCTGCCAGATGGGCGGACAGTAGGTCAGCGAGCTTGCTCGCGCTCCGACCTAACGTGCGAATTGCGGCAGCGGTTGCATGGCCAAGCGTCTCCCACGCCGCAACCAGCGCGCTGCGCACCGGGCGGCCGTAGCAGCCGAGGTTACGAGGCTAGGCCCCTTTCACTCTCACTTTCCCTTTCACTCTCAGCTACTACTTGATCCGCTTCTCCAGGCTGCGCACCAGCGCGGTGAGAAAGGTGTGGTCGCCCGGCAGTGGTTTCAACGCGTCGATCGCCGCTTCCGTCTGTTCATGCGCCAGGCGCTGCGCCATCGCCAGGCCGTGCAGTTTTACGTAAGTCGTTTTGCCCGCCTGTGCGTCCTTGCCGGCGGTCTTGCCGAGCGTGGCGTTGTCGCCCGTCACATCGAGGATGTCGTCGACGATCTGGAAGGCAAGGCCGAGGTGCCGCCCCATCCTGCGCAGGACCGCGACACCCGCATCGTCGGCTCCCCCGCAGAGTCCGCCCATCGCCAGCGACGCCTCGATCATGGCGGCGGTCTTGTTGAGGTGGATAAACTCGAGTTCGTCCGCGGTGGCGCCGGCTTTTTTCTCGGCCAGCAGGTCCTCCATCTGGCCGCCGATCAGGTGGCGGCTGCCGGCGGCGTCCCCGAGTTCGCGCCCCAGTGCGTTGGCGAGCCCCGGCTGCGCGGCATACTGCGTCGCGACCAGCGCGAACGCATGGGTGAGCAATGCGTCGCCGGCCAGCAGCGCCGTGGCCTCGTCGAAGGCCTTGTGCGCGGTGGGCCGGCCCCGGCGCAGGTCGTCGTTGTCCATGCAGGGCAGGTCGTCGTGGATCAACGAGTAGGTGTGGAGGCATTCCACCGCGACTGCCCCCGGCAGCGGATCGGCCGCGGGGGGCCAAAGCTCGGCGCTGGCCAGCACGAGCACGGGGCGCAGCCGCTTGCCGCCCGCCTGCAGGCTGTACCGCATGGCTTCGTGCAGGCGGGTTGGCCGGGTGCGCGCCGGCGGGACATACCGGTCGAGGCCCTCCTCCACCCGCGCCACGCAGTCGTTTAATTTGGTTGTGAAATCCGTCGGCATATCGCTACCTTCCGCACTCACTTTCGCCCGCCGCAATGCCCACCCTTGAACAAGTTTGCAAACGCCTTTTCTCGGGTCCGACGTGGTTCGTCAAATGCGTGATCGGCGCCCTGCTGCTCGCGATTCCGGTGGCGCACTTTTTCGCCTTTGGCTATTTCTACGCCTTGATCGACCGGGCGCGCCGCGGCGACAGCCTCGAAATGCCCGATTGGGAGGACTGGCGCCGGTTGTTCGTGAACGGCATCACCGCGTTCGTCATTTTCCTGGCCCTTGGCGTCGTGCCCATCGGCGTCAGCTGGCTGCTGTCCTGGCCGCTGCGCTGGATCCCGATCGATTTCGGGGTGCTGGTCTATCTGCCCATGGTGCCTGCGGTCATGCTGGCCGGCCCGCTCACCGCCGCCGGGATCTATCAGTATCAGAAACGCGAGGAATATCGCGATGCGCTGCGAGCCTACGTGCTGGTCATGATGCTCGCGTCCAGCAAGGGGCGTTTTCTCGTCCCCACTTTCGCCCTGGTCGGATTTCTCGTGGCGCTCTGCCCGCTCATGACGTACACGCTGTTTGTCGGGATGACGGCAAATCTGACGTTCTACGCGGTGTTTTTCCGCGCGGTGGAAGAAACTCGCAAGAACGCCCCCCGTTTCCCATAAAGCCGGCTCTTTAATCCATGCCGACTTACGAATACGTCTGCCTTAAATGCGGGAAGGAATTCGAACTCTTTCAGTCGATGAAAGACGAGCCGCTCAAGATCTGCACCTGCGGCAAGAAAGGCCGCGTGCGGCGGAAAATCGGGGGCGGCGCCGGCTTGATCTTCAAGGGCAGCGGTTTCTACGCCACCGATTATAAGAAATCCTCGGGCATGAAACCCACCCCGCCCAAAGCAAGCCCCAAGGAAGGCGCGAAATCCGACGGCAGCGAAAAGTCCTCGTCTTCCTCCGCCAATGGTGAGAAGAAAACGCCCCCGGCCCAGAAGGCGGATTAGCCGCCCGGCCCTTTTTCTCCATGAGCAATAATGCATACGCACTTCGCGAGCCCAGTTGGGCCGAGGTTTTGATCGGTGCGGGGCTGAGCCTGGTGCTCGGTGTGGTCCTGGCCGCGACGCATCTGGTCCTCAAACCGGCTTTGATTTTGCGCGAAATGCCGAAAGCACCGGTGGCGGGGAATGTGTATTTCATCGAGGGCTCCAAGGACTCCAGCAAGGGCAATACCTGGCTGCGCAAACGCCAGGCGTTCCTCGATGGCCAGTCCATCGATCTGACCGAAGACGAGCTCAACACCGCCGTCGCCACGCCGATCGAGAAACCCAAGGGCGGAGCCGGCCAGCCGGCCACGGCGGCCAAACCCGCGCCGGCCAACGATGCGCTCCTCACGCCCGGTCCCGTGAATTTCCGGATCGATGGCGGCCAGTTGCAGGTGGGCGTTCCCGTGAAGGTGAATTTGCTCGATGCCACCGTCATCGTTCAGGCGACGGGGGGATTCGTGAAGAAGGGCGACACGTTCACTTTCGTGCCCAAAACCTTCTGCGTCGGTTCTTGTGCCGTGGGCCGTTTGCCGATGGTCGAGGGCGTGATCATGGGACGGCTGTTCGCGGCGCAAAGCGTGCCCAAGGAGCTCACGGACGCCTGGGCCAAGCTCGCCAATGTCTCGATCGAGGGGAAAACCCTGAGGTTGGCCATGCCCTAGCAGCGGATCGGACTCCGTCCGCCCGCTGCTAAACCAAAATGGCGAGACCATTTTGGAAGAGATGTGGAGTCACGGGCGTTCATCGGGTTTCCCTTCCGGGCACTGATTGAAAACCTTGGAGTGGTGATCCAGCAGAGTTTTCCGACGCCGATACCGCCTCGATCTGAGGATCCCACCAAAATCGCTGTTTCGTTCCAAATGGCGACAGCCATTTGTTTAGGACCCCGGTGGGCGCAGCCCGCCGGGGTCCTACGGGGTGCCGTAGAGCAAACGCCGGTCGATGGCCTGGACACCGACAACCGCGGCGGCGCCGAAGACATCGTGCGCACTGGCGCCGCGGCTGATCTCGGCCGCCGGCCGGCTGAGACCGAGGACGATTTGGCCGAAGGTATTGGCGCCGGCGAGCAGCTGGATGAGTTTGAAGGCGATGTTGCCGCTGTTGAGGTCGGGAAAAATCAGCACGTTGGCCCGTCCGGCCACCGGACCGCCGATCTTCTTGGCCGCGGCAAACGCGGTGTCGAGGGCGGCATCGACCTGCAGTTCGCCCTCGATCTCCATCGGCAGCGCGGCGGCCTGGGCCTTGGCCCGGGCAAGTTCGGTGGCGTGGCGCATCTTCACGATGGCCGGATGCTGCGAATTGCTTTTCGAGGAGTAGCTGAGCATCGCCACGCGCGGGATGTCGTTGGTGAGGTGGCGCGCGATCATCGCCGTCGAAAGCGCGATGTCGCAAAGCTGCTCGGCCGTGGGATCGGGGATCACGCCGCAATCGGCGAGGAAGAGCGTGCCGTCGGTGCCGATCTTCTTCTCGTCCCAGTCGAGGATCATGAGCGAGGAGGCCGTTTCCACGTGCTCCTGCCGGGGGATGAGCTGAAATAACGGGCGGAGTGCGCTCGAATCCGACACCGTGGCGCCGCCCACCAGGGCATCGGCTTGCGCATTGAGGAGCATCATCGTCGCGTAGTAGCTCGTGTCCTTCATCGCCTCGCGGACGTTGGCGATTTTGAGATTCTTGGCCGCGCGCAATTGCTCGAGCTGCATCACGAACGGCCTGAAATCCTCGCTCTCTTCCGGCTCGATGATGCGCATGCCCCGGGTGTCGAGCGAGAGGAGCGTGGCCGCCTCCTTGATGGCGCGCCGGTTGCCGAGCAGGATGGGCGCACCCATGCGCCGCGTCACCCACTGGCGGGCGGCCTGCAATACCCGCGGGTCGGCGCCCTCCGCGAACACGATGCGTTTCGGATGGCGCTGCAGTCTTTCGATGAGTTTTGTAACCAGCGGCATGAATCGGCGGGAAGGTGTGTGATCACCCGGGCAGCGTCAATGCCACAGGCCGTTAAGAACCTGCTAATGGGCAATACCGGGAACTTATTCCCTTCTTTGATCCGAGAAAACGCAGTTTGACCTGGGGCGGCGGAGTCGCAACCAAAGCAAGGGAGTTGAGACACAGAGCTCACAGAGAATTGGGTCGAGGTCATAGAGAAATGCATCTGCCTCCGTGACCTCCTTCGAACTCCTTGCTACTTATCTTCGAAAATGCCCGCTGGCCGCGAAGAATTTATGGCCACAAAAAACGCAAAAAAACGGTTTGGGCTTCGGCCACTGCCGTCCGCGCGCCTATAGGCGCAACGCTCGGCACAGTCCAAACTCACGATTTTTCGTGCCTTTTTGTGGCTAAAAATCCTCTCCCTGCTCTCTGTGACGAAACTGATCTGCGGGATTTGGGTTATCCAAGGTCCGACAAACTCCTACATCATCGTCGTCAGCAACCCATAGATGCCCACGCTGAGCGCGGCGAGCGAATCGCCCGCGATCAGTCCGCCACCGATGAGCGACATCGTGCTCATGTCCGACGGGATCACGCCGTTCTCCGGCTGGGGTTCGCGCGATTTGCGCCGTTCCTGCCAGGTGTCGAAAAACGAGGATAACGCGCCGCCGCCCGCCCACCAGTAGAGCGTGTTCAGCTCGACGAACCCGCCAAACGACGACGCGTAGGGACTGGGCAACACCACTGAATCGACCAGAAAATCCGTCGCGAATCCGGTGTGGCCCGACTGGACGAAACGCTTGTAGGCGG
>DATJPQ010000028.1:0-49411 GCA_035506315.1 Opitutaceae bacterium
CCCCCCACGCTCCTGGTGCGAAAGTTTCCCTCGGACAATGCGCTTTGTCTTGCGCGAGATGAGCGCGCCCGTTTTATCGGAGTCCCGTGAAATACATTTTCGTCACGGGAGGCGTGGTTTCTTCATTGGGCAAAGGGCTCACGGCGGCGGCGCTCGGAGCACTTCTTGAAATGCGCGGACTGAAGGTGCGCATCCAGAAGTTCGATCCCTATCTCAATGTCGATCCGGGCACGATGAGCCCGTTTCAACACGGCGAAGTGTACGTGCTCGAGGACGGCGCCGAGACCGATCTCGATCTCGGGCACTATGAGCGTTTCACGAGCGGCCGGCTTTCACGCCTCAACAGCCTGACCTCCGGCCAGGTGTATGAAAGCGTGATCCAGAAAGAGCGGCGCGGCGACTACCTCGGCAAGACGGTGCAAGTGATTCCGCACGTCACCAACGAAATCAAGCAGCGCATCTTCGCCGGCGGGAAGGACGTCGACGTGCTCATCACCGAGATCGGCGGCACCACGGGCGACATCGAGGGACTGCCGTTCCTCGAGGCGATGCGGCAGTTTTCCCTCGAAGTCGGTCCGCGCGAGGTGGTTTTCATCCACGTGACGCTGGTGCCGTTCCTCAATGCGGCGGGCGAGCTGAAGACCAAGCCCACCCAGCAGTCGGTCGCCAAGCTTCGCGAAATCGGCATCCAGCCGCACATCGTGGTTTGCCGTTGCGACCGCCCGCTCGAACATGGGCTCCGCGACAAGATTTCGATGTTCTGCAACGTGCCGGTAAAGGCCGTGATCGAATGCCGCGACGTCGAATCGTCGATTTACGAGCTGCCGTTGCACCTGCAAAAAGAGGGTCTGGACAACCTCGTGCTCGAACTCTGCGGGCTCAAACGGCCGCGGCCCGCAAAGAACATCTGGGCGGAGATCATGCGCCGCATCAAAAATCCTGCGCACGAGGTGACCATCGGCGTCGTGGGCAAATACATCGAGCTGCAGGATGCCTACAAATCGGTGTATGAGTCGGTCACGCACGCCGGCATCGCCAACAACTGCCGCGTCCGCATCCGGCGCATCGACGCCGAGGATTTGGAAAAGCCGGGCGGTCTCGCGTTGCTCAAGGGACTTGACGGCATCCTCGTGCCCGGCGGTTTTGGCGATCGTGGCACCGAGGGCAAGATCGCCGCGGCCCGCTACGCCCGCGTGGGAAAAATTCCGTATTACGGCCTGTGCCTCGGCCTGCAGATCGCGGTGATCGAGTTTGCGCGCCACGTGCTGCGATTGAAGGGCGCCAACAGCACGGAGTTCGACGCGAAGTCCCCGCACCCCGTCATCAACATGATGGAGGAGCAGAAGAAGATCGTCGACAAGGGCGCGACGATGCGTCTCGGCAGCTATGAATGCGCGCTCGTCCCCGGCACACGCGCCCACCGCGCCTACAAGGCCGACAGTGTGCGCGAACGGCACCGGCACCGTTTCGAGGTCAACAATGCCTACGTGGAACGGCTCCAGCGCGCCGGTCTGGTGGTGAGCGGCCGCAATCCGCGCCGCGATCTGGTCGAGATCGTCGAGCTCAAGAATCACCCGTGGTTCCTCGCGGTGCAGTTCCACCCCGAGTTTCAATCGAAACCGAACCGGGCGCACCCGTTGTTCGCCGCCTTCATTGCCGCAGCGATCCGCGGCCGCCGCAACAAGGCCGCCGGGAAAAGCAAAATCAAGGGCCGGGCGAAGGGCAAAAAGTAGTATTCAACGCCGCGTGCTTCTCAGGATGTAGGAGGCCCGACCGCCGGCCGGGCGAGGTACTCAACGGCTTGGACTCAAGGCCCGGCCCTACGCACGGGAAAACCGCGGACGCCGGCACCGGCCGGAGGTTTTCAGGCGGCGTGCTGGAGCAGCGCGTGCAGTTCCCGGCAGACCTGCTCGTGCAGTACGACGATCTGTTCTTGCGGTAAACCCAGGCTCAGGGCGATCTCGGCCAGGGTCATTTTCTCGTAATAATGCAGGGCGAGAATCTTCTTCGGCAGATCGGGCATGTGCTCGATGCAAGCAGCCACCTGTTCGACGATTTCGGGGTTCGCACCATCCGTGGTTTGCATGACTACACTCTAGCAAATGAGGGCCCGCCGACGCATGGGTATTTCCACCTATGTTCCGCCGGCCACGGCGAGGAAGGCAGCGAGTGCCGGATCGGGCGGCGGGGTGCCGCGCCAGCCGATTACGAGCCGGCTTTCGGGCGCCGGGCCTACGAGCGGGCGGAAGGTCACTTCCGGCGGCAGTTGTTTCGCTTCCGACGGGCACATGAACGTTGCGCCGAGCCCGGCGCGCACGAGACCGACGGCGTTGGCGCGCGGCCACACTTCCTCGGCGATGTGCGGCGTCACGCTGGCGCGGGCGAAGGCGGCGAGCACGCGGTCGTAGAAACCGGGATTGTGCGTCCGGGGGAAGAGCACGAAGGGCGTCGCCGCGAGTGCCCGCAGGCGCAGGGTGGGCCGGCCGGCGAGCGGATGATCGGCGGGCAACAGCACGCCGTTGCGCTCGCGGAGCAGGACCCGGGTTTTGAGCCCGGGCGTGGGCGCGTCGGGATGAAAGAAGCCACAGGCGATCTCGCCGGCACGGAGGGCGGCGAGCTGGGCCGAGGTGGGCGATTCGTTCAGTTCGACGCGGATGCCGGGATGCTTTTTTTGGAACTCGCGCAAGATGCCCGGCAGCACCGTGGCCATGGCGAGCCCGGTAAACGCCACGCGCACCTGACCGGTCTGACCCCCGGCCAGCGCCCGCAGTTCGCCGGGTACGGCCGCGATCGAGCGCAGGAGCGGCTCGACCCGCTGCAGCAGGGCCTGGCCGGCGGGCGTGAGCTCCACGCGCCGGCGCGAGCGCACGAACAGCCCGACGCCCAGCGCCGCCTCGAACTGGGCGATCTGCCGGCTGAGCGCGGGTTGCGCCACGACCAGCGCCTCGGCCGCCTGGCGGAAATGCAGGCGCCGCGCCACTTCGCGGAAATAGACAAGGTGGCGCAGCTCAAAGGGGAATTGATACTCGCGAGGCATCACCGGCACCCAAACAAGTATTTCCTTGTTATGCAAGACTCCGGTAGAATCCGCGCCGTTTTCCACTGTCATGAGCAACTTTTCCACCATCGCCCCCGCCTATGAACGCGGCGCTGTCGTGCAGCGCCATGCGGCGGCGCGCCTGTTCGAACTGGTGGCGATCGGCCCCACCGACGACGTGCTCGACCTGGGGTGCGGTCCGGGACATCTCACGCGGCAAATTCGCGGGATGACCGGGGGGAAGGTTTCGGGTTGGGACGTCTCGCCGGGCATGATCGCACAGGCGCGGCAATCTTCGCCTGACCTGAACGTGGATTTTCGCGTCGGGGCCGGCGAGGTTCTCGACGAACCGGAGTGTTTCGATGTGGTTTTCTGCAATTCCACGTTCCAGTGGTTCCGCGATCCGTCGCGGGTGCTGGCGAATTGCCGGAGATCGTTGCGACGAGGCGGACGGCTGGGCGTGCAGGCACCGGCCGGGCGGAATTATTGCCCTGTTTTCACCCGCGCCACGGCGGCATTAATGACGGACACCAGCACCGCTGAAACCTATCGTCGCTTCCAGTCGCCCTGGTTTTTCCTGGATACCGCCGGGGCCTACGCGGACCTCTGCCGGGCGACCGGGCTTGAGGTCAGGTTCAGCCACCTGGAACCAACGGTGGAACGATGCACGCCGGAAGAGGTTATGCAGAGATTCGACTCCGGCGCAGCAGCCGGCTATCTCAATCCCGAATGCTACCGGGGCGGCTGTACGTCCGGTTATCTGGCGGCAGCGCGCGGGCGGATTGCCGCGACGGTCCATTCGTTGGCGGAAGCCGACGGCCTGGTTGCGCTCGTATTCCACCGGCTTTACTTGCTGGCGGTGAAACCATAAACGCCATTTTGCCCGGTTGCTTCCGCAACCGTTGTTGACGACCGGGCCAATTTTCCAACCCTCCAACCCTTCCATGCCAAAATCGCTCTTCCAGAAAGTGTGGGACGCCCACACCGTCGGCCGCCTGGCCAACGGTCAGACGCAGTTGCTCATCGGCACGCATCTCATCCATGAGGTCACCAGCCCGCAGGCCTTCGGGATGCTGCGTGACCTCGGCCTCAAGGTGCTCATGCCGCACCGGACCTTTGCCACGGTGGACCACATCGTGCCGACCGACCAGGTGGCGGAGCCGTACGCCGATCCGCTCGCCGACGCGATGATCAAGGCGCTGCGTCAGAGCTGCCGGGATTTCGGCATCACGTTTTTCGATCGCGCGACCGGCAAGCAGGGTGTCGTGCACATCGTCGGCCCGGAGCAGGGCATCACCCAGCCCGGCACGACCATCGCCTGTGGCGACTCGCACACCTCGACCCATGGCGCGTTCGGAGCCATCGCCTTTGGCATCGGCACCACCCAGATCCGCGACGTCCTCGCCACCCAGACGATGGCGCTCGGCCAGCTGAAGGTGCGCCGCATCAACGTCACCGGCAAGCTGCGTCCCGGCGTTTACGCCAAGGACGTCATCCTGCACATCATCCGCGTGCTCGGCGTCAACGGCGGCACCGGCTTCGCCTACGAGTACGGCGGCGAAGTTTTCGACCGCATGTCGATGGAGGAGCGCATGACCGTGTGCAACATGTCGATCGAGGGCGGGGCGCGCGTCGGTTACATCAACCCCGACGAAACGACCTTCGCCTACCTCAAGGGCCGTCCTTACTCGCCCCAGGGCGCGGCGTGGGATGAAGCCGTGACCCGCTGGCGCGCCGTCGCGAGCGATGCCGGCTGCCGCTACGACGATGTCGTCAATCTCAAAGCGCAGGACATCGCGCCCACCGTCACCTGGGGCATCAATCCGGGTCAGGCCGTCGCGATCGACGAACGCATCCCCGATCCGGCCCAGGCCGCCACCGTCGACGAGAAGACCTCCATCGAGGAGGCGCTCGCGTACATGAAACTGCCGGCCGGCGCGCCGATCAAGGGCACCAAGATCAACGTCGCTTTCATCGGCTCGTGCACCAACGGCCGCCTGAGCGATTTCCAGGAGGTGGCAAAATACCTCCGGGGCAAACGCGTCGCACCCGGCGTGAAGGCGCTCGCCGTGCCCGGTTCACAGATCGTCGGTTTGCAGTGTGCCAAACTCGGGCTCGACCGGGTCTTTCGCGACGCCGGTTTTGAGTGGCGCGAAGCCGGCTGCTCGATGTGTCTGGCCATGAATCCCGACAAACTCATCGGCGACCAGCTCTGCGCCAGCTCATCGAACCGCAATTTCAAGGGCCGCCAGGGCAGCCCGACCGGCCGCACGATTCTCATGAGCCCGCTCATGGTCGCCGCCGCGGCCGTTGCCGGCACCGTGGCCGACGCCCGGGAGGTTTTCGCCGTCAGCGGCTGACGCTGAAAACCTAAAGTTTCGAGTTTCGGGTTCCGGGTTTCGAGGTGACGAACCCAGCCCCAAACTCGGAACGCTAAATCCGGAATTTTAAACTCAGAACCCGAAACCTTTCCCTTCCCATGCCTCTCGCAAAAATCACGCAAGTCTCCGGTCGGGGCGTCTACGTACCCGGCAACGACATCGACACCGACCGTATCATCCCGGCGCGCTTTATGAAGTGCGTCTCGTTCGACGGGCTCGGCGCCTACCTGTTCTACGATGTGCGCAAGAACGCCGACGGCACCGACCGGCCGCATCCGCTCAACGATCCGCGCTTCCAGGGCGCGACCGTCCTCCTTTCCGGCGCCAATTTCGGTTGCGGCTCGTCGCGCGAGCACGCGCCACAGGCGATCCAGAAATACGGTTTTCGCGCCATCATCGCCGAAAATTTCGCCGAGATCTTCTTCGGCAATTGCACGACGCTCGGCCTGCCCTGCGCGTGCGCGAGCCGCGAGGACATCCGGAAACTGGCCTCCGCCATCGAAGCCCATCCGCAGGCGGAGATCGTGGTCGATGTCGCTGCGCAGGAAGCTCGTTGCGGCAAACTGACCATCAAGGTCTCCATCCGCGAAGCGGCGCGCGACGCGCTGGTCAACGGTCGCTGGGACGCCATCGGCGAGCTGCTGGAAGGCGTGCCCGCGGTGCAGGCGCTCGCAAAGAAGTTGCCTTATTTGGCCGCGTGATTTGTAGGAGCAGGCGCTGATCGATTATCGCGGGCCCGTTTGCTCCGATAAAAATATCTGAACAAATTTGCCTTTGACCGAGTCACAGCCGAATTCTCCCACCCATGTTCCTCGCCGTTATCGATATTGTCCAGGGCGCCGGTCCGCTGTTCTGGCCGCTGCTGCTTTGCTCCCTCGTCATGATTTTCGTCATCTGCGAGCGCTCCTATGCGCTCCGGCAGGCCGCGGTGATGCCGCCGGACCTGGTCGATGCCGTCGTAACGGGCAAGCCCATCACCGGCGGCCGGCATTCGACGCTGGCGCGCATCATCGAGTTTGCCGAGCGGCATAGCGAGGATCCCGGCGCCGTGAAGGCGTTCGCCCGGCTCGAAGTCAACCGCATGGAACGGGGCATCCCGTATCTCGACGTGATCTACGCGGCGGCGCCGATGATCGGTCTCACCGGCACGGTCTGGTCGCTGCTGCGGGTGTTCTCCGCAATCTCGAGCGAGACCGGCCTGCCCGATCCGGTGAAATTTACCAGCGGTGTCGCGCTGGCCCTCTCGGCCACGCTGCTCGGTTTGTGCATCGCGATCCCGTCGCTCGTCGGCGGCGGCTACCTCAACCGCCGGGTCGGCAACTATGCCGCCCAGCTCGATGTGCTGCTCGAGCGCATTCTGGCGCGTTCCCGGACGAAAAACGCGGTTGAAGTCGAGGTGTGATCAATCTGCGGCCGACTTTGCCCGGGCGTAGCACCACAACCCCTTTCCCTTTTATCGCATGAGTGATGGACTGATGCAACGGCGCCACCGACGGCTCGAGATGAATCTCCTGCCGCTGATCGACGTGCTGGTGATGTTGATCTTCTTTTCGTTTGTGACGATGCAGTTTCGCTCGGCGGCGACGCTCAACATCACGCTGCCCAAGGTCGATACGGCCGGCAAAAACGAGTTCAAGGGCACGGTGACCATTGCCATCAACAAGGAGGGCGTCCTGTCCTTCAACGGCAAGGTCGCCACCGAGCCCCAGCTGGAGGAGCTGCTGAAGCAGGTGCACGATATCAACAAGGACATCCCCGTGCTCATCAAGGCTGACGAGACCACGCCGCTCAAGAAACTGGCCTTCGTCATGGACACCTGCCGCAAGACCGGGCTCAACAAGTTCGCTTTGCAGAGCCGGTGAGCGGTATCCGCTGATTAGCGAAGCTCTCCCTCAAGCCGGCAGTCGGCGGTCATAGACCGCCGCTACAGAATACGGCTGAGTCAGAGGGCAGATTTGTAGCGGCGGTCCATAACCGCCGGGTGGAGCGCGTTGACCCCGCCACGGCGGGCAAGCTCAACGCGCTGGTTTGGCGCGGTTCCCAGGAAAGCGTCTTGAGGTCAAGCCGCTCCACCTGGGAGCGGAGTCGCCGATTGGGCGCAGCAAGACTGCGCCCCGAGGAAATCAGCCGGCGGTTTAAGGTTTATTCGCGGCCGGCAGCGTATATTAGCGGTCTCGTATGAAAATTCTCATCACCGGAGTCACCCGCGGTCTGGGGCGTGCTTTGGCCGAGTGGTACATGGCAAATGGCCACACCGTGATCGGCTGCGGCCGCAGCGGGAAGGAGATCTTCGAACTGCGGTTTGCCCACCTTGAACCGCACAGCTTCGACGCGGTCGACGTCACCGAGGCGATGAAGGTCGAGCTTTGGGCCGAGCGCATCACGGCCACGCCGGGCGTGCCGGACATTCTGATCAACAATGCCGGACTGATGAACAAGCCCGCGCCGTTGTGGAAGGTACCGGCACAGGAGCTTTCCAAGCTGATCGACGTAAACATCAAGGGCGTGGCCAACGTCATCCGCGCCTTCGTGCCGGCGATGATCGAGGCCAAGCGGGGCGTAATCGTGAATCTCAGCTCCGGCTGGGGCCGCTCGGTGTCGCCCGAGGTCGCGCCCTACTGTGCGTCGAAATGGGCGATCGAGGGCCTCACCAAGGCGTTCGCCCAGGAGCTGCCGGAGGGCCTGGCGGCCGTGGCGCTGAATCCCGGCGTGATCGATACCGACATGCTGAAACTGGCCTTTGGCGACGATTCGGCCAGCTACGTCCAGCCCGCGAAATGGGCGGAAACCGCGGCGCCCTTCATTCTCACGCTTGGTCCACAGCACAATGGCCAGTCGCTGAGCATCGGCCAATTCGAGGCGTGAGGCCGGCGCCGCGTGCTCCGGGTCGCCGGCGCGGTGGCCAAGGGTGTGTTTTCAAGATTGGCTTGTCATCCTGAACGAAGTGAAGGACCCATCTGGATACTGTTGGCCGGCCACGCGCAGATGGATCCCTCGCTGCGCTCAGGATGACAGACTTTCCCGACAGAGTTCATTCCCGGGAGCTACCCAACGTGTGAGCCTTCGTGGATGTCTCAGGATGACAGGTGACAGGACTGAAATGCTGAAAACGTGCCGAACCAAGAACATCCCCCAATGACCGGCGGCACCCGTCCGCATCCCGTTTTCGCCATTCTTGCCGTCACCTCCGTGTCGGCGTTCGTCGTGCCGTTCATGGCTTCGGCGATGAATATCGCGCTACCTTCCATCGCGGCCGAGTTCGCGTTTGGCGCCGTTGCGCTCACCTGGGTGACCATGGCCTATCTGCTGGCCTCGGCCATGTTGTTGCTGCCGTTTGGCCGGCTGGCCGACATCTTCGGGCGACGGCGATGCTTTCTCATCGGCACGGCGGCGTTCACGCTCTTCTCGGGATTGGCCGCCCTGGCGTCAAGTGGCGGCTGGTTGATTACGGGCCGGGTGTTGCAAGGGATCGGCGGCGCGATGGCCTTTCCGACCGCGATCGCGATCCTGACGGAGGCGTTTCCGCGCGAACAGCGCGGGAAAGCGCTGGGGATAAATGTCACCAGCACCTATCTGGGGCTTTCGCTGGGTCCCGTGCTGGGCGGCCTGCTGGTCCATGCCTGGGGCTGGCGTTCGATCCTGTGGGTCAACGTCCCTCTGGGCCTGGTCATTTTCGCTCTGGCGGTCAGGCACCTGCCAGCGGACACGCCGCATTCCGAGAGCCGGGTGGATGGGGTCGGCTCGGTGCTGTTCAGCCTGGCGCTGGGGCTGCTCGTTTACGGTTTTTCCCGGGCCACCACGGGGCTGGGCCAGACACTGATCGGGCTCGCTCTGCTGGGCTTCGTGGTTTTCGGCGGATGGGAATTGCGCGCCAGGCATCCGATGCTCGACGTGAGGGTGTTCGCGTCGAACCGGCTCTTCCTGTGCTCCAATCTCGCGGCCCTCATCAACTATGCCGCCACCTCGGCCGTCGGTTTTCTACTGAGCCTCCATCTGCAGAACGTGAAAGGACTGACGCCCGCCGCGGCCGGCGTGGTCCTGCTCGTGCAACCGGCGATCATGACGCTGCTCTCGGCGTTCGCCGGTGCGCTGTCCGACCGTGTGGCGCCGCGTTTTCTGGCGAGCGCCGGCATGGCGGCGACGGCGGCGGGGCTTTTACCGATGGCCTGGATCGCCGCCGCGACACCCCTGGCCTGGATCGTAGCCGATCTCGTGCTGCTCGGGCTGGGTTTTGCGTTCTTCTCGTCGCCCAACACCAATGCGGTGATGGGTTCGGTGGAGAAACGGCATCTCGGCGTGGCCTCGGCCACGCTCGCGACGATGCGGCTGACCGGGCAGGTGTTGAGCATGGGATTGGCGGCGCTCGTGCTTTCAATCGTGATGGGCGCGGCCAAGATCGAACCGGCGACCTTTCCCCTCCTGCTCCAGAGCATCCGGCTCATCGCCGTAATCTTTGCGGTTTTGTGCGTGGTGGGTGTGTTCGTGTCCTTGAGCCGCGATGCGCCCCCCGGGAATCGGCCGGCGGGCTGAGGGACGTAGACGGGATTTTGGACGACCCTGGGTTAATGCCGGCAGGGTGGCGGAAGCGCTTTCGCTTCCGGGCGGAACGGGAAGCCGTTCCGCTACTCAGCAAAGGCTTTTCACCTTGCCGAGCAAAAATCAGGGCTGTGCCCCTGGCCGTCACTTGACCGGAATGTGGATTTACAGGGCAAGTTCCAGCCGCCATTCTGGGCGCCTCGAATCTATGAACCACCATCGCATCGGCATCATCGGCGGCACGGGGCTTTATCATATCGAAGGTTTCACAAGACAAAAATGGGTCCGGGTGAAGACGCCGTTTGGCGCACCCTCGGACGCCTTGCTCACCGGCACGCTGGCGGGCCGCGAAGTGGTGTTTCTGCCGCGGCATGGCCGCGGGCATCGCATCCTGCCGAGCGAGCTGAACCACCGCGCCAATATTTGGGCCATGAAGAAGCTCGGCGTGGCCTGGATCGTCAGTGTGAGCGCCGTCGGCTCGCTCCAGCCGCAATGCCGGCCGTGCGACGCCGTGCTGATCGACCAATTTCTCGACCGCACGAAAAAATCGCACGAGCACACGTACTTCGGCCGCGGCATCGTGGGGCATGTGGCCTTTGCCGATCCGATTTGCGAGGAGCTGCGCCAGTTGCTGCTGCGGAGTGCCCGCGCGGCGAAGGCGCGGGTCCACGACGGCGGCACCTACGTGTGCATGGAAGGCCCGGCGTTCAGCACGCGCGCCGAGTCGCTCACCAATCACCGGCTCGGCTACAGCGTGGTGGGCATGACCAACCTCGGCGAGGCCAAGTGCGCCCGCGAAGCCGAGATCGCCTACGCCACCCTGGCCATGGTCACCGACTACGACTGCTGGAAGCTGGACGAGGCCCATGTGACCATCGAGATGGTGCTCGAATACCTGCACCGTAACGCGGAGACGGCCCAGAAAATCCTCGTTCGCGCGATTCCGCAGATTCCCCTCACGCCGGACTGGTCCTGCCATCACGCGTTGAAGAACGCGATCCTCACCGACAAGAAAGTATGGCCGGCGAAAACGAAACGGGAGTTGGCTTTGTTGATGGGCAGGTATTTTTGACCAGGAGAATCCCGCCGGTCTCCGCCGGCGGGAACCCAAATAAATGGCCTTGCCATTTGGCTGGGGAAGCGAACGGACGAAGTTCGGACTACGGGTGATATTTTTTGACTTAACTGTTGCCGGAGTCGGTCTCGGTAGCGGCCCCGGCTCAACCGCGTAACCGCGGCGGCTAATATCAATTGCCCTTGGCCTTAGGACTGTAGGGCTGGCCCTTGTGGCCGGGCCGCGGTCCGCCGAAGAACGGCGGTCCTACAAAAAGCAAACACAGAGGGAGATTGGTGTCAGAATAAGAAGAAATGATAAAAGATATAAGAAATCGACATCTAAGGAGATATCCCTATCAATCATATGCTTCAGTTTATCCTCACGCGACTTGCCACCATGAACCAACGAGTTCTTTCGTCCTGCTCAATTAACACACGTTTAGTTACCTGCGCAATTATTGGCCTGGCAGCTTTGCTCTCCGGTTTAGCGCCGGCGGTGGCCCGGGATAGCTCACCGCTTGTGACCTATCTACCGTACACTACGCTCTTGGAAGGCGACCAGCCGCTTGTGACGAACAGTCCCTTGTCGATTACGTCACCTTCAAATGTGCCGGTGGGCCCAAGCTTGTCGATCACGCCGGTGATCTCGCTGTTGTCGGCTCCGGCCGGTGCGGATCCGACGGTGGCTTTAAGCTTTATTACGCTGAATCCAGCGACCTTGATTTTCACCGGTCCCAATCAAGCGCTCACCACCACGATTCAGGCCAACGTACCGTTGGGCAATGTGGCTGGGACCTACGCCTATCAAATCGCCACCCCGGGCTGGCCGGCCGGTGCGGTCGACAATTTTGCCGTCATCAACATGAACGTGACGGTGCCGCAAAACCGGCAGCCGCCATCAGTGCAATTGAACAGTCCGACGGACGGTTCGTCCTATGTTTATACGGTGGGCGGACCGGCGGTATCGATCCCCCTGCAATTCCAAGCCACGGCCGCAGCCGCCACTCCGATCACCGGTGTGGATGCCGATGCCAGTGGCGCGCCGATTCCGGTAACAATCACGGGTCTTAACTCAGGCAATGTATCGGCCACGGGCACGATCCTGCTTTCGGCGCCAGGCATCTATGCCATCCAGGCGCGTGCCACCAACAGCGCCGGAACCAGTGCCACCGCCGTATCCATCACGGTAACCATCGCCGGACCGGCTCCGAAGGTGACGATCGCGCAACCGACGGCCAGCGGCAGCTATACCTACGTCATCGGCGGTCCGCCGCTCGGCGTGCCGTTTTCCATCGCAGCCACCAGCGCTTACGGCGGCGTAAACGCCCTGGCCGCGACACTGAATGGCAACCCGGTAACGGTTACCACCAGCGGCTTGGGCACTTTGAACGCCACGGGCACCGGTACGCTCCAGCTCAGCGCCGCCGGACAATATACGCTTTCGGCCACGGCCACGGACGCCTTGGGCGCCACCACGACATCGGTCCAGTTTACGGTGAACGCCCAATACCCCCCGCCGTCCGTGACCATTACCCAGCCGACGAACGGTGCGGTCTTCACCTACGTGGCGGGCAATCCGCCGCTCAGCATTCCTTTTGCCTTCACTGCGCAGGCGGCGACGGGCGCCACCATCAGTTCGCTCAATGCCTCGCTCAACGGCACCGCCGTCACGGTGACGAGCACCGGCGTGGGTACGACCTCGGCGGCCGGCTCGGGCACACTGCAAGTGAGCGCAGCCGGTACCTACACGTTTACGGCAGGTGCGGCTGGCGGCGGTGCGTCCGGCTCCAGCAAGCTGACGTTCACCGTCAACGTAACTCAGCCGCCGCCGCCACCGTACAACCTCGTCTGGTTACCACCCCTCTCTCTGGGCAAGGTCCAGGAGGGTGGCTCCAAGGTGCCGATCAAGTTCCAGGTTCAGAGTAGCAGCATTGCGGGCCACAAGAAAAACAAGGACGACGACCGCAATGACCGCGACGACCGCGACGACGATGATGACGACACCGTCAAAGATACCTCAGTGACCATCGCCATCAGTGAAGTCCTGGCCAATGGTTCGTACTCGCCGGCGCAGATCTTCAGCTACGGGAAGAAGCCGAACCCGCCCACCTATGCCATCGAAGATGATGACACCTACCATTTGAATTTCCCGACGACGCGCGGCGTCCATCGTTATCATATCGAGGTCTACAATTTCCCGTCCGGTTCGACGACTCCGCAGCTTCTGGGGACCAAGGAGTTCACCACCCGCTAGGGGCCTGTCGGGTTGTTAATGAAACCATATCTTCTCCGGAAAATTTCCTGAGGTGGCGGCAATCTGCCTCGACAGGCTCCTCAAGCAGCGCTTCGCGCTGCGCAAACGGTCTAGCTCTTGCGGCTGGCGCGCCAGCGACGGAGGCCGAGGCCGAGGAGAGAAAGGCTCATGAAGATCGCGCCATAGGTCGCGGGCTCGGGGGCGGGGGTGATCTGTCGCTTGGTCGGGTCCGAGTCGGAGCTGTCGTATGGCAGCCAGGCGGTGTCGCTGGCGGGATAGCTGGGCGTGCTCGCGGCAAAACTTACCGAGGGTTCTGTCCCCTGATCGCGAGTGTTCAAGGTGTTGCCGGTCCAATTTTGGGCGTAGAAGTAATCGACGGCGTTGACCCAATTGGTTACGGAGAGCGTGCCGCTGGGGTTGGAGAAAGTGCCGCCGTTGAGGGTCACGGCGCCGGTACCGAAATCGATCGTCGAGGTGCCGGTGACCGTAAGATTGGTGATGTTGTAGGTACCGGAGCCGGTGCCGGTGCCGAGGTTGAGCGTGCCACCGTTGAGGATGATGTTGCCGAAGGTGGCGCCGGAATCGGTGCTGGCGAGATTGAGCACGCCGCCGGCATTGACCACGATCGTGCCGCTCCCGAAGTTAACATTGCCCGACGCGCTGGAGATGGTGAGGGTGCCGCTGGTTTGCAGCGTGCCGCTGCCGGAGAGCCCGCCGGAGATGGTGCCGCCGGTGGTGATGAGGGTGCCGGAGCCGATCGCGAGCGTGCTGCCGGAGTTGGCGGTGAGGGCGCCAATCGAATTGGTGGTCTGGCCGTTTTCCACGTCGAAGGTGGCGCCGCTGGCAATCGTGACGGCCGACCCACCGGTCATCGCGTTGCCGCCCGCGCCGAGCTGGAGGGTGCCGGCGTTGATGGCGGTGGCTCCGGTATAAGTGCTCGCACCGGTGATGGAGAGGGTGCCGCTGCCGGCCTTGGTGAGCCCACCGGTGCCCGAGATGCCGCCGGCAAAAGTCGTGCTGGAATTGTTGCCGCCGGTGGTGAGCGTGCCGGAGCCGAGGGTGATCGAGCCGCCACCCGCACCGGTGGCGATGGAACCGACGGTGCCGGAGTAATTATTGAGGGCCAGCGTACCGGCATTGGAAATGGTGACGGCGGTGGCGCTGGGCAGGGCATTGGCCACGCCGTACTGGAGGGTGCCCCCGGTGATGTTGGTGGCGCCGCTGTAGGTATTGACCGCGCTGAGGGTGAGGGTGGAGGCACCCGTCTTGGTGAGGCTGCCCGTGCCGGTGATGATGCTGTTGACCGTCAGTGCGGCGGAGTTGTTGAACGTGCCGCCCGACGACCCAAGGGTGACGCCGCGGTTGGCCGAGAGCGAAGTGGCGCCGGTATTGAGCAGGGTGCCGTTGTTGAGCGTGAGCTGATTGGCGGTGACCGTACCCGGCGTGGCGCCGAGATCGCCTTCCGCGGCGATGGAGACCGTGCCACCCTCGACATCGGTGGGGCCGGCATAGGTGTTGGCGGCGTTGCCCAGCACCAACGTGCCCGCTCCCACCTTGGTGAGCGAATTGGCGGCGGCGCCCGAGATGACGCCAGAGACGGTGAGGGTGGAGCCGGAATCGACGCCGATGCTGCTGTCGCTATTGAGAGCGATGGTGCCGGACCACGTGTTGGCGCCGGCGATGTTGTGCAGGGCTCCGTTGACTCCGGTGCCGAAGCCGTTGAGCGTAAGATTCTCAGCCACGGTCAAGCCGGCGGCGTTGTTGATATTGAGCGTGGCACCGCTCGCCACGGTGGTGGCGCCCGCGGTGCTGCCCAGGGCCGCGGCGCTTTGGATTTCCAAGATGCCGGAGTTGATGGCCGTGGCCCCGGTGTAGGTATTGGTACCGGTAAGCACCCAGGTGCCGGAGCCGGCTTTGGTGACGGCGGTGGTGCCGGAACCATTCACGATGTTGCCCGAAAACATGTTGTTGCCAGCATTCGTGCCGGTGAGAGTGAGGGTCTTGGCGCCGGCGACGGTGGCGGTGAGGTTGCTGGAAAAAGTGACCGCGCCGCTGCCGGAGGAGTCGATCGTGCCGCCGCCGGTGCTGCCGGCCAGATTGATGACGCGATCCGTGGTCTCGCCTGCGCCGGTGTATTGCAGGGTGCCGGTGTTGGTTCCATTCCCGAGATCGATGGTGCCGTTGGCAACGGTGACGGGCGCGCCGAGGTTGCTGCTGGCGGTGCCACCGGTCACCTTGTTGAGCGAGCTGACGCTGAGCACACCATTCTGAATCGAGGTCTTACCCGAGTAGGTGTTGGCCCCGGTGAGGGTGAGGGTGCCGGTGCCACTTTGGGTGAGGGTGCCGGTGCCGGTGATCGTGCCGGCAAACGTCGTCGTGGCGTTGCTGCCGCCGGATGTGAGCGCCCCGGCGCCGAGCGTGATGGAACTGCCGGCGATGCCGGCGATGGAGCCCACGGTATCGGTCTGCCCATTGACGTCGAAGATGGCGGTGGCGCCGGTCAGGTTGACGTTACTGGTATCCGCCAGCACGTTGCTGGCGCCCAACCGCAGCGTACCGGCGGTAATCGTGGTGGCTCCAGTGTAGGTATTGGCGCCGGAGAGCACCCAGGTACCGGCCCCGCTCTTGGTGAGGGAGGTGGCGCCGGTGCCGTTGTCGGTGAGGATCGAGGCAAACGTGTTGGCCCCGGTATTGGAGCCGGTGAGCGTAAAGGTGCGCGCGGTATTGGTGCCGTTCAAGACGATGCTGCCGGTATTGGTGAAGCTGAGGGTGCCAGTGCCGGAGGCGTCGATGGCGCTGCCGGCGGTCGTGCCGATCGTGAACAACCGGTTCGAGCTGGTGGCCGCGCCGGTGTATTGCAGCGTGCCGCCGTTAATGACGAGGTTGGACGCGATGTTGGTGGAGGCGCCGATGCTGCTGTTGACGCCGCCGTTGGCCAGCCAGGTGGCGGCCAGCGTGCCCCCGTTGACTGTCGTGGCGCCGGTATAGGTATTGGCGTTGGAGGAGAGCGTGAGGGTGCCGGCCTCGTTTTTCGTGAGGGAGCCGGTGCCGGTGGTGATCGTGCCGCTGATGACGGTGTTGCCGGCGCCGTTGACGGTAATGTTGCCTTGCGCGGTGCCGGCGGTGATGGCGTTGGCGGCCGAGAGCGTCAGCGTGCCGCTGGCGTTGTCCTGGTTGATGATCAAATTGTCGTTGAGCGTCAGGCCGGCGGAGATGGTGGGCGAGCCGGTGTTGGTGACGTTGATCTGCGCACTGCCACCGCCGACATCCATGGTGAGGCGTTGGGCGGCGGCGGGCGCGAGGGTGTAGTTGTGGCTGTTGTTGAAATTCAAGTAGCCGACCGTGCGGGCGGCATCGAGCGTGACCGTGCGGTTCGCCGTGATGGCGCCGGCGAAATTTACGCTGATCCCGACGCCGCTCGGATTGGAGTTGGGCGTCCAGTTGGTGGTGGTCGTCCAATTCCCGGCGGCATCCACATTCCACGTATTGGTGGCGGTGGTGAGAGGCACGACCTCAAAATTGCTGCCGACCGTGATGATCTGGGCGCCGGCGCCGTACCCCGCAAAGGTGATATTGGAAAGCATATTGGCGCTGAGACCGGTGGCCGAACTGACGAGGAACTGGTCGGAGCCGCCACCGGTGAGATTGCCGTTCCAGTTACTGATGGTAAGGGTACCGGCGGTCCAGCCACCAGCGTTGGTGCTAATCGTGAGGATGCCGGCGAGACCGCCATAATCAATCGTGGAGCTGGCGGTAAGACGGAGGGAATTGACGACATCTGAGAAGCCGTTGGTGGCAAGAGTGCCGCCGAAGAGGGTGAGCGCGGAATTGGAGGCGAGGGCATTGTTGGCTCCCAGCTTGAGGATGCCGGCGCTGACGGTCGTCGTGCCGGAATAGGTGTTGGCGCCCGACAGCGTAAGGGTACCGGTGCCGACTTTCGTGATATTGCCGGTACCGGAGGCGACGCCCGCGAAGGTGGTGCTGGTGGTGTCGCCGGTCGTGAGGGTGCCCGCACCGAGGCTGAGGCTGCTGCCACTGGCGCCGGCGAGGGAAGACACGGTCTCGGCATAGCCATTGAGATTGAGCGTGGCGCCGGAGGCGATGGTGACCGCGGTGGTACTGGGCAGGGTGTTGGCGACACCCAGTTGCAGCGTGCCGCCGTTGATGTTGGTGGCCCCGGTGTAGGTGTTGGCGGCGCTGACAATCAGCGTGCCGGCGCCGGCCTTGGTAAGCGCCCCGGCGCCGGAGATGACGCCCGAAACGGTGAAGGTGGTGCCGGTGTCAGCGCCGATGGTGCTATTGCTGGCAAGGGCCACGGCGCCCGACCAGGTGTTGTTTCCAGCGATATTGCGCAGAGCGCCATTGTTTCCGACGCCGGCGCCGTTGAGCGTCGTGGTGACCTCGGCTATGGGAGTCGCATTGTTGAGGGCGAGCGTGGCCCCATTTGCGACCGTGGTGGTCCCGGCGGTGGTGCCGAGCGCGGCGTTATTGCGAATTTCGAGCGTGCCGGAATTGACCGCCGTGGCGCCGGTGAAGGTATTGGTCCCGGACAGGGCGAGCGTGCCGGTGCCGTCCATGGTCACGCCACCCGTGCCGGAGATGACCCGGGTTATGGTGGTGTTGCCGCCGCCGCTGACGTCGAGCGTATTGGCCCCAAGCGCGAGGGTGCCGGTCGTAAGGTTGAGCGTGCTGCCGGTGTCGGCCTGGATGCGGGCATTGCTCTGCAGGGTGAAATTGCCGGTGAGGGTGTTGGTGCCGGCCGTGGATTCGACCGCACCGGCGCCGCCGACGCCGTTGCCGTTCAAGTTGACCGTATTGGCAAGGTTGCTGGCGAGATTGGTGACTTGCAGGCTCGCGCCGCTGGTCACGGTGACGGCGCTGGTGCCGAGGGCGCCGCCGGTGGAAACGTTGATGATGCCGGCGTTGATGGCCGTGGGGCCGGAATAGGAGGAGCCCGAATTCGTGAGCGCCAGGGCACCCGAGCCGGCCTTGGTCAGGCCGCCGGTGCCGCTGATGGTGCCGGCGTAGGAGGAATTGAGATTCGCATTGCCACCGACGGTGATGGTGCCCGCGCCGAGAGTGACCTGCGCGGCGCTGGAGGTGGCGTTGAGTTGGGCGACCGTGTTGCTTTGGCCGTTGAGATTGAGGGTGCCGTCGCTGTTGATGGTGACGGCGGAGTTGGCGCTGATCTGGGCGCCGCCGCCGGTGGCGACCTGGACGACGGTGGAACCGGCGGCGCCCACGCCGTCACCGATGATCAGGTTGCCGTTGACGGCGGTGACGCCGGCCGATTTGCCGAGGACGAGCGTGCCGCTGTTGACGGTGGTGGTACCGGTGTAAGTGTTGGCGGCGGTGCCCGCGAAGGTGGTCGTGCCGGTGCTGTTGATCGTGACGCCGCCCGTGCCCAGAGCGACAACCCCGGTGGTGGTGCCCGAACCGATCGTGAGGGTGCCCGCACCGTTCAGGGTGAGACCGTAATTGGCCCCGGTGATGCCGCCGGTCAGGTTGAGCGTGGTACCCGTATCGGTGGCGACGGTGGTGGCGCCGGTCAGGGTGACGGCGCCGGAGAGCGTATTGGCGCCGCCGACGTTGTGGATGGCACCCGCGCCACTGACACCCGTGCCCGTGACGGAAAGGGCATTGGTGGCGGTGATGGAGGTGCCGTTCGACACTTCGAGGGCCGCGCCGTTGGCGATAGTGGCGGCGCCGGTGCCCAGTGCAGTGGCGCTCTGGATCTGAACAATACCGTTGTTGATGAAAGCGCCGCCAGTGTAAGTATTGTTGCCGGAAAGGATGAGTTTGCCAGTGCCGGTGCCGTCTTTGATGAGGTTGTACGCGCCGGTAATGGCGGAGCTCACCGTGAGGTTGCCCGAACTGGTGAGGTCGAAAACGGTGTTGTTGCCCATCGCCAGCGTCGAGAAGCTCAGCGTCTGATTGCTGGAACTCAGCTGTTGCACGTACGGCACGGTGCCGCTCAGGGTAAGGGTGTTGGCGCCCGAAATCGTGTAGCTGGGCGCGGAGGTATCGAATTTCAGGCCGGCGATGGTGTTGGCGCCATTGAGGGTGACCGCCGTCCGGGCCGCGCCCGTGCTGTCGAAGACCGCAATCTGGGTATTGGTCGGCGGAGCCGACGTGGTGCTTCCGCCCGAAGTGGTGACCCAGTTGTAGTTGGCCCCACCGGGCGTCCAGTTGCCGTCGTAGTTGCCCTTCCAGTAGATGCCGGTCTGGACGACCGGAGTCAGGGCGTAGGCGCTGCCGTAGATCGTGGAGGAGGTCGAGCCCGCCTCGGTGGCCGCGCCGAAACCGGAAAGATAAATGGTGCTGACCGTCTGGCCGGCGACGGTGGTGGCCAGGGTGTCGGTGCCCTGCTGCCAGTTGTTGACGACGAGGACGCCGCTGGCGGGCGCCGTGTACGTGTTGAACACGAGGGTGTTGGCGCCGGTCTGCGCGCCAAAGTCGATGGTGGCGCCGCCGGCCAGGGCCGTGAGGTTGCCGATCTTTTGGGAGAAGGTGTTCAGGTTGAGCGTACCCGACGCGTCGATACTGACGTTGCCGGTGTTGAGCAGGACGTTGGAGGCGCCCAGCTGCAGCGTGCCGTTGCTGATGGTGGTGCCGCCGCTGTAGCTGCTGGCGGCATTGAGCTGCAGGGTGCCGGCGCCGGTCTTGATCAGGCTGCCGGCGCTGGCGCCGCCGTCGAGGATCGCGCCCGAGATGTTGGCCGTGCCGCTGTCGACCTGGACCGTGAGGGCCCGGCCCGTGTTGTTGTCGGAGAGATTGACCGTGCCCTGCTGGGTGACCCCGCTGCCCAGGTTCAGGGTATAACTGCCGCCGGTCTGGGTGAGGGTACCGCTGCTGGTGAAGGTGGTGCCGGCGCCGGTGACGGCGAGGCCGGCGTTGCCCTGGAGGGCCAGGCTGTTCGAGATGGTGTTGTTGGCGTTGGAAGCGAGGGTGCCGCCGTTGAGGACGACGCCACTGGTGCCGAGTGCGCTGTTGTTGCCGACGGTCAGCGTGCCGGCGTTGAGCGTGGTACCGCCGGAGTAGGTGTTGGCGCCGGAAAGGACGGCGGTGCCGGAATCGTTCTTGATGACGCTGCCGCTGCCCGAGACGATGCCGGAGAGCGTGGTCGCGCCGGTGCCCGTGCCGTCGAGCGTCAGGCCGTAGCCGTTGGTGGCGACGGTGCCCGCGACGTTCAGCGCCGAGGTCGTGTTGTTTTTGATTTCGATGGCATTGTCGAGCTTCAGACTGGAATTGACGGTCTGGGTGGCCGCCGCCCCGTGGGTGGAGGTCAGATAAATGCCCGAAGCGCCGGTGGTTTGGAACTCGAGCGTGCCGTTGTTGGCCGTGGGGTCGACCGTGTAGCTGAACGGTGCATCGATGCTCAGCGTGCCGACGACACGGGTTTGGCCGGCGCCGAGATTGATCGTTTGGGCCGTGGTGACCGTGCTGTTGTCGAGCAGAATGTTGGCATTGGCCGAGGGGACAAAGTTGGGATTCCAGTTGTTGGCATTGCCCCAGGTGCTGTCGCCACTGGTGTTTTTCCAGAGACTGGCCGTGGCGGTGGAAACGACGAGATCGCGGATGAGATGGTTGTCCGTCGCGCCGCCCGTGCCGGCCGCGAAACCGAACATGAGCTGGTCGGGGCGGGTATAGGACGAGAGATCGATGGTGTAGAGAAGATTGGTGGTAGTGCTACCGGCGCGTTGCAGGTAAACGGACAGCTGATTGGTGGGCGTGAGGGCGATGGTAACGGTGTTGAAGACGGTGGCACTGAGCGGTGTGGAAGTATTGGTGCCGTAGTCCAGCCCCGGGGAGAGCGTGCTGGTGCCGGTGAGGTAGTTGTAGTTGCTGGAAGCGGGACCGCGGACGTCGATCGAATTTGGAACCGATCCGGGCCCGCCGACGCGACCCTCAGTCGGGTTGGAATAATTGCCAAAGGTGTCGATGCCGATGCCGAGGTAGCCGCCGGAGAGACCGGGGCTCGTGGTATCGCCACCCTGGGCTACCGATTTTTGGGCGTAGCCCAGGCTGCCGCCAAACGCACCGGGAACGAACCCGGTGGTTCCCATGACGCTGGCATCGAAAAGAAAGAAGGAAATGCCATCGGCGCCCGACCCGCCGTAGCTGCTGTATTGAAATGTGGCATAGACCGAGGCGTTCTGGGCGTTGAAGGCACTATTGTAATAAATATAGGTCGCCTCGTTATTGGCCGCGGAAGTGAGGCTGAGGGCGCCGTTGCCGGGCGCGGTTGCCGTCAGGTTGGGCTGGTAATAGTTTACGTTGGGTTGCTGGACAGTGGTCGCAGAGCCCAGGGTCCAAGCCGACGAGCCGGCATCGAAGGTTGTGTTGGTAAAGGTTTCGTTGAGGTTGGTGATGTTTTGCGCCGTCAGGTGGGACAGGAGAAGACAGAAGAAACCCACGACGAAAGCAGTCGCTTTCGTAGCGGCGCACACCGGAGGGGTGAGGCATTTGGTTTTCAAGGTCTTACTCTCAGCTAGACTATGATCGGATCGCCGAGGGGTGGTCAATCAATAAATGAGGATAACACCCTAGGTTCCATGGGGTGTATCCCAGTAAAATTTGGAGGTAATTTTCAGAATGTAATGTGTAGAAGATAATAATGTTATAGAACTTTAAGCTTTTGAATACGTAATTTCCACCTGGTGAAGGGAGTAAAACTACCCGACGCAGGGAGGTCTGGAGAGACCGATTTCTCGCATCAGCGAAGGGGCGGAGCGGACAGCGGGAGATCGCCGCCCGAATTGATCCGGCCTCCACTACGATCCACACCCATCAGGAAAAGCTGAAGGCCAGGAATCGGCCGGACATCGGCTGGCCGATTCCTTAGCAAAATTACGGGGCATTTTGGAGCCGGAAGCCAGAGTTGAACCACGGCGCAAAAAACGCCTTTGCGCTTGAACGATTGCCGGCAAACATGCGCGCCCATGAGCGGTGCCGCGAATGCCCCAATTGGCGTCGACTCCCACCGCGCGACGGGCGGGTGGCGGGTGCTGGCAGTCGCCAGCATCTTGATACTCGCGATCCTGGGGGCATATTGGAACAGCTGCCACGTTCCTTTCCTGTTGGATGACTCGCTGGCGATCGACGACAACCCGTCCATCCGGCAGCTCGGGCGGATGGGCGACGTTCTGTCACCATCGACTGGACCGACCGCCGCGCGCCCCGTGCTCAATCTTTCCCTGGCGTTGAATTACGCGGCGGGCGGCGCGTCCGTGCAGGGATACCATGGCGGCAATTTACTCATCCACATCTGTGCCGGGCTCGCGCTGTTCGGGATCGTACGCCGGACGCTGCTCTTGCCCGGCTTAAGCCAACGGTACGGCGAAGCGGCGCTGCCGTTGGCCGGGTTCGCCGCCCTGCTTTGGGTGCTGCATCCGCTGCAAACGGAGTCCGTGACCTATATCAGCCAGCGTGCCGAGTCGCTAATGGGACTATTTTATCTGCTGACGCTTTATTGTTTTATCCGGTCAGTTACGGCTGAAAGCCGTAACTGTTGGTTGATCCTATCCGTGGCCGCCTGCTTCTGCGGGATGGCCACGAAGCAGGTCATGGTTACTGCGCCCGTGCTGGTGCTGCTCTACGACCGCGCGTACGTCAGCGGATCGTGGCGGGTCGCACTGGCGAACCGGCGTTGGTATTACGTGAGCCTGGCGGTCACCTGGTTGTTGCTGGGGTTCCTGATGCACCAATCGTCGCTGGCGGCGGTCAGTGTGGGTTTTCATGCGGGTGTTGGTTGGCCGACTTATGCGCTGACGGAGCTGCACGTGGTGACGGATTACCTGAAACTCGCGTTCTGGCCGCATCCGTTGGTATTCGATTATGGCAGTGAAATCCTGGCAACCGATCCGCGGACGGTGGCACCCTACGCCCTGATCATTGCCGCAATCTTGGCTGGTGTTGCGATCGCCTGGCGCCGGTCGCCGATGGCGGGATTCCTGGGATGTTGTTTTTTTCTGATTCTGGCGCCCACCTCGACGGTGGTGCCGGTCGCGGCGCAGCCGATGGCGGAGAGCCGGATGTATTTGCCGTTGGCGGCGATCGTCGTGTGCGTGACGCTCCTGATCTACGCGCTGGGACAGCGGAAAAAATTCGTCGTTCTCGGCCTGATTGCAGCCGGACTCGGCGTGCTGACCATCCGGCGAAACTACGACTATCGCAGCGAACTGAGCATTTGGGAGGACACCGTGGCCCAATGTCCCCGGGACGCTCGCGGGCAATGCAATCTCGGCATGGCGCTGGCACGGATACCCGGCCGGTTGGCCGACGCCATCGCGCACTGCGAAGAAGCCTTGCGCCTCAATCCGGCCTATGCCGAGGCGCATAACAATCTCGGCTTTGCCCTGGCGCAGGCACCCGGCCGGAGATCCGACGCCATCGCGCATTGTGAAGAGGCGGTGCGTCTCAGACCCGATTATGCCGAGGCGCATAACAACCTCGCCAACATACTGGCGCAGATACCCGGCCGGTTGCCCGATGCCTTGGCCCACTATGAGGAGGCCCTGCGCCACAAGCCGGACTTTGCCGAAGCGCACAGCAACCTCGCCATGGTCATGGCGCAGATGCCCGGCCGGCTGGCCGACGCCGTCGCCCACGGGCAGGAGGCGCTGCGTCTGAAATCCGATTCTGCCGAGGCGCACTGCAATCTTGGCATGGCGCTGGCGCAGATGCCCGGCCGGTTGGCCGACGCCATCGCACACTACGAAGAAGCCGTGCGCCTCAAACCCGACTTTGCCCAGGCGCAAAACAACCTCGCGAACGCCCTGGCGAGAATGCCAGGCCGGTCGGCTGACGCCATCGCGCACTACGAAGAGGCGGTGCGCCTCAAGCCCGATTTTGCCCTGGCGCATAACAATCTCGCGGTCGAACTGGCGCAGATGCCCGGCCGCCTGGCCGATGCCATCGCGCATTACGAAGAGGCGGTGCGCCTCAAGCCGGACTTTGTCGAGGCGCGCTGCAGCCTGGCCATGGGCTATGCTCAAACCGGGCGCTTGGAGGCCGCGATCGAACAGCTGGAAATTGCCACCCGGATTAATCCGGCCTCCGCCGCGATCCGCGACAACCTGGAAAAGCTGAAAGCCAGACGGAAGTAGTGAAAATTCTCGGGATGTCTCAGAGGTCTTTAATTTAGTTTGGAATGAAGGTATGATGCCTCAGGGAAACTGGGGGCAACTACTTGGGTAAAATAGGTATATCGCCCTAGATTTTGTTTGACTGGTAGATTTTAATCTGCACTGTGTTTACGCCCTTGCCCCCGCCCTAGCTTCCTTCAACCAGCCCCGTCAATCAATCTGACCCATCTTTAGGTGCTGAACCTCCTATTGGTTTACGGCACCTAAATGGCAATTGTTTGGTTATGGCTTCTCCCCATGTCTCATCGATGAAAATCAATTCATTGGCCCGAAATCCTAAACTTCTTCTCACCGCGCTCATGGCCGTTTGTCTGCCATCTACGGCGCCTTTCGCATCGGCCCAAGCCCCTATTCCGCCGACGATCATCTCGCAGCCGGGTGATGTGGCAAGCGCCGTCGATGGAACTGGTTACTTCTCTGTGCAAGCGGACGGCACGCCGGCGCCGACCTTTCAATGGCGCAAAGATGGCGTGGACATTGCCGGCGCCGTCCAATCCACCCTTAACCTGTATAATATCCAACTGAGCGACGCAGGCACTTACACCGTCGCCATCAGCAACGTCGCCGGCACGGTCATCAGCAATCCGGCAACGTTGACCGTGTACATGACGCCCGAGGTGTCGCAAGAGCCCCAGTCGGTCGCGATAAGCATCGGGAAAACGGCGAGTTTTACGGTCACGGCCAGCGGGAATGAGCCTCTGTATTATCAGTGGTATTTCACCAGCGCCGGAGCAGGAACGAGCCATGGCCAATCCAGCGGTTGGGATCAGCCCACGCTTACTATTTCCGATGTCCAGCCCGGCGACGCGGGTACTTATCAATGCTTAGCTTATTATAGCAACTACGTCTCCGCGGTCTGGAGCGCGGTCGCCAGCCTGACGATTGCCCCTGAGATCACTACGATTACTCCGCAATCCCAGACGATCGGCAACGGGGCGTTTACGCTGACGGTCAATGGCACGGGCTTTCTTCGCTCATCGGGCACCGGTTCCAACTCCAGCTCGCTGGTGTGCTGGAATGGTGCCGTGCGTCCGACGACCTTTGTTAACAATGCGACTTTGACCGCAGCCATCCCGGCCACCGATATAGCCGGTTTCAACGGCATGGTTACGGCGGTAATCACGGTGTATAATTACACTACCGGCGCGCTGTCCAACGCCAAGGCGTTGGCGGTCGTGCCTGCGGCGGTGGTGAAGGTGCAAAGCGATGTGGCCGCGGTCGGGAGTTCCGTGACGGTGACGACGGCCCCGGTCGTCGCGGGTGACTCCGGCGTGGCGGCGACCCTGCAAAACAACACGGCGGGCCAGGGCGACGCCGCCATTACCGTGGCCAGTTACTCGACCAATCCAACGCCCGCGCCCTCTTTCGATCTGAGCGGGGGCTACGTCGGTGTGCAAGCCACCGGCGTCGACAGCACCGATGCCGCCACGGTCGCTTTCTACTATTCGTCGGCCATCACCGGGAGCGTCGAAAACAACCTGACCCTGCAATATTATGACGGCACCAATTGGGCGCCCGTACTGGGCAGCGGCGGCGTCGCCCCGGCCAAGAATACAACCGACAATCTCGACGGCACCGTCTCCGGTGGACGCTTCGCGGTCGTATTCGACGACACCAGCACGCCCCAGCTCACGGAGCTCACCGACACGGTCTTCGCGATGTCGGTCCCGGACGACATTCCGCCGGTCATCCAATCGGTCACGGCCTCGCCGTACCTGCTCGCGCCGGCAAATCATCAGATGGTGCCGGTGACGATTACGGTCGTGGCGACCGACAACGTCGACCCGCAGCCGAAGTGCCGGATCGTGTCGGTAACCAGCAATGAACCGATCAGCGGCACCGGCCCGGGCGATCTCAGCCCCGACTGGGCGATCACCGGGGACCTCACCTTGAACCTTCGCGCCGAACGCGCCTCCAAGGGCGATGGACGCGTCTATACGATCACGGTCGAGGCCAAAGACGCCTCGGGCAATGCCTCGACGCAGACGACGATCGTCACCGTCCCCAAGGATAGCGATGCGGGCAAGGATCGCCCCGCCATCACCAGCCAGCCCCGCGACCAGACGGTCCAGGAAGGCACCGATGCAACCTTCAGCGTGACGGTCGCACCCGCCCTGCCGGTCACGTATCAATGGCGGTTCAACTGCGGCATCATACCCAATGCGACGGCCGCCACCCTGACCCTGCACAACGTGACGTGGGCGAATGCCGGCTGTTATTCCGTGACGGTGACCAACAGCGTGGGTGCGACCAACAGCAAAACGGCGGAGCTCACGGTGATCCCGCGGGCCCCGGTCATCACGGTCAACCCGCTATCGCAGACCGTGAACTCCGGCAGCAATGTCACCTTCAGTGTCACGGCCACGAGCAGCGCGCCGCCGTCTTATCAATGGCGCTTCAAAGGCAAGGCGATCTGCGGCGCCAGGAGCGCCAGCCTTACGCTCCGCCAAGTGGAGCTGTCCGATGCCGGGGCCTATTCCGTTGTCGTCAGCAACGACGGCGGCTCGATCACGAGCGCCGCCGCCATCTTGACGGTGAACGCTCCGGTCATTACGAGCCTCGCTCCCGCCACCGTGACTGCCGGCGGCAATGCCTTCACCCTCACGGTCAACGGCACCGGCTTTGTCAATGGCGCGGTCGTGAAATGGAATGGCGACAAGCGTCCGACGAAGTTCGGCGACAACACCGCACTGACCGCGTCCATTTCCGCGTGCGATATTGACTGCGCCAAAACGGTATCGATCACGGTGTGCAGCCCAAGTGGCGATGTTTCCAACGCCAAGACCCTGGCCATCACGCTGCCGCCCGCGCCCACCATCACCGTGGCGCCGAAATCGCAGACGGTCAGCTCCGGAGACGTGGTCACCTTTGGCGTCACCGCCACGAGCACCGTGCCGCTGAGCTACCAATGGCTCTACAAGGGCAAAGCCATCTGCGGCGCGAAGAGTGCCAGCCTCACGCTCACCAAAGTGGAGTTGTCCGATGCCGGCGCCTATTCCGTGATCGTCAGTAACAACGGCGGGGCGGTGACGAGCGCCGCAGCCACCTTGACGGTGCTCGCCCCGACCATCGCGAGCATCAATCCCAACACCGTGAATGCGGGCAGCGGTGCTTTCACCCTGAAGGTCACGGGGGCGAATTTCGTCAACGGCGCAGTCGTGAACTGGAATGGCGACGATTGCCCGACCGCCTTTGCCAACAGCACGACCCTCACGGCGAGCATTCCCGCGAAGGACATTCCCGCGAAGCAGAAAAACGGGAAGGCCCAAACAGTGCAGATCACCGTGAAAAGTCCCAGCGGCGATTGCTCGAACGCCCAGGTGCTGACGATCGCGCCATAATCTCTTCGAATCAAAAGCGAAGAGCACACCAACGAACCGACTATTCGAGGAGCGCGGACGTATCGCCGAAAGCGATCGTCCGCCCCATTTGGAATACGCCAGCCCGGAGTTTAGTACCCGGGCTCACGGACGCTGAACGATTTGCAGGTACCGGCGGGCGGTCGCCTGATTGGGGTCGAGGCGCAGGGCCGCCTCGAAATGGCTGACCGCCTCCGGCCGACGGCCCGATTGATACAATACAACGCCCAAATTTGCCTGGGTGTCGGCAGAACCAGGCTGGAGGCGCAGTGCCATCTCGAAGTGCTCGATCGCCTCCGGCAGCGATCCCACCCGGGCGCACATCTTGCCCAGGTTGTCCTGTCCCTCGGCATAGTCGGGCTTGATGCTTACCGCCTGCCGGAGGAGCTTGATTCCTTCCTGGGTCTGTCCGGCGAGGAACAGCACGTTGCCAAGGTTGTTGCATACTTCGACCACGCCCGGGTTGATGCGCAACGCCTGCCGGTAGTGACCGATCGCCTCCGGCACCCGTCCCACCTGCACGAGGCAATTGCCGAGGTTGGCATGTGCCTCCGCAAAATCGGCGTTGAGGCGCAGTGCTTGCTCGAAGTGGCCGATCGCTTCGGGCGTCCGACCCAGCCGGTACAAGGCGTTCCCGAGATTATTGTGCGGTTCAGCGTACCCGGGATTGAGACGTATCGCCTGCTCGAAATGCGTCGTTGCTTCCGGCAGGTGCCCATTTTGAAGGAGGACATTGCCGAGGTTGTTGTGCGCCACCCAGGCCTGCGGATTGCGCTCCAGCGTATAAATCCAGAGTGCTTCTTCGCTGCGAAAATTCGCGGCATAGCGGTGACTCGCGAACGCCAGAAGCGACACCAACGCCAGGCCGCCAGCGACCGCGTAAGAGCGCCAGGGCTGGGCGAGCCGCTCCAACAACGTTCCGGCTCCCGCTGCCGCCAACCCCACCAGCCCGATCAGCGGCAGATAAATGAAATGGTCCGCCACCCAGGCGTAGTACTGGTACGCCATGGGGATTAAGCCGAGCACGGGCGCGAGGTTGAGCAGAAAGAAGCCGAAACCAAACAGGGCGTGGCGGCCCCAGGTCGCCCGCCGGGTCCAGCACCAGCCTAGCACGACGCCGACGGCAAGCCACGGCAGGAACTGAATTGGCGACGGAGGCTCCACCAGCCAGCGAGGGTACACTGGCAGCAGCCCCACCGGGAAAACGCACTTGGAAAAATAGAAGAGCAGGGCGAGGCCGGCGCCAGCCATCCGTGAGGCCAACCCGACCACCGGGAGGGTCCAACCCGCCGCCGCCCGATGAAGCTGAAACCACACGGTGACCAGACCCAGAGCCAGCGAAGCGGCGAAAAACGGCAGGCTGGCCAGCAGATGCCGCCGGGTGATCCGGCCCTCCTTCCACCAGTGATAGAGCAGGATCACGCCCGGCAACATCACCACCGAGGTCTTGCCCAGCAACGCGGCGACAAACAGCAGCCACGCCAGCCAATAATCCTGGCGTCGCTCGCGCCGATCGTAGTCCAGGTAGCATCCCATCGCGCCCAACAACAGCGGCAGCGGCACGGTGTTTTTTTGCTCGGCAATCCAGGCCACCGATTCGACCACCACCGGATGAACGGCGAATATCAATCCACCGAGCCACGCCAGACGGATGCCCAGCTGGCGGAGCAAGCGCCACAAGAGCACCGCGCTCAGCAGATGAAATCCCAGGCTGGAGCAATGATAGCCCGCCGGGTTGTCCTGCCACAGCCGCCATTGCACCCATTCGACGGTGGAGGTAAGGGGAAAGTAATCTCCTCCCGCGGGCTGAAGCCAGATTTTCTCCAGGCCTCCCGGGTCGCGGATGTCCGGGTTTTGCGTAATCAACGCCTGGTCGTCCCACAGCCAGGTGCCATGCAGCGCCGGGGAGAACGCGAACCATCCCGCCAGCACGATCAGCGCCACCTGCAGCCCAACGCGCCAGGCCGGTTGTGCCGGGCTCATCCGGTCGGGCGGCGGACGATCATGCTTGGGTGAGGGTATCGGCATCGAACTTTATCCTAAAAGGCGCAGTTGGGTTAACCACTAATCCACACTAAACCGGGCTCATGCAGTCAAACCGGTATCTCGAATGAAAAGGTGGAAACTGTGCCGCGAAAAACCGCGAAGGAACGAGAGGATTCGCGTTCTTCGCCGTTTCCATCTGGATGGATTTTATTGGCCGGTGGGGTGGGGGCGCCGGCGGCAGCCGTTTTGCAGCCAGAGCCGCCACACGGTGAAGAGTGCCTCGACGACGATGCCGGCGGACATCTTCGAGCGATTGTGGCGACGCTCAGTAAAGACGATCGGAACCTCCACGATCCGCCGGCCTTGCCGCCAGATTTTGTGCGTCAACTCGATTTGAAAACCATAGCCGCTGGAGTACACCGCGCCGAGATCGAGCGACTCGATCGCGGACCGGCGAAAGCATTTGAACCCACCGGTTGGATCGGTAACGGGCAAGCCGGTGATGAGGCGGACATAACAGGCGGCCGCCTTGCTCAATAGCAACCGGTGCATGGGCCAGTCGATCACGCGACCGCCGGGCCGGTAACGCGAGCCCAGCGCCAGATCGGCCTGCCGGGCGGCTTCGATCAGACGTGGGACATCTTCCGGGGGGTGCGAAAAGTCTCCATCCATTTCCAAAATGAACTCGTAGTCCCGGGCGAGCGCCCAGGCGAAGCCGGCGCAATAGGCGCGACCCAAGCCGTTCTTTTCCGCGCGATGCAAGACCTGAACGGCGGGGTGCCTGGCCGCCAGTTCGTCCGCGAGCTGTCCGGTGCCGTCCGGAGAATTGTCGTCCACGATCAGCAAGTCCACCGGGACGGCCAGCGCGAGCAGCTTTTCCACCAGCTCCGCGAGATTCTCCCGCTCGTTGTAGGTGGGGACGATGACCAGCGATTTGCTCATGGTAGATTGGGCCCGAACCATCAAAAGCAAAGGCCCATCGACACTCGAATCGAGCCGCCGGGGATCAAGCCGCACCCCTGGCGGCACCTCCCGTCACCAGCCTCGATTTGCAGCTGCATCGGGTTACAAGCCGAGCCCGGTCCGGTAGACGCGCGGCACGCGTTTCGTCACCGAGCAGAGCACTTCCCAGGGAATCGTGTCGGACCAACGGCTGAATTCGGAGATGGTGATCTCGCCGCCCTCCTGCCGTCCGACCAGGACGGCTTCGTCGCCGCGCATCACTCCGGGCACATCGGTCGCGTCGACGACCGTCTGGTCCATCGTCACGCGGCCGAGCACGGGGCAACGCTGTCCGCGGATGAGCACCTGCGCCCGGTTGCTCGCGGCGCGGGCGATGCCGTCGCCGTAACCGGCGCAGAGGATCGCCACGACAGAATCCCGCGCCAGGGTGTGCGTGCGGCCATAACTGATCGTGGTGCCGGCGGGCAGCGGTTTCACGACGCCGACGCGCGTCCGGAAACTCAAAACCGGTTCGGTGTGCACCTGGACGAGCAGTGAGCCCACGTGCGGGAGGATGCCGAATTGGAGCAGGCCCACGCGCACGGCGTTGAACGGGCCGGCGGTCTCGATTGTCTCAAGGCCGGCGCTGTTGTCGGCATGGATGAAAAGTCCGGCGAGGTTGAGTCCGCGGCAGCGCTCGAGCGCGGCCAGAAAACGCCGTCGCTGCTCGGCCGTGAACGCCGGGTCGTCGTCCGGACTGGCGAAATGGGTGAAGATGCCGGCGAGCCGCAGGTGCGAGGCGGCGGCGATCCTGGCGTGGAGCGCGGCGGCGTGCTCGTGCCACACGCCGAGGCGGCCCATGCCGGTGTCGATCTTGAGGTGGACGGCGACGGGGCGGCCGGCGTCGCGCCCCACGGCGTCAAAACGCGCCACCTCGTCCTCCGTCGAAATCGTGGCGGCGAGATCGTACTCGGCGACAAAGCGGTCCTCCTCCGGCAGCAACGGGCTGAGCAGCAGAATCGGCCAGCCGGGGCCGAGCTCGCGCAACGCAGCGGCCTCGGAAAGATTGGCCACGGCGAAAAGATCGGCGCCCGCGTGCATGAGCCGGGCGGCGGTGTGATGCAGGCCGTGGCCGTAGGCGTCGGCCTTCACCACGGCGACATAGCGCATATGCGGCGGCAGCGAGGCGCGGATGAGACGCAGGTTGCGCTCGAGGGCGTCGAGATCGATCTCGGCCCAGCAACGCAGCGGCAGGCGGGATGGCGGGAAGGTGTTCATGACGGGGCGCGGTGGATTTCCGGCGTCCAGGTGGCGTAGGCGGGTTCCTCGTGCAGAAAAGCCTCGGGTGTGTCGGCGGGCTGGCACAGAGCGGCATCGATCGCGCGCGGCCAGAGCGCCGCGAGTTCGTAGGGCACCGGCCGGATCGTCCGATCATAGGGCAGTTTGCTCCAATGGCGGAAATCATCCGGCATCGCCAGCGGGGTAGGCGGCAATTCCGCCGTGGGCAGGCGCCGCAGGGGCTGTCCGGTTTGCGCGACATGCCAGCGGTCGCGCCGCGCGTCGGCGATCACGGCGGCGCCGGGTTCGCCGAGCGCCTGGGCCACGAGGTCGAGGCTGCGATAGACCCAGACCGGCCGCGGAGTGAGCAAGCGCCAGGTGCGTACTGCCATCGCCGCCGTGCGGATGCCGAGAATCGACCCCGGGCCTTCGCACAGGACGTAGCCGCCGAGAGTGCCGATTTCCACGCCGAGCCTTTCGATGCCGGCGAAGATGGCCACGCCCGCTTCCTGCTCGGAAGAGTGCCAGCGGGCGTCTCCGTGGGCGGGCCACACACCGACTTGCACACGGGCGGACGCGGCATCGATCAGGAGCAGCGGCGCGTGGGCGGCAAGAAGAGCGCGGAGACTCGGCATGACGGTGCGCAGACAACGCCGCGCGTTGTCACGGTGCAAGCGCGCAAAATCTTCGGTTATGATACAGTTCGAATTACTGTAGCGGCGGTCTATGACCGCCGTCCTGCGAGAAAATCGGCGGTCATCCGCCGTCGCCAAGCTTTGGCGGGACAAGTGGACCGCCGCTACAGCAAGCGATGCCACCACCAAATCTTTGCCCGCCAGCAACCGCTGCGAACGGAACCTGCCGCGGCATTCGCCGGGCGGACGGAGTAGAATCCGGCATTGACCGCGCTGCGGCGGCTCATAAGCGTCAACCCTTCATCAACACAAAATCCGCTCGTAACGCCCGCCGTGAACATCCAACTCACTGATCTTTCCGCCACCCGCAAGAGCCTCGTCGTGACGCTCGACAAGAACGAAGTCGACGCCGAGCACCAGGCGGTCGTGGCCGAGTTTGCCCGCCAGGCGCGCCTGCCGGGTTTCCGCCCGGGCAAGGCCCCGGTCGCGATGATCGCCAAGCGCTTTGCCAAGGACATTACCGACGAGTTCAAGCAGAAGGTGGTCGCCAAGGCCTATAAGGACGCGATGGACCAGAAGAAGCTGGAGGTGATCACGATCGCCAAGGTCGAAGAAGGCACGCTCGAGCCCGGCCTCTCCGCGGCGATCACGTTCACGGTCGATGTGCAACCGGCCTTCCAGTTGCCCGAGTACGTCGGCCTGCCCACCGAGGTGTTGCCGACCGATTCGACCGAGCAGGAGGTGGACCGTGTAATCGAGGGCATGCGGGCCGAGCGGGCCGATTTCAAAATGGCCGAGCGTGCCGCGCATAAGGGCGACTATCTGAAACTCGCCTATGAGGGTAAGGTTGACGGCAAGCCGATCCTCGAACTGGCGCCCGACAAGCAGATTTACGGCAAGGTCCCGCAGACGTGGGAGGAGGTCGAGGGCGAGACCGAGGGCGTCATCCCCGGCCTGGGCAAGCACCTGGGCGGCTTGAAGGCCGGCGACAAGAAGGACGTCACGGTCAAATTCCCGGGCGATTTCGCGCCGGTGCCGGTGCTGGCAGGCAGGACCGCCGTCTACGCGGTCGAGGTGCAGGAAGTACGCGAGCGCGTGCTGCCCGCCATCGATGCCGAGTTTCTCAAGGCCCAGCAGGCTGACAGCCTCGACACATTGAAAGCCAGCGTGCGCACCAGCCTGAAAATGCAGAAGGAGGCGCAGAACCGCTCCGCCCAGCGCCGCCAGATCACCGAGGCGCTCGCCGCCAAGGTCGATTTTCAGCTGCCCGCGGCGCTCGTCGAGGCGGAGACACAGAACGTGCTCCGCCAGTTCATCGAGGAGAACATGCGCCGCGGCGTGCCGCAGGAGCAGTTCGAGAAGGACAAGCAGGGGCTCTTCAACAGCGCCCAACAGGCCGCCGCCCAGCGGGTGAAGGTGCAGCTCATCCTCTCGAAGATTGCCGAGAAGGAGCAGATCAAGGTGGGCGAACGCGACATCGATTCGTTCATCTATCGCGAGGCGATGCGCACCGGTCAGCGTCCCGACAAGATCGTGAAGGACATCTCCAAGGATCGCGGCGTGCTCCGCTCCATCCAGGAATCGATCATCTTCGACAAGGCAGTTGATTTCCTCGTCACCAAGGCTACGGTGACCACCGTCCAGCCGAAGACCTGATCTCCGCGCCCGGACGCCTATAACCGTGAGCAGCTACTCCGTCCCTTACATCATCGAGAACACCGGTCGCGGCGAGCGCGCGATGGACATCTATTCGCGTCTGCTGAAAGACCGGATCATCTTCATCGGGACGCCCATCGACGATGGCGTGGCCAACGTCGTGATCGCCCAGTTGCTCTACCTGCAGATGGAGGATCCCAAGAAGGACATCCACATCTACATCAATTCGCCGGGCGGCATCGTGACGGGGGGCATGGCGATCTACGACACGATCAATTTCCTCCAATGCGACGTGGTTACCTATTGCGTTGGCATGGCGGCCAGCATGGCGACGGTGCTCCTCGCCGCCGGCACCAAGGGCAAGCGCTTTGCCCTGCCCAACAGCCGCGTGATGATCCACCAACCGTCGGGCGGCGCGGGCGGCCAGGCGGCGGATATTGCCATCGCCGCCAAGGAGATCATCCGCTGGCGCCGCACGCTTAACGAGGTGATTGCCAAGCACACCGGCAAGACCGCCGAGCAGGTGGAGAAAGACTCCGACCGCGATTACTACCTGAGCGCGGAGGAGGCCAAGGCTTACGGCATCGTGGATCACGTGGTCACTTCCACGCGCGAGGCGCAAAAGCTCGTCGTGCCCAGCGCGGCCTGATCCGGCCCGGGTTCATTTTCACAGTTGTTTGGCGTCTCCCGGTTTAAGTGCGGGCGGTTCCGTACCGATGTAGTAGAAACCCACTACCGTCTCGACTCTTCATTTCGTTCCGAAATAATCATCTGCCATGGCCAAGTCGTCACGCATGACGCTCTGCTCCTTCTGCGGCAAATCCCAGGCCGAAGTGAAGAAGATCATTGCCGGGCCGGGCGTGTACATCTGCGACTCCTGCGTCAACGTCTGCAAGACGATCATCGACCGCGAAGTGAAACCGCCGGTCGCCGACAGCCGGCCGGCGTTCCGCCTCCTGAAACCGTCGGTCATCAAAAAGACGCTCGACGACTACGTAATCGGCCAGGATCACGCCAAGAAGGTTCTCTCCGTCGCCGTTTACAACCATTACAAGCGGCTGATCTTCGATGCCGACCAGTCCAAGAACGCCGACGCCGTGTCGCCGGAGTTCCATGACGTCGAGGTCGAGAAGAGCAACATCCTCCTGGTCGGTCCGACCGGGTCCGGCAAGACGCTGCTCGCCCGCACGCTGGCCCGCACCCTCGATGTGCCTTTTGCCATTTCCGACGCCACCACCCTGACCGAGGCCGGCTACGTCGGCGAGGACGTGGAAAACGTGGTGCTCCGTCTGCTCCAGGCCGCCAATTACGACGTGAAGAAGGCCGAGTGCGGCATCATCTACATCGACGAGATCGACAAAATCCGGCGCACCACGGAAAACGTCTCCATCACCCGCGACGTTTCCGGTGAGGGGGTGCAGCAGGCGTTGCTCAAGATTCTCGAGGGGACGGTGTGCAACGTCCCGCCGCAGGGCGGCCGCAAGCACCCCAACCAGGAATATATCCAGGTCAACACCTCCAACATCCTTTTTGTCTGCGGCGGTGCCTTCATCGGGCTGGAACAGTTCGTGAAGAAACGCATCGGTTCACGCTCGCTCGGCTTCCACATCAATCCCTCCGACCATGAAATGTCGCCCGAGGAGATGATGAAGGCGATCGCGCCCGAGGATCTCGTGCGCTACGGCATGATTCCCGAGTTCATCGGACGCCTGCCGGTGGTTTCCGTGCTCGATCCGCTGACCGAGGAGGATCTCGAGCGCGTGCTGCTCCGGACGAAGAACGCGCTGGTGAAGCAGTATGCCAAGCTCTTCGCGATCGACGGCGTGCGGCTCAAGTTCACCTCCGACGCCGTGAGGGCCATCGCCCACCAGGCGGTCGAGCTCAAGACCGGGGCGCGGGCCCTGCGGTCGATCATGGAAAAGACCATGCTCGAAGTGATGTTCGACCTGCCCCAGCGCGACGATGTCACGGAAGTCGTGATCGACGCCGGCGTAGTGGCCGGCCGCAAGCGTCCGACGCTCCGGCGCCCCGGCAAAAACGAATCCCGGGCGGACGCCGCCTGAGTATGTCGGTGTAGGGCGGATCGCCTGCCCTGAGCCTGCCGAATGGGCCTGCCGTGAGCTTGTCGAACCGGCCGAATCCCGCCGTACCTTGTCTGGCCGGGCCGACCCGCGTTGGACAACGAAAAAGCCCGGCGTTGCGGCCGGGCTTTGGTGTCGGGGCAAAGGAGTGACTACCAGTGTGCGTAGTCGCCTTTTTCGAGCGATCGGGCGAACTCGACGAACAGCTTCACGCAGTTTTCCACGTCGGCGAGGTCCACGACTTCGCTCGGCGTGTGCATGTAGCGCAGCGGCACGCTGACCAGTCCCGTGGCCACGCCGGCGCGACCCATCTGGATCGCGCGCGCATCGGTGCCGGTGGGGCGGGGGTCCGCCTCCAGCTGATAGGGGATCTTCAGCTTCTTCGCACAGAGCACGAGCCGCTCGTACACCTTGGGATTGATGTTTGGCCCCCGGCAGATCATCGGGCCGCCGCCCAGCTTCGTCTCGCCGAACTTGCGGTGGTCGCAATCCGGATGATCGGTCGCGTGGCCGACGTCGACCGCCACGGCGATGTGCGGATTGACGGCATAAACCGCCGTGGTCGCGCCGCGCACGCCGATCTCCTCCTGCGTGGTCGCGACGCTCACGACCCTGGCGGCGAGTTTCTTTTTTTCCGCCGCGAGGCGGACCAGCGTTTCGCCGACAATGTAGGCGCCGGCCTTGTTGTCGAAGGCGCGGGCGGCGCCGATGGAACCGTACAGCAGTTCAAACTCGTGATCGTAGGTCGCCACGTCGCCGAGGGCGACGCGTGCCAGCGCGTCCTTCTTGGAAGACGCGCCGATATCGATCCAGATCTCGTGCTTCTTCGGCACTTTCTTGCGATCCTCCTCGTCCATCAGGTGGACCGCGCGTTTGCCGGTGACTCCCTTGACCAGGCCCTGCGCCGTTTGAATGACGACCCGCCGTCCGGAGATGATGCTGAGATCGTGGCCGCCGATCGTGTCGAAATAGAGGAAACCGTCCTTGTTGACATAGGTGACGATGAGGCCGAGCTCATCCATGTGGCCGGCGAACATCAGCACCGGATCGCCGGCGGGATGAAGGGTGGCGAGGCGGTTGCCGAGGGCGTCGTGGTCATAACGATCGGCGTGCGGCTGGACGAAACGGTCGTAAACCTTCTGCGCCTCGAATTCGTAACCGGAGGGCGAGCGGGCATGGAGCAGTTCGGTGAGAAACGACGGAGCCTGGTAGATTTTGGGCATAAATGAACAGTTGCTTTACGATGACCGTAGAATCGAAAATCGAAAATCTAAAACTGCATGACGATTTATCCGGCCATCGACATCAAAGGAGGACGCTGCGTGCGGCTGACGCAAGGGCGCGCCGACCAGGAGACGGTTTACGCCGAGAATCCCGCCGACGTGGCGGCGCAGTTCAAAGCCGACGGCAGCGCCTGGGTGCATGTGGTCGATCTTGATGGGGCGTTTGCCGGCGAGCCGCGCAACCTCGACCGGGTCGCGGTAATCGTCGCGCTGGGGTTGCAGGTTCAGCTGGGTGGCGGGATGCGGACGAGGGCCACGGTGGAACGGGCGCTTGCCCTGGGAGTGCGCCGGGTGGTGATCGGTACGCGCGCGGCGGAGAGCGAAGCGTTCGTGGGCGAACTCGTGCAGGCGTTCGGCGACAAAATCGCGGTCGGCATCGATGCCAAGGGTGGCCGGGTCGCCGTCAAGGGCTGGGTGGATACCACCGGCACCACGGCGCTCGCACTGGCCCGGCGCATGGATGCGCTGGGTGTCGCCACGCTCATCCACACCGATGTCGGCACCGACGGCATGCTCACCGGTCCGAATCTCGCCGCACAGGAGGCGATGAGCACCGCCGTGCGCTGCTGCGTCATCGCCAGCGGCGGCGTGAGCCGGCGGGAAGACGTGCAAGCACTTGCGACCCTGGCCCGGCGTCATGCCAATCTCGACGGCGTGATCGTCGGCAAGGCGCTTTACGAACGCCGGGTGGAGCTGCGCGACTTGATCAGCCTCGCGGCGTAAGCAGCACGTCGCGCCCGCTTGCCACCTCGGTTGGATCTACCTGTGGGTCGACGCACCGCCAGGTATACCCGAGGGGATCGAGCAAAGTGCGGAGGCCATCGATTTCGTCCGGACTGTGCAGGCCGGCGAGGATGACCGGGCGTTGGCGACGGATCGCCTCGGCCGCGCCGGCGAGCGCCTTGTGGCCGTGCCCCTCGACGTCGAGTTTGATAAAATCAGGCAGCGTGATTTGCCGGGTGGCTACGAGGTCGTCGAGCCGGCAGGTTTCGATGGTGATCGTCGGAATGTCCGCATGCCACGTTTCGTTTTTATAGAGCAGATGAGCGGAGGTCGATTGCGTGGCGAAACCGTCATACTCGAGAAACAGCTCGTGCCCGGCGCGCTCGGACACCGCCAGCCGGAAAGTCCGCACCCAGGGGAGGCGGTTGCGGCGTACATGCAGGGCGAGACGGTCGTAGCACACGGGATTGGGCTCGAATGCCGCCACGGCGCCCGTCGGACCGACCCGGCGACCCAGCCCGACCGCAAACAACCCGAAGTGGCTGCCGAGATCCCAGCAGCGTTTTCCGGTCCAGTCCCAAAGCCCGCACAGGCATTGCTGCACGGCGGGCTCGTGCAGGCCCCGCCAGTAAGACGTCCACGGATAAAGCGTCCATTTTGCCCCGGCCGCGAGGCCGCAGCGCACCCGCACCGGCCAGAGCGCGAGCCGGGTACGTTGCAGCACAGTGCCGAGCAGTGAGCGGAGCAGCGGAGACATGGAAGGAGGGCAGGGCGAATCAGGGACCAATTGGCGCAGCGGGCACTTTCACCTGGTTGGGATCAGGCCCAGTTTGGCTGGATCCGGGTGGCGATCTCCTCGAGCGGGTACGTGACGATTTCGGCGAGGGTGGGATGATACCAGGGGGCGCGGAGCAGATCGAAAACGGTCGCGCGCAGCGCGAGTGGTCCGCTGAAGCAATGGATCAGCTCGCCGGCATCGTGGCCCACGATTTCCGCGCCGAGAATGCGACCGCGCCGTGGCTCGGCGATCACTTTGACGTAGCCATAATGGGCGTCCATCAGGATCGATTTGCCGTGATCGTTGAAGGGATAACTGGCGGCGATGAATGGTTCGCCACGCTCCGTCAATTCGCTTTCCAACACTCCGATCGTGGCGAGCTGCGGATCGGTGAAGACGACGTTCAACAACAGTGAATAATCGACAGGCCTGATGCCTTTGACCCCGCAGGCGTGGCGCGCGGCAAGCTCGCCCTGCGCCACGGCCAGGTGCACGATGTCGTGCGGACCACAGACGTCGCCGCCGGCATAGATGTGGGACTGGCTCGTCTGCTGCCAACGATTCACGGCGATGCGACCCTCTGGCGTGACCTTCACACCGGCGGCGGCCAGGGCCAGGCCGGCAGTGACAGGCTCGCGGCCGAGGGCGTTGAAGAGATGGCGGGCGCGGCGGATCACGCGCCGGCCGGTGGTGCGGTCTGCGAAGGTGATCGACACGCCATGAGTGTCGCCCGCCACCCGTACGATCCGGGTGTCGGTAAAAAGTTCGATGCCCTCGTCGCGAAAGGCCTCTTGTACGACGGCGCTCGCGGCCGGCGAATGATCGCGCAGGATGTGTGGGCTGCGCTGGATCAGGATCACCCGGCTGCCGATCCGCCGGAGAAATTGCGCCAGTTCGCAGGCCACGATACCGCCGCCCAGGACAATGACGCTCCGGGGAGTGCGAGCGAGGTCGAGCACATCGTCGCTCGTCCAAAAGGGCGTGGCGGCGAGGCCCGGCACGGGCGGCACACTCACGCGCGAACCGGTGGCGACGATAAACCGTTTTCCTCGCAGCCGCGTGCCGTCGGCCAGTGCGACGGTATGCGGATCCACGAAACGCGCCCGGCTCCGATAAAGGTCGTAATCGCCGGACTCGAGCTGGCGGACGCGGTGTGCGGCGAATTCACCGATGATCTTCTGCTTGCGCGCGTGCAGGGCCGGCATATCCGCCGCGGCGTGCGGAATGCGCAGGCCGAAAGCGCGGCCCATTTGCGCACGGCGCAACACTTCCGCCGACCAGAGCAGCGTTTTCGAGGGCATGCAGCCGCGCAGGATGCACAAGCCACCGAGGTCGCGCGCGCCGTCCACGATGGCAACAGTCTGGCCCAGACTGTGCGCCACCCGGGCGGCGTTGAAACCGGCGGAGCCTCCGCCGATGGCCACAAAATCATAACTACGCATGTGGACGATCCCGTTCAACGACCCTTGCCGAATGCCATCACGTGGATGGTCTTCAAAACGATTGCCGCATCGAGCGCGAAGGAGAAATGCCGGATGTAGTAGAGATCGTATTCGAGCTTGCGCAGGGTATCGTCGAGATTGGCACCGTACGGATAATTGACCTGCGCCCAGCCCGTGATGCCCGGTTTCACCAGATGACGGAAATGGTAGCACGGGATCTGGCGCTCGTAGTTGACGACGAGCCGGTCCCATTCGGCCCGCGGCCCAATCAGGCTCATATCGCCGCGCAGCACATTCCACAACTGCGGCAGTTCGTCGATCCGGGAGGCCCGCAGGAACCGGCCGACGCGGGTAACCCGTGCATCGCCGGGGTGCGTGTAAGGATCGTCGGTGGGAGCCTCCGCGCGCATGGTGCGGAGTTTGACGATTTCGAAGGGCAGGTGGTTTTTCCCGATGCGCCGCTGACGGAAGAAAACGGGACCGCGATCCTGCAGCCAGACGGCCACCGCGCCACCGAGGATAAACGGCGAGGACACGATGAGCCCGGTCACGGCAAAGCCGAGATCGCTGACCCGTTTCAGCCGCTCGAACACCGGTTCCCGCGCGATCTGAAAACCCTCTTGAAAGAGCCAGGTCTGGTTGAGGCGGTAGAGCGGTATTTTCCGCCAATAGAGCTGATGGAATAATTCGAGGGTATAGGTGGGTATGCCGCCAAAATAAAATTCCACCAATTGTTGCGCCGTCTCGAGCGGAAACTCGAGATTGCTCTCCCGCAGGACGATGGCTTCCACGGAGAGCGAGCCGTTTTTAATTTGCCGGAGCACCTCCCCGAACGGCTGCAGGCTCAGGTCGGTCGGATCGGGATTCTCCGCCGGTTCCGGCCCGGCGACGCAGAAAACGACCGGCCGGTCCAAGTGGTTGCGCTGACACTCCGCGCGAAAGGCGAGGCAACTGGGCCGGTCGCCGACGAAGATCAGATTGTGCCGGCCGTGTCCGTGGAGATTGTAGCGGTAGAGTGCGCGACGATAACCCAGGGTGACCGGAAGCAGGGCCGCGAAACTGCCCAGAATAACCACGCGGGACGATTGGAGGGAGAAACTCTCGGTGATGATGACGTAGGTCAGCAGGAGGGTGCCGACCATGGAGGAGAAGAGCGCGATCACGTGCAGGCTGGTGTAGTCCAGGCTCATCATGTCCGTGCGCGGCTTGTACCCGTCGATCAGATAGAGGGCAAAAACGAGAAAACACAGCGGAGCGGCCAGCGCCTGTGGCGGGTATCCCGCCAGACCGGCGAGTCCGCGCAGGTACCCGGCGAAGTGGAAGGCCGCGTAGACCGCGACCACGTCGAGCAACAGGAGCAGAAACGTGATTTTACGATTTTGAGTCATCCGCGAACGGAGTTCCTATCATGAAGCCAGCCCGAGCACACGGCAATCGCTGCGCCGGGGCAAGACTGCACCACGACCCGGCGAAAATCCATCAGGCGCCATCGCGCCTGCCCGGCGGCGGTGGCGGGGCGTCAGGCCCGAGAAGTTTTTCCCAGACGGTCACCGCGTGCGCCAGTCCGTCCTCCCGACGATGAAACTCGGCGGCGGCGGCACCCAATGCGCGGCATTCATCGGGAGCGGCGGCGAGCCGGCGCAGGCAGGCGGCCAGGGCGGCGGTTTCGTCGCGCGTAAAGGCAAATCCCAGTGCGCGGTCCTGCACGAGTGCGGCGAGTTCGCAATCGCGGGGACCGATGAAAACCAGGGGCCGGGCGACGGCGGCGATGCCGTAGAATTTGCTGGGGAATACGACAGACTGGCAGCCGGGGCGGAGGGTGACCAGGTGCAGATCGCCGGCGGCCAGCACAGCGCCGAGCTGTGCGCGCGGTTGTGGCGGAAGAAAGCGGACGTTGGGCAATCCGCGGGCGCGAACCTGCGCGGCGAGCGAACCCTGCCGCGGTCCCGTGCCGACAAACAGAAAGACCATGCCGGCCACATCGCGGAGCGCTTCCGCGACCGCGAGCACCGGCTCCAGATCGTGCACCCGGCCGAGGTTGCCGGAGTAGACGACGGCAAATTTATCCGCCAGCTGCCATGCGGTGCGCTGGTGTTCCAGCACTTGGGCGGAGGGCGGCCCAAGCCCGCGCGGAGCCCAGTTGGGGACCACGGCCACGCGGTCGGGGACGACGCCATTACGCCCGATCAAACCCGCCATTTCACGCCCGAGAGTGACGCAGCCGGCGCAATGCCGCCAGGCGAAGTTGCGAGGACCGCGCAGCCGTCCCAGCGTCCAGCGTAGGGCCGGCCGCGTGGTGAGAGCCATCGCCACCTCGGGGTAGATGTCTTGCGTCCAATGGATCAATCGGACCCGGCGCAAGGCAGCAATCGGCCACAGCACAACCCCCAGCATGGGCGGGTCGGTCATCGCGACCACGACATCGCCCCGGCGGAACGAAAGCAGCCCATGCCAGGCGGCGCCCAGCAGGAAGAGCAGGTAATCGACCAACTTTCCGCCGACGGCAGTCCGACCCCTGCGGGGACCGTGCAGGCGGTGAATCTCAACTCCGTGGCGAGTCTCCCTGGCCGGGGTCGACGCATCGCCCGGATGACTGGCGATGGCACCGACCGGCCAGCCGCGCGCCGCCAGCGCCTCGGCCAGATCGCCGAGCAATTGCGCCGTGGCGGGTTCGTCCGGCCAATAAAAACGGTTGATGAACCAGACGCGCATGGCTTCAGCGGTCGGCGGTCCGGCGCAGCTGGCGCAGCGCATCGGCGGTGAAACCCTCGTAGCGGGCGAGCAACCGGCAGTATTGCAGGCCGGCGGCCCCGTCGAGAAAACCGCCGCGCAGGAAATACTGGTACAGGAAGCGCAACGCGGGCCGGGCGGGCAGCGCGTAGCTCAGGCGTTTCAACGCCCGCCGTCGCCGCAACGGCGCGCGCGCGAACAGCCCCGGCCAGAGCCGTTCGCCGCCGGCGCCGGCCTGAAGATGATGTGCCGCCTCGGCCCGGGCATATCGGCGGTGTTTGGCCAGCCACTCCGCTTCGCCCCCGGCGGACAGATCGTGGAGATAGCTGGCCTGCAACCGGCCGAGCTGCATCGCCGGCGACTCCCGCTGCCCGTGGCCGACCTCGACAAACACGAACTCCGGGGCGCGCACGAAACGGGCCTGGTAGGCGGGAAAATCCGTGCAATGCGGAATCCATCGACCCTGCCAGAGCATTTTCGGGGCGACCAGATAACCGTCGAGATCCGCCACCGGGCCGGCCGCACAGGCGCGACATTCGGCGAGGAGTTCCGGGGTGAACTGTTCGTCTGCGTCCAGGTGAAAAACCCAGGGGTGACGAAAGGCGATGGTGCGTTGCGCGTAGTTGCGCTGCCCGGCAAAGTTATCGAACGGCCGGGTGAAGACCCGCGCGCCGGCGGCGCGCGCGACCGCCGCGGTGTCGTCGGTCGAACCGGAATCGAGCACCACCAGATCGTCGCAGCCGGTGGCCGAGGCCAGGCACCGGGGCAGGTTGCGCTCTTCGTTGAGGGTGAGGACGAGAACGGAAAACATGCGAGCTACCTTCGGCTTGGGCTGGAACCCGGTTCGAGATCGATGTAGCGCACCGCCGTGAAAAAGCACAACCACCAGGTGAGCACGACGGCGGGATTTCCGAAGGGAAACTCGATCCAGGCATAGAGGAGCACCAGCCCGCATCCGCCGAAGAGATAACCCGGCACCGGGCCGCCCCAGCGGCGCCGGCGCAGCGTGAGCAAAGGAACCACACCGTGCAACCCAAGCAGTACGGTTCCGACCAGGCCCACCTCCGCGACGGATTGCAGCCAGTCGGAATGCGCGTCGGCATAGGTAATGGGAACCCCCGCCAGTTTCACGTCCTGCGTGTTGTAGGTGAAAAAGACCGTGGGAAACGAGCCCATGCCCCAGCCGAACCACCATTGATCGCGCGCCATGCGCAGGGTGTCCCGGTACAGAATCGCCCGGCCGCCGATGCTGCCCTGGGCGCGCATCTGGGCAACCTGGTCCTGCGTCAGGGCCAGACGCTTCTCGATGACGGGCCAGCCCAGCCAGAAGATCGCGGCGCCGGCAACGGCCAACGCCAGGCAGGCCCCGGCGACCGGCAGGACGGCCGATTCATGGTACGCCCGACGCTGGCGGACCTGTCGGACGATCCAGTGCAGGAAGGTGCCACCGAGCAGCAAAACGGCCAGCAGACTCGAGGAACGCGATGCGCTCAGCGGTATCGTGGCGACGAGGAAGAACACCAACACCAGCCCGACGAAGGCGGGCGAATGCCAGAAGTTGCGGTATTCCCGCCCGGTACGCCGGGAGAAATGCCATACGAGTCCGAGACAGGCCGCGATCATCAGGAGGATAAACGCACCCCAGTGGTTGTGGTAGATGAATGACGCGAAAAACGCGATGTTGGGCGATTTCACCAGGCCGAAGTAGAGGCCATCGGACTTCGCCAACTTCTGGAACGTGCCAAAGATCGAGAGGGCGAGGGCGCTGGCGCCCAGCACGAGCAACAACCCGCGTAACGCGCGACGCTGATGGATGACGAACGCGAGATTGAAACACGTGAGAAAAGTACCATCGAACAGCCAAAGGGCGCGCAGGGAAAGTCCGGGGCGGGCGCTGCTCGGCAGCCACGCAATCTCCGTGCATCTCACGAGCACCGGTCCGGTGTTGGTGGCGAGTTCCCGGAAGGAGGGGTTGCAGGCGCTGATCACCACCACCGCGTTGAACAGGGCCAGCGGCCAGAGCCAGCGCAGCGGATGCAGCATGATATGCAGGGCCCCGGGCTGGCGCGCTTTTCGGGATTCAATCGCCGCGACGGCGATCACCACGCTCAGACTGCACCACCAGGCGAGCAGGTTGCGCGACCAGGCCGCGTTGCCGCCGAACGCCCAGGCGGCGAAAATCGCCGCCGCTCCCACATGCACGAGCGTGACCAGCTCGATGGGCGCCAGCGGTGGGCCGGAATGCGACGCGTGGTCGCCGTGATGGCCCGCGTCGGGGGCGATGTATTCAGGAGGCAAAAAGGAGCTCAAAAGTTCACCCGGATCGGGATTCATCGGCGCAGGCTGGCGTAGAAATCGGCCAGCAACCGGGCGGATTTCTCCCAGGAGTATTCATGCACGACCCAATTGCGGGCGGTCGCGCCGCGCTCACGCAGCCGGTCAGGTCCCAGGGCCAGGGACGCGAGCAACGCCTCGCGATAGCGCTCCCACGGACCGCACCAGCCATAGTCGGTGGCGTTGAGCGCCTGCCACGGCGTGGTATCGGTCACGATCACGGGCAGCCCGTGGGCCAGCGCTTCCGCCACCACGAGGCCGAAATTTTCCGAGTGCGAGGGCAGCAGGAACAGCGATGCGGCGGCATAGGGCGGCGGGGCCTCGGCGCCATCGTGTACCAGCACGCGCCCGCCGCCCGAATTGCGGAGCACGTAGGCCTGTAATTGGTCGACCGTGTATTCCTGGGGGATGCCCACGAGCAGCAGCAGCCATTCGCGCGGGGCATGCGCGAGCCAGAGATCGATCAGCTCCAGGACCCGTTTCTTGCGGTGGAAACGGGAATAGAACAAGGCCGTGGGCCGGGCAAACGCCTCCGGACAGCGCTCCTGCCAGTAATCGCGGGCCGCATCCTCTTCGGCGGGGATGGCCGCGGCAACTCCGTTGGGGGCCACGCATACCGGCTGTTTGAACCCCAGGGCGCGAATCTCCTCCGCCTCGCCTGAACTGGTGGCATGCCAGCCGGTGGCGTGGGGCAGCGCGCCCGGGTGGAGGATGACCTCGGCGAAAGCTTTCCGCCAGCGGTTGTGATGCCACGCCCACTGGTTCATCATGCCCCGGGGCGAGATCACGTGCGGTACCCGGCGTTGCAAGGCCCGGCGATGGGCATAATGCAGCGTGCGCAGCCACAATCCGTGGCTATGGATCACATCACACTCCACGGAGCGCAAATGGCGCGCCAGCCCCGCCGATGCGCCGATGCTCTCCGGCCAGGCGCGGGCATAGACGCGCACCAGCAAAGTTCCCTCACGGCGGGATTCGCCGCCATCGGGTGCGGTCGCGAGCAATTCGACGTCGTGCCCGAGTCCCGCCAGGGCGGTGGCCAGCTTGGGCACGGAGACACTCGGACCGCCGTGGCGCGGTTCAAGACTGGCGACGATTTGGGCAATTTTCACCGGATTAGCCGAAGAAGACGTGGCAGTGTGCGGTCAGGAGTGTGATCATGATTTGTCCGGTGGTGAGCACGCCCAGCGGCATGCGCCAGACGGAACCCTGGTCCGGCCGTGCGCGGAGAACCAGCAGCAGCCAGAAGATAAGAAAGATCAAAGTCGCCGGTTCGAAATAGCGCTGGAACACGAGACGGTTGGACACGTACGACAGCAGCCACGCCGCATAGGAGGCGAGCCACAACCACGCCATGCCCCGGCCGCCTTCGGCCCGCAATCGTTCGAACAACAGGCCGGCGATCGCGCCTCCGAGCGGTGCGAGCCCGAGAAAGACGATCGAACGGCCCGCCGGGGCCGGCAGGTGTTCGGCCAGGTCCCAGAGGTATCCGCCCCATCGTCCCGCGGGCATCGAGCGGTAGGTGGGGCCGGCCAAAGCCAGCGCCAATCCCAGGCCGGCGCCGATGCGCGCGCTCCACCCTCCGAAATCCGTCCGCCAGTTGGCCCGCGCCAGGGCGAAATAATAAAATCCGCCCAGCTCACCCAGGACGGCCAGACCATAGACGAGCGATGCGACCGGATTGGTTCCCGCGGGGTAATGCGCACCGCGCCACCCGGACGGAACCAGTCCGCCCCAGGCGAGCGCCAGCAGGCCCACGACACCGAGTGGTGGCAGGGCGGTCAGCGCCCAGCTCCAGCGCGCTCCGTCGCGCCGGCTCCGGCAGTCGATCCATACGCGCAGCAAAATCGGGGCGACCAACCAGGCGTACATCTGACGGACAAAAACAGCGGCGGCGGCCAAACCACCGGCCCAAACGGTGGTGCCTGGCCGGGCAGCCAGCAGAATCAACGCCAGCGCTGCGGTCATGGCCAGCAAAGCCGGATTGTCGGTCACGATCCAGGAAGCGGATTTGACGAAGAAGTTCGAACCGGCCAGGGGCAGCACGGCGGCGGCACCGAGTATTGCCTGCTCGCGGGGGAACAGCCCCCAGAGCAGGCCGAGGAGGGCAAGACTGACGGCAAAAGTCGCCAACCGGAGTGGCCGGCGGTCGGTTCCCGTGATCCAGGAGAGAGTAGCCAGCCAGTAGTGGTAACCGGGCGCGGTGGCGGCCAGGCTGTCGCGCCGCAGATCGAGCGCCGGCCAATGCGCGCGAATCTGGCGCACCGCCGGCAGGTGAAACAGATCCTCGTCGTGGGTGTAGTTGCTGGTGCGGTCGCTCCAAACCAGCGGCAGGCACAGGACGGCGAACAGGAGGGCGACCCAAAGAAAGGGAGCTGGGCGGAGCAACATGCCGGCGGGTGTCACTGGGGTTGCGGGCGCGGCTTGAGGGGCTGGCATGGCTGGCCGGCGCACACGGTGCGCGGCGGCAGATCCTTGACCACGACCGAGCGCGCCCCGACCACGCACAGTTCGCCGATGGTCACCCCGGGGCCCACAAATACATCGGCGCCGAGCCAGGCATTTTCGCCGAGCACGATGGGCCGTGTGACAAGCGGCATGCTCCACCGGGTGTAGTCGTGGGTGCCGGCACAGAGATGACAGTGCTGACTCACATTGGCACCCCGCAGCAGCGTGACGCGGGCAAGATTATAGACATTGACCGCGGGGCCGAGCATGGTGCGCGGGGCGAGCGTAAGCTTCCACGGAAACATCACCCGCACGGTGGGAAAGACCACGACCTGGCCCGGCGCGGGAATGTCGGCGCCGAACCGCCGGAGCAGCCAGGCCCGCCAACGATGGAGTGGCCGGGGGCTCCAGCGGAAAAGCGTACCCTGCACGAACGCCCAGAGCCAGCGCAGCAACACTTCGCGCCGGGGGTAGGGAGTCGTGCAATCCTGGCCGAGATAGGGAGCTTCGCTGGTCATCGACAAACGATTAGGTCGGCAAGGAGGCGGTCATCGCAACCCGGAAAAATCGGCGAGCAACCGTTCCGCATACAACGGGAAATCGTAATTTCGGACCGCGGCGCGAGCCTGGTCGGCCATCCGGTGCCGGCGCGGAGCATCGACGATGAGACGGCCCAGCGCGTCGGCCAGCCGGACCGGGGCATCGTCCGCCGTATGGTCGAAAACCTCGCCGTTGTCGCCGGCGTGCACGAAGTCGTCGAAGCAGGCGAGCCGGGAAACCACCGGCACGGCACCCGCGGCCATCGCCTCGGCGACGGCCACGCCGAAGGTTTCGCCGCGCGTCGCCAGACTGGGATAGCAGAACACATCGAGTTCCTGATACAGCCTGGTCAGGCGTTCCGCCGAGAACACGGGAGCGCGCAGCGCAAAACGGTCGCGCGGGAGGGCGGCGGCCAGCCGTCGCTCCAGACCGGTAGCGTAGATCTCCCCGGAGCCTCCCTGCACAATGTCGCGCGGTCCGCACAGCAGCAGGTGCCAGGGCGGCAGATCGCTCCGGTGCGCGAGCAGCAGGGCCGATTCCACGAGCAGATCGAGACCTTTCTCCCGATGAAAGCGTCCGACATAACCGATCTTCACCGGCGTTCCCGCCGCCGGGATTTTCGGCTTGGCCAGGGCCGTCCAGTCGATCGGGTACCCGTAAATTCTGGTGACCGGGGCGAAGCGCGGATTCTCGGCCAGGAGCGCCGCCTGCACGACCGAGCTCACCACGATCACGCGATCGACGCGACGGTAGAACCGGAATTGTCCTTTCGGCATGCGGCCCGG
>DATJPQ010000029.1:0-3931 GCA_035506315.1 Opitutaceae bacterium
GCCGAAATACCGCCGGGCAAACGCGGTGTTTACGATCGCGACCGGGGGACGGTCGTAGGTGTCGCTGGGCGCAAAGTCGCGGCCGGAGATGATCCCCAGGCCCAGCGCGGCGAAATAGCCGTCGGAAACGGCCTCGACCGCGGCGATGGGCCGGGAGCGTTCGTCGGGGTAGCTCTCACCGTCGAGTTCGAACTGGCCGGTTTGGGAAATGGCCAGCCGGAAGCGCGTGCTGAGCGCAGCGGCGGAGAAGTTGGGATCGGCGCGCAGGGTTTGCAGCGTCTGGTCGAAGAACTGGCCCAGCGACTCGGGCGTGGGGTGGTCGGCGGCGAACAGTGTCATCCGGGCCGTGAGGACGGCGCCGGTGTCGTAGCCCCAGTTGATCCGCTGCTGGTTGACGATCGAGCGGATCATGAAGGTGGAGGCGATCAACAAGGCGGCGGACAGCGCGATCTGGAGCACCACGAGTCCGCGGGTGATGACATGGACGCGGCGGTTGGTGCCGGAACGCCCGCCCTCCCGGAGCATGTCGAGCGGACGGCCGCGGGAGGCGAGCCAGGCCGGCACGAGTCCGGAAAGCACGGTGGCGGCAACGGTCGCGACGATGATCACGACGAGCACGCGGCCATCGAGATCGAAGGTAACCCAGGCGGGCGGCGGGGCGCGGAGGGCGCGCGTCTGCTGGAGCAGCAAATCGGTCGCCCACAGCGCGAAGAACACGCCGCCGATGGCGCCGCCCGTCGCGAGCAGGAGGCTCTCGACGAGCGTCTGCCGCAGCAACCGCCAGCGCGAGGCGCCGAGCGCACTGCAGACCGCCAGATCCCGTGTCCGGCGCGTGGCGCGGGCCAGCTGCATGTTCATCACGTTGACACAGGCGATGAGGAGCACGACTACGACGGCGCCGAGCATGACGTAGAGGATCTGGCGCAATTGGGGCCCGAGGAAACCTTCCGCAAACGGCGCCACCTCGACCGCGGTGAGGTTGCGGTTGGTGTCCGGGTAGTCGGTCGCGAAGCGCCGCGCCGAGGCGCTGAACTCGGCAGCGGCCTGGTCGGGCGGCACGCCGGGCTTGAGCCGGCCGAGCAGGGCGCCGAAAAGCTGCTGCGGACTGCCCCGCGGTTGCGGCGGAAATTCGGTGAACAGCGGTGCCCAAAGCTGCTCGTTCAACGGGAAACTGAAACCCGGCGGCATGACGCCAATAATGGTGCCGGCCCGGCCGTTGACGCGGACGGCCTGTCCGATGATGTCGGGCGTCCCGCCGAAGTCGGTCTGCCAGATCTGGTGGCTGATGATGATGGTCTTCGCGGCACCGGGCTGGTCGTCGGCCTCGGTAAAATCGCGGCCAAGCAGCGGTGCGACGCCCAGCGTGTGAAAGAAATTATACGAGACGTATACGCCGCCGTAGCGCCGGGGCGTGTCGCGGAACGTGACATTGATGCTCAACCGCGCGGCGTAGCAGGCGAGGTCCGCGAATGACCGCTGGCTGGCGCGCCATTCGAGGTAATCGGCGATCCCGGCGCCGCCGGTGGACTGGTTGCGCGCCGTGTTTACCAGGCTGACCGACATGAGCCGCTCGGCCTGGGGAAACGCGGGCAGACGCAGCATCATGCCATTGATCACGCTGAACTGCGTGGCCACGCCGCCGATCCCGACGGCCAGCACAAACACGGCGAGGAAGGCAAATGCGCGCTCCTTGAGCAGAACGCGGCGCGCGATGCGAAGGTCGGAGAGCATGGGAGGGAAAAGGGAGTGAGGGACTTAGGGACTGAGGGAGTGAGGGATCCGCCTTCGACCCGCAGTCGCGGGACTCCGGCGTGACTCATCCCGCGGCGGAGCCGCAGGCGAGGAGGAGATTTTTGTTATTTGAAAACTTGGTTCTTGATACTTGCCCGCGGCAGCGAGCGACCGGCGGATGGGACTAAAACCTCAACTTTCAACATAAACTTTCGTTACTTGCCGTTCGCGATTTGTTCGAGCAACGCAGCGAGTTCCTTGGGGTGCGACCACTGGGCATTGTGATCGCTCTCGAGCGTCAGCGTCGCCCAACTGCGCGCCCGGGCGGTCACAAAGCTGGGATTGTCTTTCAGTTGTTCCGGCGTCTGTTTTTTCCCGACGAAGACGACCACCGTCCCGGGGAGCTGGCGGGCCAGAGGATTTTTGAACGACACCGGTTCGGTCCAGGTTTTCAATGGTTGCGGCACATCGTGCGGGATGGGTTTCGCGGCGGCGTCGGCCGAGGGCAGGATGAAGCCACGGGCGATCTCCTCCGGTGTGAAGGTGCGGTGGCGGAGGGATTTCATGCTCTCGCCGTCGTCCGGCACGGCGGCGTCGAGGAAGATGACCTGCCGGATGCGTTCGGGCACGCGGTCCATGACGCCGGTGATGACCATGCCGCCGTAGCTGTGACCGACGAGCACGACATCATGCAGGTCTTCGAAAAGGATGACGTTGAAGATGTCAGTGATGTGGGTGGTGAGGTTGGTGTCACGCGTGGCGAGGTGGACCTTTTCCCCCTGGCCGGTGAGCGTGGGCCGGTAAACCTTGTGGCCATCGGCAGTAAGGAGCCGGTCGACCTCGCGGAAGGCCCAACCGCCGCCCCACGCGCCATGAACAATCACGAAGGTATGATGCGCCGCCGCCGGGGCCTCCGGTGCGGCTGCCGCCCCGTCGGCTACCAGCGTGAGCGTGCCGGCGCAGAGCCAGCGGCGAAGAGGATGCGGAGTATAGAGGGTCATGAGAGGGAAAAAGGGAATGGGGGAGTAAGGGAACAAGGGAGTGAGGGAGGCGCGCCTTGGGCGTGTGTGAGAGTGAGAGGGAAGGTGAAAGGGAAAAGGAACGGCGGAGCCCCGCGACTGTGGGGCGAGGAGGGCGGGTTTCGAGTTTTGGCGTTTGAGATTTGCCGTCGTGTTACTTGAGACTTGGTTCTTGATGCTTCCCCGTGGCTGCGGGCGAGGGCATGGGCGCGGCCATCGGGTCGAGATCACCGACGAAAAGCGTCGCGGTCGCCAAGGGCAGTTTTGAAGTGCCGCCAGCCACGAAGATCTTTCCGTCCAGTGAAGCGGCCGCCGGAAATTGAGTGGGAACGGGCAGGGGAGGACGCACGGTCCATTTTGCGGATTTCGGATCGTACGCCTCGACGGAAGGAAGGGCGTGGCGGTTAAACCCGCCGATGACCACGATCTGTCCGCCTTGAACGGTAACGGCGAAATCGGTCTTCGCGATGGGAGCGTTTGGTCGCACCGCCCACCGGCTGGCCGTCGGATCGTATTCGTCCAGCGTCGCCACTGGCGTCCACCCGTCGGGCGTGACTCCTCCGACCACAAACAGCCGGTCGTCGATGGCGACGACACCGGCATTGCGTCGCGCGGTGGGGAGCGGCGGCAGGGTGGCCCATCGATCGGTAACTGGGTCGTAGACCTCGAATACAAGTTCATGCCCGGCATTGCCGCCCACCGCATAGATTTTCCCTCCCACCGCTGCCGCGCCCACCTGGCTGCGGGCCGTCGGCATTTTGGCGACGGCAGTCCAATGGTCCGAGACCGGATCATAGGCCTCCACCTCATTTATGGCCGACCTCGTGTCGGATGGAGTGCCACCGACGACGAAGATACGGCCGCCGGCCACGGCGAGACCGAACGAGCTTCTCGCCGTCGGCATGGGAGCTTTGGCCTGCCAGATGTTGGTGGCTGGATCGTAGGCTTCGACCACGGAGAGAGCCGTGACCCCCTTGTCCTGCACCACGCAGCCTCCGATCACATAAAACTTCCCTCCCATGGCCGCCGCACCCGCCATCAATCGGGCGGTGGGCATGTCCGCCAATCTCGTCCAAGACTGCGATTGGGCGAACGCCGGGGTGTGAGCCAGAGCCAGCCCCAGCATGAGGCGGACGATTGACCGCCGTTTATGATTTGTTCGCATGGTGCTGCTCCAGATA
>DATJPQ010000030.1:0-22916 GCA_035506315.1 Opitutaceae bacterium
GGCGGAAAAAGGATTGGAATCCGGGGACTCCTTCGCCTAGGTGTGCAGGCTTTATGGCCCAAGAAATCGTCACCCTGCCCCACAGCGATATCCCGTCCGCCTGGTACAACGTCCTCGCCGACCTGCCCCAGCCCCTGCCGCCTCCGTTGCATCCCGGCACGGGCAAGCCGCTCGGCCCCGACGACCTGGCCCCGCTCTTCCCGATGGCGCTCATCGAGCAGGAAATGAGCGGCGAACGCTGGATTCCCATTCCCGACGCGGTGCGCGACCTCTACAAGATCTGGCGGCCCACGCCACTGGTGCGCGCTGTCCGCCTCGAAAAGGCGTTGAAGACAAACTGCCGGATTTATTTCAAGAACGAGAGCGTCAGCCCCGCCGGCAGCCACAAGCCCAACACCGCGCTCCCGCAGGCCTATTACAACAAAAAGGAGGGCGTGCGCCGCATCGCCACCGAGACGGGCGCGGGCCAGTGGGGCTCGTCGATGGCGTTCGCCTGCCAGCTCTTCGGCCTCGATTGCACCATCTACATGGTGAAGTCCAGCTACCACCAGAAGCCGTACCGCCGCTCGCTCATGCATATTTGGGGCGGCGAAGTCTTCGCCTCACCCACCGACCGCACCCAGGCCGGCCGCGATATCCTCAAAACCGATCCGGAAACGCCCGGCAGTCTCGGCATCGCCATTTCCGAGGCCGTGGAGGATGCCGCCACGCACAGCGACACGCATTACGCCCTCGGCAGCGTGCTCAACCACGTCCTGCTGCACCAGACCGTCGTCGGTTTGGAGACGAAACGTCAGCTCGAACTGGCCGGTGAAAAACCCGACACCCTGATTGGCTGCGTCGGCGGCGGCAGCAATTTCGGCGGTTTTGCCCTTCCTTTCCTGTCCGAGAAAATGAAACGGTCCGACCTGCGCATTATCGCGGTCGAACCGGCGGCCTGCCCCTCGCTCACCAAGGGCATTTACGCCTACGATTTCGGCGACACGGCCAAGCTTACGCCGCTCGTAAAGATGTTCACGCTCGGGCACACATTCGTGCCGGAGGGCATCCACGCCGGCGGCCTGCGCTACCACGGCACCGCGCCCATCGTGGCCCATCTGGCCAATCTCGGCCTGATCGAATCGCGGGCGTTGTTGCAGAACGCCGTATTCGAGGGCGCCCTGCAATTCTCCCGTTCCGAGGGCTTCGTGCCCGCGCCGGAGACGTCGCACGCCGTCCGCGCCGCGATCGACGAGGCGCGCAAAAACGACAAGAAGTGCATCGTCTTTTGCTATAGCGGTCACGGCCATTTCGACATGTCGGCCTACGACGCCCACCTCGCCGGCAACCTCGAGGACTACGAGCATCCCGAGGCCAAGATCGCCGAGGCACTGCATCATCTGCCGAAGGTCGGCTGAGCGGAGACGCGGTATTCTGGGTCGACCCGTAGGGGCGCAGTCTTGCTGCGCCCTTCCTTTCCCCCCCCAAACCAGGGCGCAGCCCCTCGACAGGCTCGGGGCCCTGAGCTTGTCGAACGGGCAAGACTGCGCCCCTACGAAATCTTGCCCCGGGCCACCTCGCCGAGCCCGTCGGACGATTTTTCCCGTGCCCGCTTGACCTGTCTACAGCTTCACAGTGCACACTGGCGGAAACAACGCCATCCGTCTCCATTTCTTCCCTCACTCATCGCCGGTTTCGTCACCTTGCCCATGACCATCAGCCGCCTCGCCAAACAGCACGGACTCTCCCGTTCGACGCTGCTCTACTACGATCGTATCGGCCTCCTGTCTCCCGGCGGCCGGCTGCATAACGATTATCGCCACTACACGCCGCGCGACGAGAAACGCCTGGGCCAGATCTGCCTCTATCGCCGGACCGGGCTGCCGCTGGCCGAGATCAAGAAAATCCTCGACCGCCCCCGCCAGGAACTCGCCGGTGCGCTCGAGCGCCAGCTCTACGACCTCGCCAGGCAGATCGAGGCGCTGCGCACCCGCCAGCGCGTGATCGTTGAACTGCTCAAAGACCGCCGCCTGCTCGAAAAGGTCGGCCACATGACCAAGGAGAAATGGGTGCAGCTGCTGCGCGGCTCCGGCTTCACCGACGCCGATCTGGCCCGCTGGCACCGCGACTTCGAGCGGCTCGATCCCGCCTACCACCAGCGCTTCCTCGAATTCCTGGGCCTTCCGCCCGACGAAATCAGCGCCGTCCGCGAGCGGGCAAGGCAAGCGGTCCCGGAACCGCACGGCTGACGGTGTCCGTTATTTCGCCTTGGCGATCTCGACGGCGTAAACCTGTGTCGCCCCGTGCATGTTGGAGCGGAAAACGATCCATTTCATGTCGGGCGTGAAAGTGACGTTGGGTTCCAGCGTGTAGTCGTGCCGGGCCAGATTGACGAGCCGTTCCGCCTTGAACGTGCCGATTTTGATCAGGCCCTTTTGCTCCGGCAGCATGGTCGTGCGCTGCATTTCCGGCCGGAAGAGATAGATCCACTGGCCGTTGCCCGGCGCAGCCACGCTGCGCGGACCGCCGCCATCGCCTGCAAATAGCTTCCCGTCGGGCGAGACGTTGTAGTGCACCGACCACTCGCTCCGCTCGAGGTGATACCAGGTTCTCGCGCCCGTCGCGAGGTCATAGCCGGCGAGCCAGAACACCAGACTGCGCGGTGTCTGCAGGTCGTACCAGACGGTCCGGCCGTCAGCGCCGAAGAATTCGTGCCCGGCGATTTCCATCTCCATCGTGCGCGTGTGGACTTTGGTCAGGCCGGAGCCGTCGGTGCGGATGAGCCAGGTGCGGTCGTTGTAGTGCCACGGACCTTCGTGGCAGAACATGATCTGCGTCGGATCCGTCGGCGAGCACTGCAGGTGGTTGGTCCAATCGTTCTCGCGGTAGATCTTCTTCAGTTCGCCGGTCGCGGTGTTGATGGTAAAAAGCACCATCGGCAGCCCCTCGGCCCAGCGCGGGCTCAGGCGTCCGCCGTTGTCGCCGGGCGGCAGCTTGCGCGGCACGGCTTTGCCCTCGGGATCGACCGCCAGACCCACGATGAGCCTCTCATCGGCATTGACGGTCACATTGCCAAGCCGGCCGTACTCGGCCGGAAACTTGGCGACTTCCCGCGTCGCATGCGTGTCGAGGTTGGTCGCATAGACTGCACCGTCGCGCAGATAATAGACGTCGCCGCTTTTGCGGCCTGTCACCAGCACGCTGACCCGGCCGGTGACGACCTGATCGATCGCCCGGGTGGCCAGATCGATCGTCGCGATGCCACCGGGGTTGGTCACCACCAGTTTTCGCCCGTCGGGCGAATAGGCATTCTGGTGGAAATACAGGCTGGCCGTGCCGCCTTCGCGCGAGAGTCGCACGACGCGGTGCCCGGTGTCGGGATCGATCCACTCGGTGGGCGGCTCTCCGGCGGCCCGCGCCAGCAGACACGTCGCGACCAGGGCCAGGCACCAACGGGAGAATAGGCGCATAGGGAAAACTGGGTTGAAAGGAGAAGCGAGAGCGGAGGCGATCGTGGAAACTGGGCGGAACCAACGCCGGGCATGACGATAACCGGCGCCCGAAGTTGCGCGATCCACCGGTCGTTTTTTGCCCCCAAGGCGCACCGGGCCGGAGAAAGGCGACTAAAGAAAATCCGCCTTCCGCCGAATGTTGGAGGATACCGACCTATGTCACTCGCCGGGAAAATCCTGCTTATTGCCCTGAAAACCGCCGCGGCCCGGACCACGCTGTGGGGCAAAACCACCGACGCGGATCCCATCAAGGCCGCCACCCGCACCGCCACCATCGCCACGCACATCACCAAGGGCGCCATCCGCGTTCTCCTCGATACCGACCAGGTCCGGGAGGAGATATACCTCGCGACCTTCGAAGGCGCGCTCAGCAACGTTCTCGGAAACTCCCGGATCCTCGACCAGTTTAATCCCGACAATCCCGAGAACGCCCAGGAGATCGGCGAGGCGGCCAGTCGTTATGCCAGGACGGCGGCCCAGATCATCGCCGAGCAGCTTTCCCAGACGCCCTCCGCCTAGCTCCAGCCCGTCAAGTCCACGGTGGGAGTTTCAACGATTCCCGGAGGGAATAATACGTAATACGTATCATTTGGAATTGGCTCATTTTCGCGGGAGATGAGCTCCGGGCTTCGAGCCGGAGTCCGACAAACTTCTAGCGCACCTGGCGCAGGCGCACGCGTTCGGCTGGCAGCGGCCGGCCGAGCAGCCGTTCGCCGCGATCCGCGAACCACGCCGGGTCGTCGGTGGTGGCGAAACGGCGGCGTCCATTCCGGCCCAGGCGTGCCTCCCGGTCGGGATGGCGGGCGAGCCACGCCGCGAACCGCGACGCGACGATCTCGCCTTGTGCGAGAATTTCCACCTCCGGCGGCACGATGCGGCGGATGCCCGGCAGCAACAGCGGGAAATGGGTGCAACCGAGCAGCAGGCGTTGCGGCAGGCGGTCCGGTTTCAGCACCGGATCGAGATAACGCCGGAGAAACCACTCGGTGCCCGGCCCCTCGAGTTCGCCGGCCTCGACCAACGGCGTCCAGAGCGGACAGGCTTGTTGAATGAGCTCGAGCCGCGGCGCGAGTTTGCGCAGCTCCATCCCGTAGGAATCGGAGTCGACAGTGCCCTCTGTGCCCAGCACGGCGACCAGTCCCGTCGCCAGCGAGGGCGGCGTGGTACCGGGCACGGCGCCCGGCGGCAGGCCGGCCAGCGCCTCGACGGAGGGGCGCACGACGCCAAGCACATGGCGGTCCGGACGGCGTACCGGCAGGTGCAGTTGCTGGATGTTGCGCAGCGCCCGGGTCGAGGCGGTGTTGCAGGCGAGAATCACGACCGTACAGCCTTCATCGAAGAGCCACTCCACCGATTCCAGCGTGAAATCGTAGATGACGTCAAAACTCCGCGCCCCGTACGGCGCCCGCGCGCTGTCGGCGAGAAACAGGTAATCGTATTGCGGCAATGCCTCCAACAGGGAGGCCAGCACGGTGAGCCCGCCGAAACCCGAATCGAAGACGCCGATCATGTCCCGAGGAGCCTGTCGGACTTGCCAATGAATACCATATCTTCTTCGAAAAATTTCGTTTGGATGGCGGGAATCAGCCCCGCCAGGCTCCTAATGCAGCGCTTCGCGCTGTGAAAACCGGATTTCTCCGTCGCTTTTCCGCCGTCTCGCGGCGGCTTAGGGAGTGTTCGACTGCATGGATCCGGCTGATGGCCGCTTATCAAGGGCCCGGAAAACCCCTTTCTTGTAAATCCGCCCTCCTGCCGCTACGCAATCGTCCGTGACCCCTCCTGGCCCAGACCTGAAACACCGGATTCTCGTCATCGACGACAATCCATCCATTCATGAAGATTTCCGGAAAATCCTGTGCCGGGACCGGGGCAGCAGTTCGCAATTGGAGGCGATGGAGGCGGCACTATTCGGGACCACCCCCCCTCTCGGACAACAAAGCGAATTCGAAATCGATTCCGCCTTCCAGGCGCATGAGGGCCTGGCCCGGGTGTTTCATGCCCTGCAGGAGGGGCGCCCTTACGACGTGGCCTTCGTGGATGTGCGCATGCCGCCAGGTTGGGATGGGATCGAAGTCACGCCCAAACTGTGGATCGCGGACCCGGAGCTGCACATCGTGCTGTGCACCGCGTATTCCGATTATTCCTGGGAGGAGATGTTTGCCCGGGTCGGAGCCTCCGATCGCATGTTTATTCTCAGGAAGCCTTTTGATCGGATGGAAGTTCTCCAACTGGCCCACACCCTGCCCGAAAGGCGGCGATCGCGGCAGAGTCGCAAATCTGAGCCGGAGGATCGCGGGAGCACGGAGCCGATGCCAGACAAAGCCCGCGAAGAAACCAGGGAAAAACTCCAGGCGGAGATCGCCGCACTCATTCAGAGCCGGAAAAACGCTGGGTAAGGTCGAAGAACGCTCCGGGGAAGTCTGAATGAGGAGCTCAGCCCGGAGTCACCGTCACGACAAAGATCCACCTGCAAAAAGAGGTCGTGCTGTCATTTCTATTCATTAGCGTCAATGAGTGTTCATTAGTGGTTTCTCCGTCTGGTGACTCTGAATCATAGGAGGCCTCATGCTCTCGCGAAATTTTCTCCGCTCCCTCGGCTTTGGCCTGGTCCTCTCCCTCGCGGTTGTCGCCGCGTACCGTGCGTCCGCGGCCGAAGCCGCCCCGCCCGCCCTCAAAGTCCGCGAGCCGGCGGTCGCCGGGCTGTTTTATCCGAAGGACAAGACTGAACTATCGCGGGCCATCGACGCCTACCTCGCCGCGGCGAAGGACGTACCGCTCGGCGGAGAGCTCAAGGCGCTCGTCTGCCCGCACGCCGGTTATGCCTATTCCGGACCCGTGGCCGCCTACGCGTACCGCCAGCTGGTCGGACGCGACTATTCGACGGTCGTGGTGCTGGCGCCGAGCCACTATGCCGCGTTGCGGGCCGCCTCGGTCACCGGCGCCAATGTGTTTCGCACGCCGCTTGGCGACGTGCCCATCTCGGAGAAAGCGCGCTCACTGGCAAAACTCAGCCCGTTTGCGCTCGAACCCAAGGCCTTCGTGCGCCGTCCGGAGTGGTGGCAGCAGGCTTCCTGCCCGGCCCCCGAGCTCGGCGACGACACCGCTGACACCTGGGAGCATTCCGACGAGGTCCAGGTGCCGTTCCTCCAGAAAACGCTCAAGAACTTCCAACTGCTGCCCGTCGTCTGCGGCGATATCGACACGGCCAAAGCCGCGACGGCACTCAGGCAAATCCTCGACGACCGGACGCTGATCGTGGCCAGTTCCGATTTGAGTCACTACGACACCTACACCAACGCCCAAAAACGCGACCGCCGCACCGTCGAGGCCATCTGCGCCCTCGAGCCGGAGCAAATTGCCCCGGACGACGCCTGCGGAGCGATCCCGATCCAGATCCTCATTTACGTGGCGAAGCAGCAGGGTTGGAAAACCCGACTGCTCGACTACCGCAACAGCGGCGACACAGCGGGGGACAAATTTCACGGTGTGGTCGGCTATGCGGCGATCGCGTTCTACGCGCCGACGGCTGCCACCGCCGAAAGCGCCGCGCGGGCGCCCGGCGCCACCTATTCCGCCGAGGAACGCCGTTTTCTGCTGGAGCTGGCGCGCAAGACCGTGCGCGAGGTCGTCGCCACGGGCCAGCTGCCCACGGTGGACACCGCGGCACTCGCGCCGAAATTCACCGCGAAAAAAGGCTGCTTCGTCACGCTGACCGAGCGTGGCGCGCTGCGCGGCTGCATCGGGCACATCGTGGCGCAGGAGCCGCTCATCCAGGCCGTCGTCGACAATGCCCGCAACGCCGCGCTCCGCGATCCGCGCTTTTCCGCGGTGACGGCCGACGAAGTGGCCCAGCTCGAAATCGAGATCAGCGTGCTCACCGAGCCCCTGCCGCTGTTCTTCAGTTCGCCCAAGGATCTCCTGCAAAAACTCCAGCCCGGCAAAGACGGCGTGGTGCTGCAGATCGGCGGCCGCGGGGCGACCTACCTGCCGCAGGTGTGGGAGCAAATCCCCGACAAGGTGGAATTTCTCAACAGCCTCGCCGAAAAGGCCGGCTGCGAAGCCTCGGACTGGCGCGGTTCAGGGGTGAGCGTGTCGATCTACCACGTGGAGTCGTTCAAGGAATCGGACGCTGGCAACCGCTGATTCGCGCCAATAAATTCCGGGTAATCTGCGGAGAGGCCCGGGGCGGTTCACGGCTGGCGCATCGCCTTCATCTTTTCGAGATTGTCGTGAACCGCCGTGGCCGCCGGGTTGAGACGGGCAGCAATCTCCAGTTGACCGATCGCGGCCTCCCATCGCCCGGTTCCGGCATACTGCACGGCGAGATTGTTGCGCGCATCGACATAATCCGGCTTGAGCCGCACGGCCTCCTCATAGTGGGCGATTGCATCGGGAATACGCCCGGGCATCTGTGCCAGGACATTGGCGAGGTGGTTGTGCGCCTCGGCTGAGTCCGGCTTGAGGCGTACGGCTGCTTCGCCGTGCACGATGGCGTCGGGCAGACGACCGGGGACTTTCGCCAGCGCCACGGAGAGGTTGTAGCGATCCTCGAAAGAATCGGGGCCAAGGCGCACGGCAGTTTCGAAGTGCGCGACGGCGTCGGCCAGCCGGCCGGGCATTTTTGCCAGGGCAAGGGCGAGATTACGGTGCGCCCCGGCAAAGTCCGGCTTGAGGCGCGCAGCCGTTTCGTAGTGCGCGATGGCTTCGGGCATCCGGCCGGGCATTTTCGCGAGGATCACGGCGAGATTATAGTGGGTCTCGGCCCAATCCGGCCTGAGTCGCAATGCCTCTGCAAATTGCGCCACGGCCTCGGGCAACCATCCGGGCAGCTGCGCCAGGGTCAGGCCGTAGTTGTTATGCGCACTGGCATCGGTAGGTTTGGCCTGCAGGGCCGCTTCGTAGTGGGCCATGGCCTCGGGCAGCCGTCCGGGCATTTTCGCCAGCACCATGGCCAGGTTGTTATGCGCCTCGGCGTAATTGGGATTGACGCGCAACGCTTGTTCGTAGTGCGCGATGGCGTCCGGAAACCGGCCGGGCATCCGTGCCAGTGTTATGCCGAGGGTGCAATGTCCGCGGGAAGTGAGGGGATGCCGGGCCACGGTGTCTTCCCATATGCTCAACTCACTGCGATAATCGTGGTTCCGATGAACGGTCAGCGCGCCGAGTCCGATCGCCCCGATGCCGAGGATCACGAAGGCGCGGCGCCGAACGAGCGCGTAACTGCCGAGCGTCACGAGCACGATCACCGCGGCCAACGGCAAGTACATCCGGCTTTCGGCCATGGGTTGGTCCGCGATCGGCACGATCGTCGAGGTGGGCGCCAGGATCAGAAAGAACCAGCCGCCGAGAAATCCCGCCCCCGGCCACTGGCGCCAGGCGAGCACGACTCCGACCACTATTGCCGTTACGGCCAGCGCATACGGCGCCACGGTCAGAGGGTCCGTCACAAAAATTTCGCAGCCATAATCGAACACCAACGGATACGGCCAAAACGCGAGCCGCAGGTAATCCGTAACCACCCGCAGTTCGGTAATCGCATAGGCCGGCCAGCTTACGCCTGCCTGAAACCCCACGCCGATGGCCGTCAGCGACGAATGGTGCATGAGAAAACCGAGCCACAACCAGGCCGCGGCCAGACTGGCGTAGTACCAACGTCGACCCGCCCACGCGGACCGAAACGAACTGCTGACGAACGCCCGGTCATAAAGCAGCACCAGCACCGGTGCAGTGACCATGCTCTGCTTGGTGGCCATTCCGCAGAAACAGGCAGCCACGGAGAGCATGAGCCAACCATTGCGGGCATACCCTCCAAATTTTGAATCCGGAGTTTTTACCGAAGGTAACGGAGATAACAAAGAACCATGCGCCTTCTCCGGCACTTCGTTTCCTCCGTTGCCTCCTGTTAAACCTGACTGAACTGACCGAATGAAGCAGTAAAGCGTCAGCAGGTAGAACAGCCCCATCAGCGACTCGGCCCGCTGGCTGATGTAGGTCACGGCCTCCGTTTGCAGCGGATGCAATTCCCACAGCAGGGCGGCGAACGCGGCCAAGGGCAAAGCCACATCGCCATAGCGGGGGCGCAGACCGGGCAAAAGCAGTGTGCGCCGCACCATTCCCAGCAGGACGAGCCCGGCACAGATGTGGATGAGCAGATTGACCGCATGGTATCCGCGCACGGACAAGCCTCCCCCCGCGTAATTCAATGCCAACGAAAGGTTGAGCAGCGGCCGGGCGGAGGTCAGCGACGTTGCCGGCGGCGTCAAAATATCACCGATTTGTCCGAGTTGGCGGATGGACGGATTGTCGCCGATCGCCCTCGAGTCATCCAACAGCAAGGGAACGTTGAAGCTGTTCCAGTATACCCCGAGCGCCGCGAGCATCAGGATGGCGGCAACCGCCAGTACGCGCCCGCTGTCCACCGCACCGGGAACGCCGATGACGATAGTGGGGTCGGGGTCACGACTCATGGGGCACATGCTGGTCTGCGCTCAATTGGTGGCAAAGCCGATTTCCTGACGCAACCGGTAGATTAGCCCCAAGGAATCGTTCAGGGAGCCGGACGAAAAAGCCCGGATTCACGCCGATTGCGCCGCTCCGGAATGCTGCTCCGGAATGTAGGAGCCGACGTCAGGAGGCTGCAGCACCCGCAGAATCTTGTTTTCCGAACATACTTTCTCGTCACAAAGGGCACGGAGTTCGAAGGAGATCACAGAGGCAGCTGCATTCCTCTGTGACCTCGACTCAAATCTCTGTGCACTCCGTGTCTCAACTCCGTTGCTTTGGCTGCGGCTCCGTCGCGCGACGAATCCCATATCCAAAGGCATTTTCCAAGATCACTTCTTCTCCGGTAGCGCGGCGGCTATTTCCTGGCCGAGCGCGGCCACGTCGTCGCTCAGGGCGCGGACCAGCGCGGCGTAGTCCCGGCCATCCCAGGCCACATCGGGCAGCGTGATCGTCTTGCGCACGACCACCGCGGGGTTCGTGCCGGCGGAGGTGATCTCCAGCGTCGCCACGAAACGTGCCACCGTGTTTCCCCCCGCTTGCACGCCTTCACAGCGCACGATGCCGATCGCGAGGTCGAAATCGCGCTCCTGGTCGAACGGGAAGGGCGCGGCGTAGACCCGGCCCGTTTTCGCGTCGGCCAACAGGCAGGTGCGCAATGCCCGGGCGATGCTCGCCTCCAGCGGTTCGGCCCAGCGGGCGTACTCGTTGTATACGAGTTCGTTTTCGCCCCGGCGCAGGACGATCAGATCTTTCTTCAGATAGGGCGCGACGTCCACCGGTTTGAGACCCAGCCGCAGCGTGCCGCTGGTTGGGCGCGCGACCTGATTGTCCAGCGCCGGGCTGGCCAGTGCATAGTACCGCGTCGAATCGGCCTGCGGCGGCGGGATGACATTGCAGCCGGCGACCAGGAGCAGGCAGACGGCGGACGACAGCAAACGGCAGCGGAAACTCGGCAGGGAGGCATTCATTTTTCGTTGTTTTCGAGGGTGGCGTGGTTGTCTCTTACTGCGGTGGTTTGCGGCCGGAGATCAACGCGGTCGGGTTGCGCTCAAGGAAATCCGCCAGGCGCTGCACGGCGTCGGCGGCGGCGGCGAGCCGGGTGAACGCCTGGTCCGCGTCGGCGCCGAGGTTCTGCTGGGCATTGACGAACCGGCGCAGCGTGAGGGCCGATTCGTTGAACGACTCCAGCGTGCGCTTCGCCTCGGCCAGGGTGTCGCCAAACTTGGCGCCCGCGGGATCGATCTGCGCATCGAGCCTGGCGAGTACCCCGCGCAGATCGGCGACAGCGGCGTCGAGGTGGACAAACGCCTGTTTGAACTCGGGCGAGGTGGCGAGAGCGTTCACCGACTGCCCGGCCTTGGTCCATTCGGCGAGGAGACCCTTGACCTCGATCGTGTTGACCTGCTTGCGCGTGTCGACGAGCAGCCCCTTCAGCTCCTTGGAAAGCCCGGCGAAATCCACTTTCCGCAGATCGGAGAGAATCACCGTGAGGCTGGCCTGGTATTCCGAGATGGCCGAGGGCACGGCCGGCACGATGGCGTATTTCGCCTCCGGTGCTTTCGGATCCGGGGGATATTCGTGGGGATTGTAGAAATCGAGCTCCACAAACAGCATCCCCGTGGCCAGGCCCACGACGCCGAGTTGCGCCCGCAGCCCGTGATCGATGAGTTTTTGCAGCACGTCGCGATTGGACACGTCGACATTGGTACCATCGCGATCGGTGATGACGTTGCGGCTGAGTTCGCAGGCGACCGCCACCATCGACTGGTTTTGCGCAGCATCGTAGCGCACGTTGAGGTCGACCACGCGGCCCACCCGCACGCCGCGCAGTTTCACCGGCGAGCCCAGATCGAGGCCGTGGATCGATTCGTTGAAATAGACGACGAACCGCTGCGGCCGGGAGAAGAAGTTCACGTCGCCGAAGGAGATCAGCGCCACGAAGCCCAGCACGAACGCGCCGATGACAAACAGGCCGATGATGGTGGGACTAACCTTGGTTTTCATGGGCGGGCGCTCCTATGTGCATTTTGGGCTTGGACCGGAATGACAAAACAAAAGTTCAGGCGGATGAGGCGGACGATTCGCCGCGGCGGAGAAACTCGGTCACGCGCGGGTCGCCGCTTTCGCGGGCGAGGCGGCGCGGATCGCCCTCGGCGATGATCCCCTGCTCGCCGCGGTCGAGCAGGATCACGCGATCGGCCAGGCTGAAGATCGAGGCGAGTTCGTGCGAAACGACGACGCACGTCGTGCCGAAGTTGTCGCGCACCTGGCGGATGAGCTCATCCAGCTTGCGGGAGGTGATGGGATCGAGGCCGGCCGACGGCTCGTCGAAAAACACGATGGCCGGATCGAGCGCCAGGGCGCGGGCCAGTCCGGCGCGCTTGCGCATGCCGCCGCTGAGTTCCGCCGGATAATAATCTTCGAAGCCCGTCAACCCCACCTGGGCGAGCTTGAGGGTCGCGACCTCCTCGCGTTCGCGCTTGGAGAGGTCGGTGTGCAGCTCCAGCGGCAGCGCGACATTCTCGCGGATGGAGAGTGAGGTCCACAAGGCGCCGCTCTGGTAGAGGATGCCGAAAGTCTTGAGCAGCTCGCGCCGCGACCGGACATCCTGATCGTCGAAGCGCTGGCCGAAGAAGCGGACTTCGCCCTGCGTGGGCCGGTTCAGCCCGACGATGTGCCGCAACAGGGTGCTTTTGCCGCAGCCGCTGCCGCCGATGACGAAGAAGAGTTCGCCGCGGGGCACCGCGAACGTGATGCTCTTGAGCACGACCGTACCGTCGTAGCCGCACTCCAGGGCGGAGACTTCGATGGCGGGAGAACTGGCGGATGTTTCGCTCATGGTTTCACCACCCAAGGATGTGGAACACCACGGCGAAGAGCGCATCCGCGATGATCATCAGCAGAATCGCCGTCACGACGGCCGAGGTGGCGGCCCGGCCCACGCCGGCGGCGCTGCGATCGGCCTGCATGCCGCGCATGCAGCCCGACAGGCCGATGATGAGGCCAAAGGTGACCGCCTTGATCAGACCCGTGGCAATATCGGACAGATCGACGATCGTGAGCATCTCCACCCAGTACGCGGTGGGAGGAATATCGAGTATGGTCCTGGCGATCGCCATGCCGCCAAGGATGCCGAGGCAGTTGGCGTAGAGCGCCAGCAGCGGTGTCATCACGGCGAGCGCGACGACGCGCGGTACCACGAGGAAGTCCACCGGCGAGACGCCGAGCGTGGCGAGCGCGTCGATCTCCTCGTTGGCCTTCATGTTGCCGATCTGGGCCGCGTAGGCGGCGCCGGTGCGGCCGGCCAGCACGACGGCGGTCATCACCGCGCCCATTTCGCGCGCCGTGCTCAGTCCGACGAGGTCGGCCACCCAGATATCGCCGCCAAACAGCCGCAGGATGATCGCGCCGGTGTAGGCGAGAGTCACGCCGACGAGGAAACTGGTCAGGCTCACGATGGGCAACGCCATGGCGCCGCATTGCTGCATCTCGGCCACGCAATCGCGCCAGCGAAAGCGCCGCGGCTGGCGGGCCAGGGCTGCGGCACTCAGGATGAACTCGCCCATAAAGTGCGCGAACCCCCGGACTTCCTGCCACAGGCCCTGCGCCGTCACCCCGACCACCGACAGAAAATTCGCCGAACGGTCGAAAGGCACGCTGGTGCCCTGCGCCACCTCGAACTGGGCGAGGAGCGTCCGCACCTGCTCCGGAAAAGCCGTGATGTCGCAGAACACGCCGGCCACCCGGCACCACTGCTGCGCCTCATGGAGAAAGAGCAGGAGAGAGCTGTCCCAGGCGGCCAGGTCCTCCGGCAGGAGACGCACGCGTTGTGGCGATTGTGCCCCCAGCACTTTTACCCAGTGCGGCCGCGTGCCCGTGATCCGCCAGTGGCCGGACAGCGTCAATACGAGTCCGTCGCCGTCGGTGCGGGCCGACACTTGCGCGGCACTGGTTTCCGGGCTGGCGGACATCGCAAGTACCATCGACTTCTAACGCCCGCTCCGCAAAACCAAATTTCGATGGCCTCGCGGGGGCGGCGGCGTTTGCATCGCGGTCTTCCATGCGGTTTCGCACCTTCCTTTTCGACCTCGATGGCACGTTGCTCGATCATTTGCACGCGATCCATCGCAGCTATTGCCACACGCTGCCCCGGCTCGGCTATCCCGCCCCCACCCTCGAACAGGTGCGGCGCGCCATCGGCGGCGGCCTGGAAAACGCCATGCGCAAGTTTGTCCCCGAATCGCGTCTGGCGGAGGCGCTGGCCATCTATCGTCCGTATTGGGACCAGACCATGCTCGACGATGTGGAACTGCTGCCCGGCGCCCGCGAGCTGCTCACCAGCCTGAACGGACGCGGCGCCACCTGCGCCGTGTTCACCAACAAGCATGGCCCCTCCTCGCGCCGCGTGTGCGAACATCTCGGCATCGCGCCGCTCTTGCGCGCGGTTTACGGCGCGACCGACACGCCATGGGTCAAACCGCAGCGGGAGTATGCCCAGCGGGTGCTCGCCGACCTCGGCGCCGACGCCACCAGCACGATGCTCGTCGGCGATTCGCCCTTCGATGTGCAGGCCGCGCGCAACGGCGGATTCGCCGCCTGCTGGTGCGTCACCACCGGCACGCACGATGCGGAGGAACTGCGCGCCGCCGGGGCCGATCGCATCTTCACCGGCCTCGAAGCGGTACGCGACGCGCTGCCCGATTGAGGGCGCGCATCCCGCTGGTCACGGCTCGCTCACCAGCGAGACTTTGGGCTGCACGCCCACGCCTTCGAACCGCAGATAAAAGCTGCCCAGCATGCCTGGCTCGATCAAGACCCTGCGCACTTCTGGCATCGGTCCGGTCACATAGGTGTCGCTCAAGACCCGCCAGCGTTGGCCGTTGCCGAGGACGAATACAGTACCCGGGTGGTACCCCTTAAACACGCCGACGATTTCGATTCCGGCCTTATCAAACTCGGCCTTGGTGCCAACGGGGCGGGTCAAGCTCGAGAAGAAGCCGGCGATGCTGCCGTCTTTCGCGTCGCGGTTCTGGGCCGTCTTCTGGGCCCTGGTCGTTGCCGCCTCGGCCTTGGCCGCCTGCACTTGGGCTGCGACCCGCGCCTCCGCTTCAGCTTTGGCCGCCCGCACCTGTTCCACCGCTTTCGCCTCGGCTTCCGCTGCCGCCGTGCGTCGGGCTGCTTCCAGTTCGCCCGCGTGATAACGCTGCACCAGCGCATCCAGCCGCGTCAATTCCGCGGGCGTCAACTTGTCGAGCCCCGCGGCGTTGAACTCCGCCGGCGGCACGGCCTGGCTGAACGGCTCCGCCGCCCGTCCGTCGAGACCGACGACACCGCACACGGCCAAGACCAACCGCGGTACGATCTTCATGCGCCTATTGAGCGGACAATCGGGCGCCAGCGTCAATCACCCGTTGCAGTCACGGTGCGATCTCCGCCGCTCACTCCACCCTTGCCAAGGCCGCGGGCCGCGGATCATTTCCTTCGAACCTTTACCGCCGCATGAACGGTCCCATTTCCCGTCTGCTCGATCCCTCGCGGATCGCCCTCAACGTGCAAAGCACGCGCCGCATCGCCGCGCTCCAGGAAGTGGCCCATCTCTTCCGCGGTCATCCCGACGTCACCGATTTCGACGGCTTTTACAGCGATCTGCTGGCGCGCGATCAGCTGGACACGACTTGTCTCGGCAACGGCCTGGCGATGCCGCACGCCCGCACCGAGCACGTGCGGTCGATCGTGATGGCGGTAGGTCGCAGCGAACGCGGCATCCTCTTCGATCAAGACCAGGATGACGTGCACCTGATGTTCATGCTCGCCACCCCGCTGTCGAAACCCGGCGACTATCTGCAGGTCCTGGGCGCCTTCTGCAAATTGCTGAAGGACGACGCCAATCATCTGGCGTTCCTCGCCGCCACCACCCCGGAGGATTTCATCCGGGCCGTGGTCGCCGGCGAAGAAAAACGGCTGGTCGCGGTCTAGCGCGGCGCGGTCAGGCGCGCTGGCGGAAGCCTGCGCCAGGCGGGCTATGGCAGAGGCGCAATTACGACCCGTCGACCACCGACACGCATTGGTAGAGAATGCGTCCGCCCGGATAAGGCGTGGTGCCCGTCACGAAAAGTCTCCGTCCGACCGCCAGGAAGGGCATGCCGCTGGCGAGCCGCGACGCCAGGCCATTTTCCTTTTCGAGCGCCGCGACCCATTCGGCGTCCTGCGCCAGCACAAACGCCCCATTGGGTGGCGCGATCAGGATCGAGAGCGCAGCGACGCGTGCCGCCCGGCGTCCGGCGACGGGCACGCCCTCGGCCGCGACCGGCGCCGCCCCGGGAACCGCGACCTGCTGGGCCTGCTTGACCTCCAGCTTGATCATCCGCGCCACGGCTTCCGGTCCGGATTCGCCGAGGACCGAGGCGACCCAGTCGAGCAGCAGATTGCGGACGGCGTTCAGATCGGCGGCGAGCGCGATGGGGTCCATGCCGCCGCTTTTGTGGATGGCTTTGACCAGGCTGGAAATTTCCTTGAGGTAAACGTTCTTCTGCGCGCCCGGGATGTAATACATCACCACCAGATGCACCGGCTTGCCGTCCGCCGCTCCGTAATCGATACCCGGAGACGACCAGCCGATGGCGCAGAAGAGCTCGCCCTCCTCGCGGCGCGCCCGCACATGTGGCACGCCCACGCCCATGCCGATGCCGGTGTTGCACTCCTGCTCGCGCAGTTTGACCTCCTCGATCATGTCGGTGCCGACCTCGATGTCCGGGTTGGCGTCCAGAATGCGGGCGAGGAACTCCAGGGCGCGCTCCTTGCCCGCGTCGGGCAATTCGAAGAGCCGGCCTTCCTGCAGTGCAGTCAGAATGCTACGCATGATTCATATCCGACCGAAGAGCCGCGCCGAGACAAGACTTCGTTACCATGAGAACACCGCCAGCGGCAGGTTTGCGCCCCGCGCGCTTTTCAATCCAGGCCGAACCGGCGCACGAACCACATCTTCACCAGATGCGTCAGCACGCTGTAGGTGAGGAGAAAAACCGCCATCCAGCCGAAGAACACCAACGGCAACGGAGTCAACCCGATGAAGGATCCCAGCGTGGAGAACGGCAGCCAGATACCGATGGCCATGATCAACAGGGTGGTGAACGTCATCATTTTTGACGCCCGGCTTTGGATGAAGGGAATGCGCTGCGTGCGGATGATGTGGACGATCAGGGTCTGCGTAAGCAGCGATTCGACAAACCAACCCGTGTGGAAGAGTTTTTCCAAGTGGGCGCTGGCCGGCGTCAACGCAGCATCCCCGACCGCCGAAACGTAGGCTTTGCAGCCGAAGAAATAGAGCATCAGAAAGAACGTCGCGTAATCGAAGATCGAGCTGATCGGCCCGATGAAGATCATGAATTTCTGGATGCTCTGGATGTTCCAGCGGCGCGGCTTGGCCAGGTACTCCGGATCCACGTTGTCGAGCGGGATGCCCACCTGCGAGAAATCGTAGAGCAGATTATTGACCAACAATTGAATGGGGGCCATCGCCAGAAAGCCGGTGGGCAGGAGGAAATTGCTTCCGACCATGCTAAACATGTTCCCAAAGTTGGAACTGGCGCCCATTTTGATGTACTTGATGATGTTCGCGAAAACCTTGCGGCCTTCGAGAATGCCGTCTTCGAGCACGAGCAGGCTTTTTTCGAGGAGGATGATGTCGGCCGACTCCTTCGCCACGTCCACCGCGGTGTCGACGGAGATGCCGACGTCCGCGGCCTTCATCGCGAGCACGTCGTTGATGCCGTCGCCCATGAAACCGACGACGTGGCCCTGCGCCCGCAGCGTCTTGATGACCTTCTCCTTCTGATCGGGCGTGAGACGCGCGAGCACGTTGGCCTCGTCGACCTCCTTGGCGAACCCCGCTTCATCCATGGCCGCGAGTTGCGGCCCCGTGACGATTCGCTTGATCGGCATGGCGACGTCATGGCAGACCTTGCGTGTGACGAGCTCGTTGTCGCCGGTGAGAATCTTCACCGTCACGCCGGAGCGGCCCAGTGCATCGATGGCCTTGGCCGAGGTGTCCTTGGCCGGATCGAAAAACGCGATGTAGCCGAGCAAAATCATCTCCGCCTCGTCGGCCACGGAGAAGCTCAGCTTGGACCGGTCGAACTCGCGATAGGCGATGGCCAGGACCCGGTAACCGTCGGCGCTGAGCGTCCGGTACTCGTCCATCAGGTCGTCGCGGATGAGGCGGATGAGCGGATTGATGTCCTCGTCGACCTGATAGTGCTCGCACGCCGCCGAGACCTCTTCGACCGCGCCCTTGCAGATCAGGACGTGGCGATCCTCGTAATCGATCACCACCGACATGCGCCGGCGTTTGAAATCGAAGGGGATCTCGTCGACCTTGCGGCAGTTCAACTCCACGTCGAGATCGGTGTGCGCGAGAATGGCGCGGTCGAGGAGGTTACGCAGGCCGGTCTGATAGAAACTGTTCATGTACGCGTAGCGCAACACGTCCTCGCTGGTGCGGTTGGTCACGTCGACGTAGCGTTCGAGCACCACGTGATCCTGTGTGAGCGTACCCGTCTTGTCCGTGCAAAGCACGTCCATCGCGCCGAAGTTCTGGATGGCGTGCAGATGTTTCACGATGACCTTCTTTCGGGACATCATTATGGCGCCCTTCGAAAGGCACACCGTGATGATCATCGGCAGCATTTCCGGCGTCAGTCCCACGGCCACCGACAGAGCGTAAAGCAACGCTTCAGCCCAATTATGATCACGGATGCCCACGATCAGAAATACCGCGGAGACCATGACCAGCATGAACCGGATCATCAGCCACGTGAAGCCCTTGATGCCCTTGTCGAAACTGGTGAGCTCGCGTTTGCTGCCGAGCTTCTCGGCGAGCGAACCAAAGTAGGTCTGGCCACCGGTCACGACCACCACGCCGCGCGCCGCGCCGCTCAGGACGTTGCTGCCCATGAAGCAGGCGTTGCTGTATTCGAACGCGACGCGACCGGCCGGCTGATTGGGGTCGGCATTTTTTTCCACCGGCATGGATTCGCCCGTGAGCGCCGATTGCGTGACGAAAAAGTCCTTGGCCGAGATGATGCGCAGATCAGCCGGGATCAAGCTGCCGGCCGCCAGCACGACGACGTCGCCGGGCACGATCTCCTCGAGCGGCACCTCCACCTCCTTGCCGTCGCGCACCACCGTGACGGTCGTCTTCACCAGCTTCTGCAGTTTCTCCACCGCGCGCGACGAACGCGACTCCTGGAAATAGGAGAGAAAAACGCTCAGAAACACCATCCCGCCCACCACCACCGCCGAGCGCAGGTCCGCCATCAGGTAGGAGACGGTCGCGATGATGAGCAACTGAATGACCAGCGGATTGCGGCAGCGGTGGAGCAAATCGCGCAACGCACTTTGCCGGCCGCCGGCCGCGACCGTGTTCGGTCCCACATCGCCCAGCACCTTCGCCGCCTGTTCGGACGACAATCCATTGCTGGAACTGCCCACCTGATTGAGCAGTTCTAATTCAGGAATGGTATATGGGTTTGGTATGGTCGCCAGAGGACTCGAAAGCTCCCCAGTTCGTTGAATCGGTTCAAGGCGAATAACACCAGTGGCGTTACAATTTCGCGACTAGGATCCGGGCGCGGGTCAGGGCCGGCCGCATCGTGTCGCCCGCATCCGTCGGCAAGTGTGACGGCCAGAATCGTCATGAGCTGTGGGCAATCCCCGCTTGTATCGATCGACTCGTAAACGAATGCTCCCGCCATGCGTTTCTCCAAATTTACGATTTTTCTCTGCACCCTGGCGGCCGGGGCGTCCGCCCAACCGGCCGACGAGGCTGTCGTACGGCAAATTTTCAGCGAGGCCCTGGCCCATGGGACGGCCTACATGAATCTGCAGGCGTTGACGGAAAAGTATCCCGGACGCCTGAGCGGTTCTAAAACTCTCGAGGATGCCTTCCTTTGGGCCGAGCGCACGCTGGGCGGCTTGTCGCCCGACCGGGTTTACCGGCAGGCCGTGCTGGTGCCGCACTGGGAGCGCGGACCGGCTGAGACCGCCTGCATCGCCGGCCGCGCCGACCTGCCGCCCCTCGCCGTGCTGGCTCTCGGCGGTTCCACCGCCACTCCGCCCGGCGCGTTGACTGCGCCGGTGGTCGAGGTGCAGTCGCTGGCCGAGGTCGAGCAACTCGGCCGGGACCGCCTGGCGGGCAAGATCGTGTTCTTCAACCGCCCGATGGACCCGACTTTCATCCGCACCAATCTGGCGTACCGCGCGGCGGGCGACCAACGCTTTCGCGGCCCCGCCGAGGCCGCGCGCTTTGGGGCGGTAGCAGCGCTCGTGCGCTCGCTTACGTTCGCCGCGGACGACGTGCCGCACGCCGGCATGACCGCGTTTCCGCCCGAAGTGGCGCCCATCCCCTGTGCCGCCCTCGGCCTCCAATCGGCTGACCGGCTCAGCGCCGCGCTCCGGGCCGATCCGGCGCTCCGGCTCGTCCTCACGATCAACGCCCGCCGCCTGCCCGATGCGCCGTCGTGCAATGTGATCGGCGAAATCCGCGGGCGGGAGGCGCCCGACGAGATCCTGGTCGTCGGTGGGCACCTCGACTCGTGGGATAACACGCCCGGCGCGCATGACGACGGCGCCGGCGTCGTGCAGGCGATGGAAGTGCTGCGTCTCTTCCGGGCGCTCGGATTGCAGCCCCGCCATACACTGCGCTGTGTGATTTTTACCAACGAGGAGAACGGCGCGCGTGGCGCCGCCGCCTACGCCGCCGCCGCCAAGGAACGCGGCGAGAAGCATCTCCTCGCCCTCGAAAGCGACGCGGGTGGATTCACGCCGCGCGGTTTCGAACTTGGGAGCGCGCAAGGTCCCGTACACGAACGCGCCGCCGGGCAGTGGCACGCGTTGTTCGAGCCCTATGGAGTCTCGGCCTTTACCCCGGGCAGCGGCGGCACCGATGTCGCCCCGCTCCAGGCCCAGGGGGCCATCGTCGGTGAACTCGTGCCGGATTCGCAGCGCTATTTCGATTATCACCACGCGGCGACCGACACCCTCGACCATGTGAACCGTCGCGAACTCGAGCTGGGCGCCGCGTCCCTGGCCGCCTTGATCTGGCTGGTGGACACCCACGGGTTGTAGCGTTTGGCTACAACCATGAGGATAAGGACGCCCTCCGCCTTCGTCCGGGCAGCCCCGAGCGCTTGTCCGCCGGAGCCTTGGCAAAGGCAGGCGAACGCGTGGAAGCGGATCCACTCGCCCGTTCGACAAGCTCAGGGCCCCGAGCCGGTCGAGGGGCTCACGCTCGCGGCCACTGGAAGGCCGGACCCCACGCCGCCCCTTCCTCTTCGGGCCGTACGTACCGTGTTTAAGCTGCAATGAAAGTCCTCCTCCGCGACACGCGCGTCCAACGCCTGCTGCTGGCCAACACGCTTGGCTCGATCGGTTCGGGCATCACGATTTTCTCCGTGCCGTGGCTGCTCGTGCACCGGCCGGGCGGCAGCGAGGCGTACCGGTGGGCGACGTTGGCGACAACGCTGGTGCTGTTCGCCTTCATGCCCGCCTACGGCGCGTGGCTCGACCGCCACTCGCGCAAGACCGCCCTGCTGGCGAGCGAAGCGTGGGGGTTGCTGGCCACCACCTCGATGGCGGGGCTCGGCCTGGCCCTCGGCGGCTTCTCCTCGTGGCAGCTCATGACGATCTATTTTTGCGGCATGTGCTACTACACGCTGCACTACCCGGCAAAGTTCGCGTTCATCCAGCAGATTTTCGACCGCTCGCATTATCAGTCGCTCGTCGGCCTGCTGGAAATCCAGGGCCAGACGGCGATGATGATCTCGGGCGGCCTCGGCGGCATTCTGGTCGAGCGCATTCCGCTCTGGTTGATCCTGATGATCGACGCCACGACCTATGCCGCGAGTTTCGTACTGCAAGCCGGCCTGCCCTACCAGGCCACGCACCTGGAGCCCCGCGCCGCGGCTCAGGTCGGGAACGTGAGCGCCACGGCGAAGCCCAGCGGCCTCTGGCACGGTGTGGTCGAGGGCTGGCGCTGGCTGCAGGCCCGGCCGCAACTCATGCTATTCCTCACCTGCTCGCTCATGCCGTTCGTCGTGGTGATGGTGAGCAATTACCTTTTCCCGGTCTACGTGGCCCAGACGTTGCGCGCCGGTCCGAAGGTCTTTGCCGGCGGCGAGATCGCCTTCGCCCTCGGTGCCATTGCCGCGGGGGCCCTGCTGCCGCGGCTGCTCGCGCGAGCCAGCGCCGCCACCACCGTCCCCGGCACCATGCTGGTGTTCCTCGCCGGCATGGTGGTGCTCATTGTGCTGCGCCATCCTTTGATTTATCTCGTGGCCGGCGTGCTGCTGGGGTTTGGCAACGCCGGCAGCCGCGTGGCGCGCAGCGCGCTCATGCTGCACACCGTGCCCATCGACGTGATGGGGCGTGTGGGCATCTTCTACAACGTGCTCGACCGCCTGCTGCGCACCGTGCTTGTCGGCTCGATGGTCATCGTCGACTGGTGGGGCCCGCCGGCCGGTTTCCTGCTGCTCTTCGCGATCATGCTCGCCGCGCTGGCCGGGGTGTATGCCAGCCGCGCTGCCATTGGCGAACCCGGTCAACCGGCGCCGGCCGCCGCATCCGCCCGCAGCCCATGATTCTCGTAGGAGCAAACTGGTTTGCGATCCCGTAGCGATCCGGCTGGGTTGTGCCACCGGCATCGCAAATAAATTCGCTCCTACGGAAAAAGGCGGGCGACGGAAGTCATAGGCCGGCAACTTTGGTTTTGCACCGTCGGGGTCTCTCTGCGGCCATCTTCGCCCTGCCATGATCCGCGCCCTCGTCTTCGACTTCGACGGTCTCATCCTCGACACCGAGACGCCGCTCATCGACGCGCATGGCGACGTTCACGCGGCGCATGGCATGCCCTTCGACCGCGCCGCG
>DATJPQ010000031.1:0-7240 GCA_035506315.1 Opitutaceae bacterium
GCCACTCTTGTTTCACTGCTCTTCGAGCAGAACAAGCTGCAGCGTACGGTAGACTCCTCCATCCGCCTGCAAGGCAACGAGGAGGCGGCCAAGATTGCCAAAAGCGTTTATTTGCTTTGCGCCGGCACCGAGGCTCGCAACCAGAAAGAGCTGACACACAACCTTGGTTTGGCCCAAGAAATCCTTAACCGCGCGGGGGGGACCGCCTTGGGGAGCGAAACCGTCACCTGGGAGGCCATCAATCAGCTCACCAAGCAGAGCACATCGATCACGCTGCCCAAGCTGACAGTTGGTGCCACCTGGCTAGGTCAGATAGCGGCGGCCAAGGACACTGCGCCAATCGTAGACGAAGTCAGTCACCTCACTGGTAATTTCTGCACGATTTTCCAGCGTATGAATGACGCTGGCGACATGCTCCGCGTCTGCACCAGCGTGCTTAAGAACGACAACACCCGCGCCTTGGGCACCTTCATACCGGCGAGGAACACTGACGGCACCGACAACGCCGTCATACAGGCCGTGTTGCGCGGCGACATCTATCATGGGCGTGCTTTCGTCGTCAACGACTGGCATGCCGCGGCCTATGCGCCGATTTGGGATGCGGACCGTCATCGCGTGATCGGCATGCTCTACGTTGGCATCGGATTGGGCACGATCAACCGGGAACTCCAAGCTGCCATCACGCAAATGAAAGTCGGCAAGACCGGCTACGTTTACGTGCTCGGCGGCACGGGCGACCAGCGCGGCAAATATATTGTTTCCTATCAGGGCAAACGCGACGGCGAGAACATTTGGGAGGAAAAAGATGCCAACGGTGGGACGTTCGTCCAATCGATCATCGCCAAAGGAATCGCCACCAGGGACGGCACGGCCGCATTCGAGGAATATGCCTGGCAGAATAAAGGCGAACGCGCGCCGCGTCTCAAGTTCGCTGCCATCACGTATTATGCCCCGTGGGACTGGATCATTGGGGCCGGCGCCTACGTGGAAGACTTTGCCGATGTTCAGGAGGGAATTGCCCACGCCAAGAACACGATGCTGGCCTGGGTATTCGGAATCGCCGCCACCGTGACAATATTTTCCACGCTGGTCGCCCTGGTGCTTTCCGCAGGCATTGCCCGGCCGATCAGCCGGGTCATCGAAGGCCTCAATGAAGGCTCCAGTCAGATTGCCGCGGCGGCCGGTCAGGTGTCCGGCACCAGCCAGAGGCTGGCGGAAGGGGCCAGCGAGCAAGCGGCGACGCTCGAGGAAACCAGCTCTTCGCTGGAAGAGATCGCCAGCATGAGCCAGCGGAACGCCGAAAGTACCGGCAAGGCCAACGAACTGGCCCGCCATGCGCGCCTGGCGGCCGAGACCGGCGTCAGCGACATGCAGGCGATGAGTGCGGCCATGAACGACATCAAGACTTCGTCCGACGACATCTCCAAAATTATCAAAACCATCGACGAAATCGCCTTTCAGACGAACATCCTCGCCCTTAACGCCGCGGTCGAGGCGGCGCGGGCCGGCGAAGCCGGATTGGGCTTCGCCGTGGTGGCCGACGAAGTGCGCAGCCTCGCCCAGCGTGCCGCCCAGGCCGCCCGCGAAACCGCCGGCAAGATCGAAAGCGCCATCGGCAAGACCTCCCAGGGCGTGCAGTTCAGCCAAAAGGTCGGCTCCCGTCTGGCGGAAATCGTCGAGAAGGTGCGCGAAGTCGACAAGCTCGTGTCCGAAGTGGCCGCGGCCAGCAACGAGCAAAGTCAGGGCGTGCAGCAGCTCAACACCGCCGTCAGCCAGATGGACAAGGTGGTGCAATCCAACGCCGCCAATGCCGAGGAGTCGGCCAGCGCCGCCGAAGAGCTCAACGCCCAGGCCGAGTCCCTCAGGTCGGCAGTGGAGGATCTGCATCACCTCGTGGGGGGCAAACGCACCGACGTCGCCCAGCCGGAGTTTTCAGTCCCGTTCGCCGACGTCGTCGTACCGCCCGCGCATCGAAAGGCCCAACAGACCAACGGAACGAAACTGACGGAAGCTCACGGATTCCGGTAACGGATCAGCCGCGACAGCGTTCTCGAAACGCCCCCGGCCGGTCGCGCAAAACCTATCGGCCCGGCCGGCGTTACGCCATGGCACCGGCCAGCGTGAGGGCTTTCTGCGCCACGTGATCGCCGATGGCGAAGCAGGCGGTGGCGCCGGGGCTCGGGGCGTTGAGCACGTGCAGTGCGCCGGGTCGCTCCTGAAAATGAAAATCCTGCACCAGCGTACCGTCGGGCAACATTGCCTGGGCGCGCACCCCGGCGCCGCCGGGCGAGAGGTCGGCTTCCTGCAATTCCGGCACGAGGCGTTGCAGCGACCGGCAGAAAAGCGTTTTGCTGAATGAGCGGCGCACTTCGCCCCAGGCCATCGCCTGGTGTTGGCCCATGAATTTCCACAGCCCGCGGAAAGTGATCGCATCGAAGAGATCGCCGGGCCGCAGTTTCCATTTGGAATAGCCCTCCCGGGCGAACGCCAGCACGGCGTTGGGGCCCGCTTCGATGCCGCCCTCGATCAGCCGCGTGAAGTGCACGCCGAGGAACGGGAACGTCGGGTCGGGCACCGGGTAGATCAGATTGCGCACGAGGTGCTGCGCCTCGGGCCGCAGTTTGTAGTATTCGCCGCGGAACGGGACGATGCGCGCCTCGCGGGCTTCGCCGGCGGACGCCGCCACGCGGTCTGAATGCAGACCGGCGCAGTTGATGATGAAGTCGGCGGGGAAATCGCCCGCCGTACTGACCACCGTCCAGCCGGAGCCGGCCCGCACCGCCCTGATCACGCGCGCCCCGGTCGTGAGGGCGACGCCCTGTTTCTGCAGCTCGCGGCCCAGGGCCGTGCAGACGCCGCGATAATCGACAATGCCTTCCTCGGGCACATGTACGGCGGCGATGCCGGCGGCGTGCGGCTCGATCTCGTGCAGCGCCTCCGGCGCGAGCCAGCGCAGCCCCTGCAGCCCGTTCTGGTTGCCGCGCTCCAGCAGGGTGCGCAGGCGGCCGATCTCCTCCTCGTTCGTGGCGATGACGAGCTTGCCGCAGATTTCGTGCGCGACGCCGTGCTCCTGGCAGAAAGCCACCATGCGGCGGATGCCCTCGACGGCGAGCCGCGCCTTGAGCGAACCGGGTTTGTAATAAAGGCCGGCGTGGAGCACGCCGCTGTTGTGCGTGCTCTGATGCTGGCCGACCTGCGCCTCCTTTTCGAACAACTGGACGTCGGCCTGCGGTGCGCGGCGCTTGAGTTCGAGCGCCGTGCCCATGCCGACCAGACCGCCGCCGACAATCGCAAATTTCATCAGAGGACAAAAGGAGGTTCCAGTGACACCGATTTCACGAGCGCCTCGACGGCTTCCTCCTGCTCGGGTGTGCCGGTCGCGACCAGCCAGACACTGCCTTCGGCGCCACCGACGCCACCGCCGGCCACCAACTCCACGCTCGCCCCCGTAAGCTGGGTGATCGCGTCGAGCTCGGTGAGCACCTCGGCGGCCACGGGCATCAGCCGCAGCCCCTTTCCGCCCGGAGCGTTGAGCAGGCGGGCGAGGTCATCCAGGTCGCCGGACACGCGTTTCTCCAACCCCACCGGCAGGATCAGACGCACGCGCCGCCCCACGGCCGCCTGCAGGGCGACTGCGATGGTGCCACCCTTAGGATGTCCGATCAGGATCGCCGCCTTGCGCCGGGACAGCTCGAGGGCGTTGGCGCCCTTAAGTATCACGTCGCCCTCCTTCAGCTGGTCGGCGACGTCGAAGATGGTCTGTCCGGTCTGCCATCGGCCGTTGACGATTACCACATCGCCGGGGAAACGGCTTTCGTCCGACAGGCGCCCCGTCGCGGTCGTGACCTGCGCCGGTGGCAGCGTGATACCCCGAAAAAACCGCTGGCGGTCGAATTGCCCGGCGGAGCCGAGTTGCGTCAGGATTTCCTCCGCGACGTAGCCGTTGGTGGTGCCCGCCACGATCACGATGGTCCCCGTATGGAGCGCGGCCTGGACCGCGGGATGCCGGGCGGCCGCCCGGCCGATCAGTCTTTTTCCTGCGGCTGGGGTGAGGGCGAATTGCTTCATCGTGTGAGTTGATTCGGTCGGAGGTGAAACAAGGTTGGTGCGACGGCGCCGGGCCGGAGCAGCCAGGCCAAGTTCCGCAAGCGCGGATTGGAACGCAATCGATAAACGCCAGCGCTCAGGCGGTAGAGCCGGACCTTGCGTCCGGACCGGGAACGAGGTGCGGCCTGGACACGAGGTCCTGCCCGACAGTAATTTTGTCATCCTGAACGCAGGGAAGGATCCATCGTGATGCTGCCGGCCAACAACGCGCTGATGGATCCTTCGCGGCACTCAGGATGACGGACGTTCCGGACCGGGTTCGTTTCCCATGACCACTGAAGACTCGGGGCTCCGTGAAACGTCCCGAAATGATAGAATCTCGCACCGCATCGCTACCGGTCGGCGGGCAGTTTTTCCAGCGGTACAGGAAGGCCTGTGGCCAGGGGAATGCGTACCACGAAACGGGCGCCGGACGTCACCCGCGGATCGCATTCCACCGTGCCGTCCATCGCGGCGACAAAGCGTTTGACGATAAACAGCCCGAGCCCTTGGGAAGATTCTCCTTCGACGGGCTGGGCTTTGAGCCGGCTGTATTTCTGAAACAGATGGGCATACTTGTCCGGCGGTATACCCGGGCCCCGATCTTCCACGGCGAAAACGGCCCTGGCATCGTCCACGGCGGTCGTCAGGCGAACCTGGGTATCCGGCGGGGAATATTTGATCGCATTGGCAACCAGATTTTCCGCGATGCGTTCGAGCGCCTCCAGATCGCCCGCCACAACGAGGGGCGTGGGCGCCGGTTGAAATACCAGGGCGATATTCTTGCTCCGGGCGCTCGCCTGCCAGGAAGGCACCAGCCGGTCCAGCACTCCATTGAGCTCCAACCGGTCCCATGCGGCGGTGCGGGACCGCTGCTCGAGCACATTGATATTCAGCATGGTCTCGATGATCTTTTTCATCCGTTCGGCCGAGTGCACGATCGCGTCCGCATTGGCGTCGATCGCTGGGCCGTGGGATTGGTCGAGTTTCATGAACTCGGCCATGTTCATGATGAGGCAGAGCGGGCTTTTCAGATCATGGGCGGCGATCCCGACGAATTCGTTTTTCTCCTCGCTGAGGCGCAGCAGATCAGCATGGGAGGCGGCCAGTTTCACGACCGTCGTTTGGAACTGCGTGAATGCCGCCTGGCGGGCACGCTCCAGACTCAGGGCCAGGGCCAGCACGAAGACGGGGAGGCCGGCGTAACCGGCGAACAGCATCAGCGGATGCTCCTGACGTTCTCGCGGAAAGATCGAAACCGGAAGATGGAGATGGTTCAGGACGATCATGACTCCGATCAGCGCGACCGAGATCGCGCACCAGACCATCGCGGAACGACGCCCGGCGATGAGCAGACAGATCAAGGCGGGCGCCGTGAACCAGGCGATGGTGGTGTAATAGAGCGTACTTTGTAGCAGGGTCGCGACGATCAGCGACAGCGTGATCATCAGGGCGAAATAATTGCCGAGAATGGTCGTGGCCCGCGGGTGCCGCAAAAGCGGCCAGGTCGTGCCCAGCCAGAGCATGACGGCGAACACGAGCAGGGCGCACAGGTAGAAACCGGTCGCCAGATAGACGGCCGTGAAAAGAAAGCCGGTCAGCAACCCGATGTTGGCGAACTGCACCATCAGGTGATAGCGGAGAAATCTCTCCGGATCCGCCTTGGCCTCGTCGGGAATCGTGCCCAGCTGCCAAAAGTTAAATTTGGCGAGCAGGGAGTGCTGGGCAGGGCTTTCACCGGGCAGCCCGTTTCCTTGGGGTAGATTATCCCTATTCATTTCCGGAGAGGCGATATATACAAAAGACGCACCGGACGGAAAGACTTCTTTGCCCAACCCGAAGTTTCGCAAAACTCGTTTGGTACCGAGCGCTCATAGCTTTCGGACTCTGGATCGGGACGTGGCTGCGAGCGCCAGCGAGTGGCAATCCGCCCACTCGCTGGCGCTCGCGGCCACGGGAAGCAGATCAAATCCCGGAGAGGCCGGCACGATATGACCGGGCGGTTGCCGGCGGCGGGGCGGAGCCCGACAAAAAACCCGGCGCGCAAGGTGCCGGGTTTTGCAGGCGGAAAGAGCGGGGAGCTTTTACTTTTTCAGGCTCGCGCGCAGGTCTTCGAGCTGGCCGGAGGAGCCCAGCTTGTCGTTGCGGCTCGCGATGAACTTCGCGTACTCCTCGATGAAGATCTTCCCCGGCGGACGGAAATCGAACTCGGCTGGCTTGTCGCGGAAGAATTCGCGATGGACGCGGGTCCACACGAGCCGGCCGTCGGTGTCGATGTTGATCTTGGTCACGCCGAGCTTGGCGGCGGGCAGGTACTCGTTGATGTCGACGCCCATTGAGCCGGCAATCTTGCCGCCGGCAGCGTTGATCCGGTCGACCTCCTCCTTCGGCACGCTGGAGCTGCCGTGCATGACGAGCGGGAAGCCGGGCAGGAGGGCCTTGATGCCTCTCAGCACCTCGAAGTGGAGCGATTGCTTGCCCTTGAACTTGAAGGCGCCGTGGCTGGTGCCGATGGCGCAGGCCAGGGAGTCGCAACCGGTCTTCTTGACGAAGTCCTGGGCCTCCTCGGGCTTGGTCAGGCAGGCGTTGCCTTCCTCGACCTTGATGTCCTCCTCGACGCCGCCGAGCATGCCGAGCTCGGCTTCGACGGAGAGGCCCTGCTTATGGGCGGCGTCGACCACGCGCTTGGTGATCGCGATGTTTTTCTCGTACGGATCGTGGGAGGCATCGATCATTACGGAGCTGTAGAAGCCCGAATTGATGCAATCGTAGCAGGTCTCCTCGTCACCGTGATCCAGGTGGACGGCAAAGATCGCCTCGGGGAAGATCTGGTCGGCGGCGCGAATGATCGCCTCGAGCATGCGCTTGTCGGTGTATTTGCGCGCCCCCTTGGAAATCTGGATGATGAACGGCGCCTTGGATTGGATGCAGCCCTTGAAAAGGCCCATCGCCTGCTCGGCGTTGTTGATGTTGTAAGCGCCGACGGCGTATTTCCCGTAGGCGTGTTTGAAAAGCTGCGCAGTGGTTACGATCATGGAGGTTGGAAGACTAAAGCACCAAGCTACCGGCGGGGTGGAAACCGCGGCAAGGGTTTTCTGCGGGCCGATGCAAGTCCCACGGCTTCCGGGCCATGGCCCAAGGCAGGCGGACGGTC
>DATJPQ010000032.1:0-6007 GCA_035506315.1 Opitutaceae bacterium
GATGAAGCCAGCAATGAGATTCTTGTCGGGATCAACCTGCGCGCGGGTGGAGAGACTGAGGAGCTGGCCGTCAGTGCTCGCATCGTGCACCCGGCCCGAATGCGTTGCCTCGCGCTGCAGCATCGGCCAGCTGGCGAAAGCCGAAAGAGGAGCGGTACCGTTGAACGCATACAACTTTCCATCCAACGATCCCACATAGATCGATCCGTCCGCCGCCACAACCGGCGAGGAATTGACCTGAAAGCCAGTCTTGTAGGCCCACCGCTGTGTGCCGTTGTCGGGATTGAGTGCCCGGATGTAATAATCCTGACTGCCGATGACGATCGATCCGTCGCTGCGTACCGCCGCCGTGGCCTGGATCGAGCCCTGCGCCGCAAATTTCCATTTCAGCCTGGATTCAGCCGGGCCGTCCGGATTCAGCGCATAGAAATTCCAGTCGTTCGAACCGATGTAGATCGTGCCATCGGCACCGATGACCGGGGCCGCAATGATCGGGCCCCCGGTGGAATACGTCCATTTTATCTGGCCGCCGGAGGATAAGGCATAGATCAGACTGTCGTAGGATCCGATGTAAATTGACCCATCGGCGGCGATCGCCGCCGAGGAGATGACCAGCCCGTTCGTGGTCACGCGCCATTTCTCGGTACCGTCGGGAGCGACAGCATAGATATTGTCGTCCCAAGAACCGAAATAGATCGTACCGTCCGCGCCGATGACCGGAGACGACTCCACCCAATCACCCACCGTCTTCCGCCACCGCAGCTGGCCGGCGGGCGTCAGCGCATAAAGCGCGGAATTGGCGAAATTATCGTAATCTCCAGAACCAAAATAGATTGTGCCGTCCGAACCGATCGCCGGCGAGCTGGAGACGAAACTATTCCCGTCGGCGTGGAAAGACCACTTCTTCGTAAGGTTTGAGTTGAGGGCATAGAGATTGCCGTCTTCGCAGCCTACATAGATTGTGCCGTCGGGCGCGACGGTCGGCGACGACTCCACCGGCTGGGGAGTGGCAAACTGCGCTATCACCCCTCCATTGCGGTTGACGGCCAGAACCAACCCGCTGGCGGACGACGTGTCGTACCCCACGCCAACATAGATCGTGCCATCGGGTCCGACCGCCGGGGAGGAATTGACATAAGGTCGCTGGGAGGTGGAGCCGGTGGTCAGCGGCCAGCGCAGGCCACCGTCGGCCTGGGCATGCAAAGGGCTGGCCACCCCCAACGCCATCGTCATCCCGGCCAAACCCAGCGCGACACGACAAAACGCCGTGTGTGGCAAGATCGCGTTGAGTAAAAGCATGGCTAGGAGTTTGTCGGGCTTGGAGTCAAAGTGCGGAGCCAATTCGTAGTTTGCGCCGCACTACAATCTGTCCCGACCGACAAACTCCTTAATCCGCCGCACTGCGGCGGAAAATCAAAGGAGAAATCCGGTTTTTGCAGTACGGAGCGCTGCTTAAGGAGCCTGTCGAGGCCGATTCCCGTCACCCCTATGAAATTTTCGGAAGAAGATATGATGTTCATTAGCAAGTCCGACAGGCTCCTGCGATGCTCGAATCATACCTCCGGTCCCAGTACAAGGCGGAAGCTAGTGCCGTTAACATCGCTGCGCACCAACTCGATCCGGCCGCCCGCCTGCTGCGCGAGTTGGTGGCTCAAGGCCAGACCGATCCCGCTTCCACCCAGCTTGGTACTGGCACAGGGCTGGAACAACCGGGCTCGAATCGCCTCCGGCAGACCCGGGCCCGAATCCTCAACCGAAAATTCCATCGCTCCCTCCGCCGTCGCCCGGCCGACGAGTTGCACCGTGCCGCCCGCCGGCGAAGCCTCCACGGCGTTTTGCAGCAGATTTTGCAGCACGAGGCCCGCCAGATTGGCTCGTCGACCCGGCAGTTTCACCGCCAGCGCGGCACCGGTCGCAAGCTGGACGCCCCGCACGGCGGCCGCCGGCCTTACCTTGGCCAGGGCCAGCTCGACCATCTCGTCACCCGTAAGCTCAAAGTGGGCTCCGTGCTGTTCGTCGTGCAACACCCCGACCACGCTGTTGACCATCGAACGCAGACGCCGGGTGAGCTCGGAGGCGGCCGCAAGTTCCCCGCCATTCTCCCCCCGCGATCCCGGCTCGGCCTGGCCGGCGACAAAGACCTCGAGACCGGCCAGCGGATTCTTGAGCGCATGGATGAGATGCGCAGTGACCGCGCCAAGGGCGGACGTCTTGGCCGCGAGGACCAGCTCGCGGTTGGCCCGCTGCAAGTCCTCGCTCCGGGCGCGTAACTCGCGGTTGGCCCGGTCGAGCCGGCGGAAAGCCCAGCTGAGTGCGACTACAATCACCAACGAGCCGGCGAACCACGCCAGTGCGGCTTGCGCGACGAGCCGGCCGTCGAGCGTCGCGAACTCGGCGGCGACCGCGCGGCCATCGATCCAGAATTGGGCGGCCCCCGCAAGCGCCGCGCCTTCCGTGCGCCGGAGCGGCACCCAGGCCTCCAACAGCGGCACGACCGGCTCGCCCGCCGGCGGCTCCGCCAGCCCGGCGAGAAAAGCGAGCGATTCGCGGGGATGCAGCCGGGCAATCGACCGCCCGGCGGCGAGCCGTCCCCAGTCCCCGGTCGCGGGCGGCTCCTCCGACCACGCCCAGGGCACCGCGCCCATGAACTGCCGCCCGGCGTCGAACACCCGGATCGCCAGCACGCCGCGCAGCTTCGCCGTTTTCAACACGGCGTCGCGCAGTTCGCCCGGCGCGTCGGCCACACCCAGATCCGCCAGCGAAGCCGCATCGTTGGCCAGCTGCATGGTTGCCACCGCCGCCAGGGTTTCGCCCTCGCGCAGCAGGATCTGCTCCCGGAGTCCGGTCCGCAACCGCAGCGTGACGAACGCCACCACCACGGCGAAGACCGCGACGGTGAGCGCGAGCGCGGCGAAGTGCGCGCCTCGGGCTGGAGCGGCCGGATGGACAGCAACGGTCATCCAGTCATCCTAGTGGGGAGTCGCTTACTTTTCCCAGCTCCATTTGGCGCCGAGCAATCCCTGGTTCACCCGGTAGGCCGCGATCAGATCGTTGCACCGGCTGCGCTCCCAGTCGTATTCGGCAAAGGCGGTCCAGCGCGAGGAGATCTTCCGCTCGACCCGCAACTGCGCGATGAATTCCTCCTTGATGCGCGCCGGTGGATAAATTCCCAGGCCGACCGTCTGCACACCGAACTCGAGCCGCCGTGCGCTGCCCTCCAGCCGCACGAGCCATTGGTCCGTCGTCCATTCGAGCGTCTGCTCGAGTTTCCGCTGATGGTAGTTGAAGTAGCCCGAGCCATTGTCGCGGTAGCGCAGCGTGCCGGCCTGCGTGGTCGTTTTCCAGCGGGCCGCAGCATCCCACGTCACATCGAAACGGAGGCTGCCCTCGCGCTCGGCGATCTTGAGGATGGTCCCATCGATCGTCCGGCCGCCGCTGTCATACTGCGTCCGGCTGTCGAAATTGCGCCAACGTTCGTTGCCACGAACGCTGACTTCGAAGCGGGTGCATGGCCGCCAACCAAGCCGTACCGCCCCCTCCCCGGCGCGGTTGTTGTTGAACCCATCGTGATAGGTCTCGCGCCGGCCGGTACCCTGCGCCTCGATCCACCAGCCGGGCCAGAAGGCCCAGCGCACCGTCGGGCCGAACGTCGCGCCGGTGACCTTGAGCTCGGCGACATCCCGCTTAACCTCGGTGTCGGAAACATCGAAGATCTGATCGAGGTAGTAGCCCTGCCCATCGAGGGTGAATTTGAACACCTCGCCCACGCGGTAGCGCCATTCCGCCTGGGCAAAGGCCTGCGCTTCGTGATCGACGGTCTGACTGGTGAAATAGCGGGTTTCCTCGGCGTTGATAAACGCGAAATAATCCGCCCGCCCCGGGGAATGGCGCCACAACAACGCCTCGACCCCGCCCAATGCATAACTGCTGCCCTCCGCGCCCGAATGGCTGAGGAGTATGTTATCCTTGTAGCCGAACCCCGTCTGGAGGTTCGCCGAGGTGCTCCAGGCCGGCCGCTCGGCGAGAAGGGCGGCGAGGTCTGCGGGCAGCTCCGCCTCCGTCACCGCTGCCGGCACCCCATGGGCGCTCGTCCACACGAATGTCGTGAGCAGGAAATATTTGTTGAGAGGTGGGAGGAAGCGCACAGGGGCAGCCGCTGGCTGAGGAGAAAATAACAAGGAGCGCGAGGCTTTCGCTTCTGACCTCCCCACTCAAGCCCTGTTTCCATTCCGGCCGCAAAAAAAAGGCAGCCGTCCGAGGGACGACTGCCTTTGCGATTAACGTTACGGCGTAAAGTGTATTAGCGGTGGCCGGTGGCGAGCTGGTCCTGGCGCAGTTTGCGCAGATCATCGCGCAGCTGCTTGCCCAACGCGCGCTGTGCGTCGACGAGCTCCTTTTCCTGGGCCTGCATCTTGTCGAGAATGGCTTTGCGCTGTTCGGCGGTCGCTCCCTTGAGCTGGTTCACCAGCGCCTGCCGGTCGGCGATCAAGGCATCGCGCTTTGCGCTGAATTGGTTGATCAACTTCTGGACATCCGTCGATTGCGCCGTGCCCGCCAGCTTGGCGGCATCGGTCGGTGGCGTGGTAGAGGTCGTCTGCACCGCGCCCAAGCTCGCACCCGCCGCAAAGACGGCGGCGAGGAACAATTTGATTAGCGAGGAGGCTTTCACGAGGGCGCAGATTCGAATTGGGCGGTGCTGGATAAAATTTACTCTGCACATGCCATGCCAACACCGTGGATACTGCTCTTCATACTGCCTTCCAATATTTAACAGACGAGAGCCTTTAACAGCCGCCTAGGCAGACTTGGGGAATTTTCCCCGATTTGACCGCAACTCCCGGGAGTTATTCCCCAGCCTTGGAGTTTGTCGAGTTTTGACTCATAGTGCGGTGTTTGCTCGTCGTTTCCGTCGCAAAGCAACCACCCCGCCCGACAAACTCCTTAATTCTGCCGCACTGCGGCGGACGATCGAGCTGAAGACGAGGTTCACGCAGCGCAAACTACTGCTTAAGGAGCCTGTCGAGGCAGGCCCTGTCTATCGCAATGAAATCTTGGGCCGAAGCTGTGGTGTATCGGGCAAGTCCGACAGGCTCCTAGATGGTATCGCCTCCGCCTTTCAGCCGGTAACGCACGACGTCGCGCGACACCCCCAGCAACCGCGCGGCGGCGGAGATGTTGCCGTCGGCCTGACGAACCGCCCGGGCCACCAGCTGGTCAATCGCCTGTTCCAGCGAAAATCCGTTTTCCGGGAACACAAACCCCGGACGCAGCCAGTCCGCCCCCGCCTCGGCCTTCGCGCCGTGGGCAAGCCCGAGATGCGCGAACGTCAGACCATGTTCGTCGCCAAAGACGACCGCGCGTTCCAGCTCGTGCGCGAGCTCACGCACGTTGCCGGGCCAGCGGTAGGCGCGCAACCGCGCCCGGCCGTCCGCGGGAATCGACGGCGGTTTCTGGCCGTAACGACGGCACACCCGGACGAGCAGTTGCTCCGCGAGTACCACAATATCGTCGCCCCGCTCGCGCAACGGCGGCAGCCGCACCCGGAACAAATCGAGCCGATGATAAAGATCCTCGCGAAACTTGCCGGCCGTCACGAGCGCGCCCAGGTCGGAGCTGGTCGCGGCGATGATGCGCGCGTCCACCGGAACCGGCCGGGCGGCGCCCACCCTGCGCAGCACGTGGTCCTCGAGCGCGGTTAGCAGCTTGGCCTGCAGCGACAGCGCCAGGCTCGGCAGCTCGTCGAGAAACAACGTGCCGCCATCGGCCGCCTCCATGAGCCCGATGCGCGCCGCCTTCGCATCGGTGAATGCACCCCGCTCATGCCCGAACAATTCCGCCTCCGCCAGCGCCTCGGGCATCGCCGAGCAGTTCAACTCGACGAGCGGGCCCCCGGCCCGAGGACCGTGATTATGAATCCAGCGGGCGATCGCGGTCTTGCCCGTGCCGGTCTCGCCCTCGATCAGGACCGGCGGCAGGCGGCGTTCGAGTCGCCGGTCGGACGCGAGGA
>DATJPQ010000033.1:0-21432 GCA_035506315.1 Opitutaceae bacterium
TCCAGCGCCTCGGGGATCATCACCTGCGCCAGCGCCTCGGCGGCGCGATCTTTCGCGAGGCGGGAGCCGGAGAGGCTGGCGTCGAGCTTGGCGCGCAGGCGGACGAACGGCTCCAGCGCCGCGGCCACGGCGCCGGAGGCGTCGGCCTGGCCGCAGGTGCAGTTTTCGTCGGGGCAGGCGGGCAGTTCGTTGTAGCCGTAAACGAGCTCGGCGCAGAGGCGGGCGGATTCGCCCGCGGCGCTGGCCGCCTGCACCGCGCACAGGTCGCTGAAGAAATTGACGTAGCCGGCGAGTCCTTCGGCGACAGTGGCGCTGGCCGCGCCTTTCGTCTCGAGTTCGAGCACGTCGAGGATCTGGTAGCGTGCGGCGAGCAGCCAGCACAGGGCGTCGGCCAGGGGGAAGTTCACGCCCTGGCGGTTGCTCGAGTAGAGCTTGGCGCCGAGCGCATCGGTGTTCTTTTGCAGATGCTCGAGCGTCCAGAGCCAGAGCTCCATCGCGGTCGCCAGCGTGCAGGCGCCGATGCCGGGGTGGGTCGCGCCAATGCCGCGCAGTTCGCGGGCCCAGCTGCGGAAGGAGGCGAGGAAGACCTCGTTGGTCATCGTCACCGAAAGTTGGCGACGCTGCACGGCCTCGGGGCCCTCGTAGGTGGCCTCGAGCTGGGCGTCCATCCATTTGTGCCCGAGGAATCCGGGGCAGTCCTCGGTGATGCCGTAGCCGCCGACGAGGCTGACGGCATCGCGCATGACGTTGGCGCCGTGGCCGGTGTTCCAGAGCTTGGTGGCGGGGCAGAGGACGTTGGCCTGCGAGTCGAGGATGAGATACTGCACGAGCGCGTCGGCCTGGAGCGTTTCATAGCGGACAGCGTCACGCTCGGCGGCGGGCTTCGCGGTGAGTTCGATGAACTCCAGCGCCTGCTTGGCGATGGCGCGGAAGGCCTTCATTTGCGCCATGCCGGGAGCGATGCCCTGCTCGGCGAATTTCTGGTCTTTTTTCTTTTCGATCGGGTCGAGCTCGTCGAAGAGCCGGGCGGCGGCGAATCCGAGGGACGCGGCGGCTTCGCCGGTCGCCCAGATGTCCGCGAGGCGTTGCAGGCAGTCTTCCTTTTGCTGCAGGCCCTGGTCGAAGCGCGGCGTACCGGGATTGACGCTCGCGGCGCCGCGGAAACGGCTGCGGTGATAGCGGATGACCGGCTCGACGGCCGAGAGAAGTTTGGCGGCGGTCATCAGACCCACGCCAACGCGGGTGCGGCGGAAGACGGCTTCGATGATTTCACCGTGGCTGTACTTTGGGATGATCACGCCGTCCTTCACCGTATAGCCGCCGATGATGCGGCTGGCGGGAACTCGGAGGCTGAAGACGGGATCGTTGGTCGAGGAGAGCTGATGGACCATCTTGCGCGTCGGCACACCGCGGTCGAAAACGCCGGGATCGGCTTCCTCGAGGATCACGATGCAGCTGCCCTTGATGCGCGGATCGGCGCTGTCGACGGCGGCGGTCGTGAAGTTGGCGAAGCCCATGTTAGTGATGAAACGGGCGCGCTTTTCCACCTGCAGGACCGGCTCCTGACCGTCCGCCCATTCGGCAATGGTGACCTTACCGCTGAGCAGGCCGGTCTCGACGCCGACGTAGGGCAGCGGTTCGGTCAGACTGAACGCGCCACGCCAGACCGGCTTTTGCTCGCCGGCGGGTGGCGGCACGCAGCGGCTCATGTAAGCGTCGCGTTGCTCGGGGGTGCCGCGTTCGTGGATGGGCGAGAGCGCGAGATTGCCGGCGAGGCTGCACGTGGCGGCCCCGGCATCGACCCAGGACAACTCCATCGCGACGAGCGAAAGCGCGAGGTTCTTCGGCCCTTCGATGAAACCACCCTGGTGCGGGTCCATGAAGCAGGTGGTGATGCCGGCCTCGTCAAAGGCTTTCAACATTTGCGCTTTTTCCGGCGTCCACTCGTGGGTGTTGCGCGCCCCGTCGGCGACCAGATGCGCCACGATGCCGCGGGCCACGGAGCGCGCCGACTGGATAAGCATCTGCAGATCGTAGCGGTCCTGGAAACGCCACATGATCTGGCGCACGTCGTCGCCGGGCAGTGTCTTGAGGGTTTCGCGTGGTTGGGTGTTGGCGGGTGAGACCATGGTGAGGTTTTTAAGACTAAACAGGAAGGAAGGGAGAACTTGAGAACGAGGACGGCCCGCAGGGAAACGGGTGGGCGAAAACCCTGCGCATCGCGGAGACTTTGGGCATCATACCGGACCGGGGCGATCAATCTTATTCGCAAAGGGGCAACTCAATCTACTCTTGGTGCTCGCGGCGCAGTTGAGCCGGCTGATATTTGCCCCCGGTTCTGGCTGGTGAACGGGTTTGCCGCATGATCGCGGAGACTTGTGCGCTCGGAAAACCACCGCACTGGTTCCGACGCGGGAAACGCTCGGCCAAACACCAGCGGCTGCAGTTCTATTGAACCGCTCTAAACCCAAATCGAAGCGAAACTCAGTCGACACTGATCACCCGTAGTTTCAAACCCGGATATATCTATCTTATGATTATGTAATCTATTGAACTACAATGACAAATATTAGTTTGTCACGTAATACGTTACGAGTTTGTGAGCTCGTCGCAGGCTACGCCTTGGCGCGGATTCCTTCCGGGAGCAGAAGTCGTGATTGACGACTGCGACGTGGTGCGAGCCTCACCGCCAGTAGCCCCGAATATAGACGTAGCCGCCGCGGTCGCGCTCCCAGTGCGGTTGAACAAAGTGATGGCGATGTGGCGGTGGTACCGTCCAGTAACCGGCCACCCACACGTAACCCCGGCCTTCGTAAGCCCAATAACCGGGAATCCAAACCGCTGCCGGGGAAGGTTGAACAACGATCACCTCTGATTGCGGCTGCGGCGGGGGCGGAACTTCCTGCACGACGACATTGGTCGCGGCCTCGGTCCGCGAGCCGTAAATTGTGCCGCGTTGTTGATCGATGCTGTTGCCGATCGTGCCGCCCGCCACTGCTCCGACTGCACCGCCGATCGCGGCACCCTCTAGCGTGCGGTGGCCGCTGTTGTTGCCGATGATGGCGCCAGCCAGGGCACCGATGGCCCCGCCAGCGACGGCGCCTTGTTGAGTATTGGGGCCGGTGCCAACACAGCCGGCGTTAAACGCAGCGAGAATGGATGCGAAAATGAGCGTGGAGGGAATTTTCATCAGGCCTTTGGTCCGTTTTTACCAGGTTTAGGTTCCATGGCGAGGAGAAGTTCCGTAACCCAGCGGCGATGCGGGCCGGAGAGGGCGAGAGAATCAAGCCCGGCCACGGGCACCCAGCTCAGGCCGGCGGCGAGCTTTCCCCGTGGCGCGAGCACGGCGTAAATGGATTCGGTGATCTGGTAGTGCGTGATACCTCGCTTTTTGCTTAGCAACAACGCGCCACGTGCGGCCACGGCCTCAGCCAGTCCGATATGCCCGGCCGTCGGCAATTCGTAGAGTCGGGCGAGGCGACGTGCACCATCGGCCGTGCGATGCAGGAGCAACCGCCCCTTCCGCAGACACCAAACGCGGGTAATAGCACGTTGCTCGATCTGTTTCGGGGCCAATCGTGGATACCGCTCAGGATTGCCCGCATGACGGGCGGCACAGAACCAGGAAACGGGGCAGACAGTGCAGCGCGGTGTTGGGCGGACGCAGATCGTGGCACCCAGCTCCATCATCGCCTGGTTGTGATCGCCGGGCGCGGTACGGTTGAGCAACGTATCCGCCAGTGGCGCGAAGGCTTTCGCCGCCGTAGCCGAGTCGCGGAATTCGGTGCCATCGGCCATGAGGCGCGCGAGGATGCGCACGACGTTGCCGTCGACGACGGCCGCCGGCGCACCGAAAGCGATGCTTGTGATCGCCGCCGCAGTGTAGGGCCCCACACCCGGCAGTTCGCGCCACTCGGCGGGTGTTTGGGGCGGCACGCGAAGCGCCGCCAGTATTTTCGCCAGCCGGTGGAGATTGCGCGCCCGGGAGTAATAACCGAGACCTTCCCAGAGCTTGAGCACGCGGTCCTCCGGGGCGGTGGCCAGCGCGGCGAAGTCGGGCAATGCCTCCAGCCAGCGTGCAAAGTAGGGGAGCACCGTCTTCACCTGTGTCTGCTGGAGCATGAACTCGCTCACGATGGTCTTGTAGAGCGAAGGCGACTCGCGCCACGGCAGCGGCCGGCGGTTCGCGCGATACCACGCCAGCAGCGCACGCTGAAAATCGGCGCGGGTGGACGGCAAACCCTGGAATTCGATCTTGGCCACGGGAAACACGAAAACGCACAAAACCACCGAAAATAAAAGTCTGCTGTTATTTTCGTGGGTTTTCGTGCTTTCTTGTGGCCATCTAATCCCATGCCCAAGAAGCAGGACCCGGATTCCGACGCTCCGAAGAAAATCACCACCTACACCATCAAGCTCGACGACGCCCAGATGGACCAGCTGGGTGCGCTCCTGCATGCGCGCGGCTGGATGCCGTGCGAAGTGCCCTACACGCGTTTCGCCTTCAAGGGCCCCGACTGCAATGTCGCCGCCTACACCAGCGGCAAGGTTGTCGTCGCCGGCAAAGGCACCGAAGAGTTCGTCACGATGACGCTCGAGTCTGAGATCACGCAGGCGCCCAAGCTCGGCTACGACGAGGTGCTGCATCCCGACTGGTTCGAGCCGCACGCGGGCCTGGACGAGAGCGGCAAGGGCGATTTCTTCGGTCCGGTGATCGCCGCCACGGTGATCGCCGACAAGCCGGCCATCGAATCGTGGATCAAGGCCGGCGTGCGTGATTCCAAGAAAATCGTCGATTCGCAGATCATGAAGCTCGACCAGCTCATCCGCGGAACGATGGGCGCCACGGCGAAAACCTGCTTCTGCGGCATGCCGAAGTACAACGAGCTGATGGGCCGGCCCGGCGCCAACCTCAACCGCCTCCTCGCCTGGCAGCACGCCACGGCCTGCGCGCAGGCGCTGACGGAGCATTGGGTGCCGCGCGGCTTGCTCGACCAATTCAGCGCGCAGCCGCTCACCCAGCGCGAGCTCGCGAAGAAAGGCGTGAAGAATTTCGAACTCAAGATGCGCACCAGGGCCGAGGAAGATCCGGTGGTCGCGGCCGCCTCGATCGTGGCCCGCGCCGAATACGTGCGGCAGATGCACGAGCTTTCGCGTCGCTTCGGCGGCAAACTCCAGAAAGGCGCGGGCGCGCTGGTGAAAAAGCAGGCCGCGGAAATCGTCGAGAAATTCGGCGCGCGTGCCCTCGGGGGCTTCGCCAAGCTGCATTTCCGCACGGCCTACGAGGTTGTCTCCGCCGCCGGCAAACTCCACGAACTGCCCCTGCCGGAGCCGAAGGCCCGCACCGAGTGGGGCGGGGCCTGACCGATGCCCGTCCGCCGCCAACTCCGCGGCTTCGATCTGAAGCAGGTCTACGGCTTCGACTGCCTCATCGGCGTCGATGAGGCCGGTCGGGGCGCGCTGGCCGGTCCGGTCGTGGCCGCGGCGGTGCTCGTGAACCAGCCGTTTCTCGAAGGCCGCTGGGCGGTGACCCGCTCCGGCCGGGTCAACGACTCCAAGCAGCTCACGCCGGCCGAACGCGAGGCGCTGTGGTTTGAGTTTGAGACGCTCGAAGGGCAGGGCGAGATCCACGCCAACTACGGCAGTGCCTCCGTCGAGGAGATCGAGACCCACAATATCCTGGGTGCGACCAAGCTCGCCATGCGGCGCGCCCTCGAGGGCATCTACCCGCCGGGCGCATTCGCCCGGCAGACGGAGCCGGACCTGTTCGCCAGCGTGGAGGAACGCATGCAATTCCAGCCGGCGGTGAACGGCCGCATCCTGATCGACGGCCTGCCGCTGAAGCATTTCCCGTATCCGCATACCGGCGTGGTGCGCGGCGACGGCCGCTCGCTGTGCATCGCCATGGCTTCGATCATCGCGAAGGTGACGCGCGACCGGCTGATGAACGACCTCGACCGGCAGTTTCCCGGCTACGGCTTTGCGCAGCACAAGGGCTATGGCACCGACGAGCACCGCGAGGCGGTGTTGCGGCTCGGCCGCTGCCCGCAACACCGCGAGATGTTCCTGCGCAAATTGCTCGCGAAACGCGTTGACCCGGCGCAGATGGACTTTTTGACCGAATCCTAGGAGCCTGTCGGAGGTGCTGATGAAAACCATATCTTCTTCGGGGAATTTCATTGGGATGGCGGGAATCTGCCTCGACCGGCTCCTTAAGCAGCGCTCCGCGCTGCGAAAACCGGATTTCTCCTTCGATTTTCCGCCGCCTCGCGACGCACTAATCCAGAATACGCAGATTGACACAGAGGTCACAGAGGCAAGCAGGAGGGGCACAGAGCGTTGCATCGGAGTAAATGCAATCGCGAGTTTCGCCCGCCAGGTAGACCCAAACTTTCCGGGACCAGATCCCAAGGTCTTCCTCTGTGACCTCATGTTTGTGCTCAGTGGCCTCTGTGACGAGATCGGTCAGCGGAACTTAAGGAGTTTGTCGGTCGCAGCGGATTGCGTGGCGACGGTACCCCGAGCATCTTCCGATCGTTAAGCACAAACCCGACAAACTCCCCGCCCCATGGCCACCAAACGCCACACCTCGCTGGACCGCGTGCTCGGACGCCTCGACACGCTCGACTCGGTCAACCTCGCCAACCTCGTGCAGCGCCTGGCCCGCGAGCGCGGCCTGTTCGAGGACATCTTCAACGCCCTGCAGGAAGGCGTACTCGTGATCAACGCCGACGGCGTGATCGAATACGCCAACGCCGCCGCCCACCGGCTCATCGGGCTGGGCGACAACGTGCTTGCCGGCGAAACCCTCTGGCGCCTCGTGCCCGGACTGCGCCCGTCGCTGGAAGTTGCGTTCGGCGGCGGCGATGGCGCGGCGGCCGCGCTGCCCGTCGTGGCGCGCGAGTTCACCCTCACGTACCCCGAGCCGCGCACGGTGCGCCTCTACATGGTACCGTTCCGGGGCGCCGGCCGCGCCACGCCGCCGCGATTTGCGGTCATCCTCAACGACATCACGCGCGACAAGGCGACCACCGCGGAACTGCTGGAGAACGAACGCACGTCGTCCATTTTCCTGCTCGCCGCGGGCGTGGCGCACGAGCTCGGCAATCCGCTCAATGCGCTCACCATCCACCTCCAGCTCATCGCGCGCCAGCTGAAGAAACTGAAGGCGGGCAAGAGCACCGACGCGCTCGCCGACTCCATTGGCGTCTGCCAGGAGGAGGTAAAGCGTCTCGATGGCATCATCAGCAATTTCCTCGACGCCATCCGCCCGCAGCCGCCCGATCTGGCCGAGACCAACCTCGGCGAAGTGCTCGACGAGGTGCTGCGGTTCCAACAGAGCGAGTTCGCCGACCGCGACCTCGCGGTCGAGGCGGAGACCCCTGCCGATCTGCCGATGGTAATGGCCGACCGCAACCAGTTGAAACAGGTGTTCTTCAACATCGCGAAGAATGCGATGGAGGCGATGCAACCCGGCGGCCGCCTGCGCATCAAGACGCGCACCGACGACGACAATGTCTACCTGCTTTTCGGCGACACTGGCAGCGGCATCAAGCCCGAGGACCTGGTGCGACTCTTCCAGCCCTACCATACGACCAAGCCCGGCGGCACCGGCCTCGGCCTGATGATCGTGCAGCGGATCATGCGCGAGCACGGCGGGCAGGTGGGGCTCGAAAGCAAGGAAGGCGTGGGCACCATCGTGACGCTCCAGTTCCCCCGCAAGGACCGTCGCGTGCGCATGCTGCAGAGCTGAGCGGGCTGATGCCGTCAAAATGTAGGGCGGGACCGCCCTGGCCGCCGAAGCCTTGGCGAAGGAGGCCGACCCCCGCCTTCTCCTCTGCACCCGGCGCTTGACCGGCCGGGCGAAGGGCGTGTGAATGACATCCCATGGTCCCGAGTGTTTTGATCGTCGACGACGAGAAGCACACACGCGAAGGCCTCCAGCAGGCGCTCGCGGAGAGTTACGACGTGTCGGTGGCCGCCAGTGCCGACGAGGCGTTCAACCTCATGGGGGCGCAGCCCTACGACGTGATCGTCACCGACCTGCGCATGCCGGGCAAGTCGGGCCTCAAGATCATCGACAAGGCGCTCGCCCTGCCCGGCCGGCCCGCCGTCATCATGATGACCGCCTATGGCAACGTCGAATCCGCCGTGGAGGCGATGAAGCGCGGCGCGGTCGATTTTCTCACCAAGCCCGTCAACATCGAACGCCTCGAGCTCCTCATCCAGCGCGCGCTCAAGAGCAAGACGCTCGAGGTCGAGGTGAAGCAGCTCCACGAGCGGCTCGACGAGAAATTCAGCTTCGAGCAGATCATCGGCCATTCGCAGCAGCTGAAGGACGTGATCGACCGCGTGCGGCTGGTGGCGCCGTCGAAGGCCACGATCCTCATCGAGGGCGAAACGGGCACGGGCAAGGAACTCATCGCCCAGGCGATCCACCAGGTGAGCCCGCGGGCGCGCGCGCCGTTTGTCGCGGTGCATTGTGCCTCGCTCTCGGAAGGCCTGCTCGAGAGCGAGCTCTTCGGCCACGAGCGCGGCGCGTTCACCAGCGCGGTCGAGAAACGGGTGGGCCGCTTCGAGTCGGCCGACGGCGGCACGCTGTTTCTCGACGAGATCGGCGAAATTTCCGCCTCCACGCAGGTGAAGCTGCTGCGGTTCCTCGAGACCAAGTCCATCGAACGGGTGGGGGGCAACAAGCCGCTCGACCTCGACGTGCGTCTGGTCGCGGCGACCAACCGCAACCTCGAGCAGCTGGTGCACGCGGGGAAATTCCGCGAGGACCTCTTTTTCCGGCTCAACGTCGTGCGCATCGCGATGCCGCCGCTACGGGAACGCGCCGAGGATGTGCCGCTGCTGTTGACGCATTTTCTCCAGCTCTTCGCCGAGGAGAACGGCCTGCCGCCGCTTGCGCTCGAGCCTGGCGCGATCCGCACGCTCCAGGCCTATGCGTGGCCGGGCAACATCCGCGAGCTGCGCAATTTTGCCGAGAACGCGGTCGTGCTGCACCGCGGCGGCAAGCTCACCGAGTACGACCTCGAGCCCAAATTCCGCGGCGCGGCGCCGGTAGGCCAGGTCGTTGACCTGGCCCCTGATCAGCGGGCCACCGCCCCGGCGGCTCCCAGCTCGTTGTCCGTCGAGGAAAACGAGAAACGCCTGTTGCGCGAGGCGCTCATCAAGGCGCGGGGCAACCGGACGAAGGCCGCCGAGCTGATGGGCGTGAGCCGCCGCACGCTGCACCGCAAGATCGCCCAGTGGCCGGAACTGGACGTGACGGACAAATGACGGAAGCGTGAGAATTTTCCGCCTTCATCTTTTCGACTCGGTGCAACCGCTAAGGTCCAAATCAGGCGGGTTCCGGAGTTGGTTTGGCGTTTGGCCTTTGGCGTTTGGAATTTTCTTTCTGTCATGCCCCGTCCCCGCAACGCCCAGGAATTGATCCACTGGATCGAAGAAGGCGCCGGCGCGCGCTGGATCTGGCGCGCGGCGCTGCTGGCCGGCATCCTCGTGTTCTCGCTCTTCGTGGTGTGGAAGCAGTTTCACGGGCCGGTGAGCGAAAGCACGCTCGTGCAGGCCGATGTCGGCCGCCAGCTCGCGCGCGGCGAGGGTTTCACCACGCTGGTCAATTATCCTCAGACCATGGCGTTCATGCAGGCGCAGGGCGTGCGCTTCGATCCCCAACGGCCTTATCCGGAGCTCCATCATGCGCCGCTTTATTCACTCACGATCGCCGCCGGGTTGCGCCTGCTGCCGGCCACGTTGCGCGAGCGGCTTTTTGCGACAGCGCCCGCGCCGCCGGATGGATTTGGCGGCGATTATTTTCTGCTCGGGCTCAATCTGGCGTTGCTGTGGCTGGCCGCCTGGCAGACTTACGATCTGGGCCGGCGGCTCTTTGCGCCCCGGGTGGGCGGGCTGGCCGCCCTGGCGCTGCTGGTCTCGGTGGCGGTGTGGCAGCAGACGGTGGCCGTCAATGGCACCGTGTTGCTGATGGTGCTGGTGCTGGCCGCATTTCAAATCTGGCAGCACATCGAGGCAGCGACGGACGACACCGGACATGCCTCAACCGGCTGGCTCGCCGCGCTCGGAGCGGTATGTGGATTGTTGTTTCTGACGGAATATTCGGCGGGCGCGCTTCTGCTGGTGGCGCTCGGTTATGCCGCCGGACGTTTTGCGGGCCGTGCGCGGATCGTCGCGCTCCTCGCGATGGCGGCTGGCGCGGTGGCGCTCACCGCTCCCTGGCTCGTGCGCAACACGCGGCTCGCCGGGAATCCGGTGGCGCTCGCCGCCTACAATATTGCCCTCAAGGCGGGTGATCCGACGGCCGAACCCGCGACGCTGCGCGCCACGTTGTCCGCCGAGGCGCCGCCGCTCAGCCTGAACAAGCTCGGCAACAAGGCGCTCACGGCGCTGCAGGAGACGCTGAAATCGCGCCTCTGGGCGGGTGGAGGCATGTTTCTCACCGCGTTTTTCGTCGCGGGTGCGCTCTACGGCTTTCGCTCGCGGACGGCCAACCGCCTGCGCTGGCTTTTCGTGGTCGCGTTTGCCGTGCTGCTGGTCGCGCAGGCCTGTTGCAACTCGGGCGAGAGCGAGCGTCAGCCGGCCGTTTATCTCGTGCCCCTGGTGATGATTTTCGGCGCGGGCTTTTTCTACGTGCTGGTCGAAAGCAGCCCGCCAGTGGCAACCTGGCCGCTCCTCGCGGGCGCAACCTTGCTGGCCGTGCAGGCGTTGCCGCTCGCCCATGATGCGTTGGAGCCGCGGCGCGTACATTTCCAGTACCCACCGTACTATCCGACGCTGTTGATCGGGTTGCGGCAGAATCTGGAACTACGGGGCGTACCCGGTCGCTACGGCTTGATGGCCGACATCCCGGCCGGGCTGGCCTGGTATGGCAGCACGCGGGCCTGGGCCCAGCCGCCGCGTTTGCGCGATTTCTACGCGATCACCGTCGAGCAACCGATCGCCGAGCTGCTGTTGACCCCGCGCACGCTCGACCGGCCGTTTTTCTCGGAACTCTCGGCGCGACCGGTCCTGCCCGGAACGCTCCAGGCGGGTCCGTCGCGTTTCGGCGAATGGGGCCAGATCTACGCCGGCCTGTTCACGGGCCGGCTGCCGCCGGAGTTCCCGCTGCGGGCGCCACAGAAACTGTGGGACAATCTGTATGTGCTGGTCGATCCGGCCCTGCCCCCGCTCCGGGGAAAGTAATTGCTACGGCGAAAGCTTTCCGCCTAGCGTTTGCAAAAGAGAGCCAGCTTTTTCCCTATGAACTACGCGCGCCTTTCGCTGCTGAGCGGACTGATGCTTTATCTGCCGCTATGGGCCGGCTATGCGCCCATCCCGGAGCAGGAGCAGGGCAAGGCCTGGAGCGTTTCGCTGCGGACCAGCGCCGTGCACGATTCCAATATTTTCGGCGCGCCGAGCAAAGAGATCAGCAGCGAGGTTTACAGCGCGTCACCCAAGATCGCCTTCAATGCGTCGGTGACCGACCAGACGTTTGTCACCGCCTCGTATCAACCCACGCTCGATTATTTCACGGACCGGCCCGGCAGCCAATCGCTCTTCAGCCATGAAGTGCTCGGTCGCGTGGCCCACGCGTTTTCGCCGACCACCACCCTCGACCTCATGGATTACTTCCAAATTTCGAAGAACCCCGAATCGCTGCTGCCCGGCGTGGCGGGTTCCAACCCGACGCTGCTCAACACCGACCAGTCCTTTCAGCGCAATCAGTTCGATGCAAGTTATTCGACCAAAGTCACGGCAAAGACCGGCACGACGGTGAAAATGCGCTCGACCGTGTATCGCTTCGACAATGCCACCCTCGGCCAAAGCCTCGATCGTACGGAAAATCTCTATGGCTTCGCCGGCAGTTATGACGTGTTGCCGGAAACCAAGGGGGTGGCCGAGTATCGCTACGAAACGATCGATTACCGCAGCGCTGGCGCCAACAAGGACAAGACCTCCAACTTTCTGCTGGGTGGCGTTGACTATAAAGCGGCCGAAAAACTGACCGCCAGCGCACGACTCGGTGTTGAGTGGCGGCACCGCGACGGTGAGCGCAGCCAGACTGCGCCGTCGGCGGAGCTCAGCTTGAAGTACGATTATGCCCAGCAGTCGTTCCTCACCGCCGGCTATGCCTACACCCTGGATGAATCCTCCGATGTCGCAAACTATACCGACACCAAGGTGAACCGATTTTTCCTCAATCTGCAGCATGCCCTCACGCCGCTGATCGTCGCCTCGGGATCGGTCGACTACGAACCGTCCGTCCTGCAGGGGCGGCGCGGCATTAACAATGCGAACGAGACGACCCTGCGTTTCGGGGCCGCGCTCAGCTATTTGCCCACCAAGAACTGGACCCTCTCGGCCACCTACGACTACGACCGCGTGACTTCCGACGTGGCCGCGCGCGAGATGGGCCGCGGCCGGATGGGCGTGAGCGCGGCCTACGCGTTCTGAGGGCGGGTTTTCAAATTCGGCCATACCTGCGTGGCGGCAGAACCAGGCTCGCCCAAGGCGGGCCGAGGAGAGGTGGGCCGAGGCCCATCCTCCTCGGCACAACGCCGGGCCAGCCTGGTTAAGCCGCCACCCGAAGGGCTGGGACGGAGCAGGTTTCGCGCGGCGTTGTGCTGGCGGAGCGGGGCTTCAGCCCAGCATCCGCCAGCCCGCCTTGCGCCAAACCCGCTGCGTCTCCAGCGCAGGCATGGCTGAACTTGAAAACGCGTCCTCGGCCGCCGCCGGCCGGAAATTCCTTGCCGCGCCCGGCGGTGCGCCGTTCGCTTGCCGCACATTCATGGCTGCCCTCATCGCCAGCAAGGAAAGCGCCTCGCTCGCCGACTTCCTGCAAATCCTGCGGCTCCGCAAGGCGCTCGTGCTGCTCGTCCTGTCCCTGGTCGTGCTGACCACGCTGGTCGTCACGGCGCTATTGCCGAAATGGTACCTCGCCACGACCAAAATCCGCGTGGAGAAACCCGAGGGCGAGGTGAAACTCTTCCAGGCGCAGAGCAGTTCCTACTACGATCCCTATTTTCTGCAGGACCAGTTTCGCATCCTGCAGTCCGAGAAAATCCTCTATCCCGTCATCGCCAATCTGGGCCTCAACGAGCGGTTCGGGGCCGAGCTCGGGGCCGGGGCGGCACTGCCGACCGCGATCACCTTCCAGCGTTTGCTCAAGGATATGCTGCGCGTCGAGTCGCAGCGCAGCTCGTCGATCATCGAGATCAACGTGTACGCCCTGGACGGCACCCTCGCCGCCGCCATCGCCAATGAAATCGCGCGCGTCTATGCCGAGGATCGCGTGACGCTCGCCACGTCCGAGCAGCGCGAGGGGCTGGCGCAGCTCCGCCGCGAACTCGAGGCGCAGGAGCGCGTGGTCACGGCCCAGCGCGACGGCGTCGAGAAATTGCGCAAGGATCTCAACATCTCCGGCGTCGATCTCAATGCCCGCTACAGCGACATGGAAATCGAGACGTTGCGGCAGATGCAGACCTCGCTCATCGCGTTGCGGGTCGACGCCATCGGCCGCAAGACCCGCTGGGAACGGTTCAAAAGCATCCCGCCCGCGGACCGGATCAACCTGGTCAACTCCGAGCTGATCCAGGACCAGAACATCCAGAATCTGCTGCAAGCCTACCTCGCGGCCGATCAGGACGTCACCCGCCTGAAATCCCGGCTTGGCGAGGCGCATCCGGAGCTCGTGGCGGCATTGGAGGGCCGGGCGAAAAAACGGGAGCAACTCGACGCGATGCTCGGCGGCTACCTGGCCGCCCTCGAGAATTCCTACAAGGAGGCCGAGGCGCGCGTGACGGCGCTGGAAAACCAGCTCGCGCAGGCCAAGGTCGACCAGATCCTCTCGGCGCGCGAACGCCTGCGCCCCTTCGAGGAAGCCGCGCAAAAACTCGACGACGAGACGCGGCTGCTTAGCACGCTCAAACTCACGCTCCGGCAGCGCGAGATCGATTTCCAGGTGCCGAAAAAGACCATCGAGATTCTCAACTCCGCCGAGCCGGCGCGCCGCCCGAGCAAGCCCAGTTTCGCCCTCAACCTCATGGCGGCGCTCTTCCTCGGCTCGGTCCTGGGCGTGGGCCTGGCCGTGCTGCTGGAATATTTCGACACCAGCTTCCGCACCATCGCCGATGTGGAAACGCGCCTCAAGCTGCCGGTGCTCGGGGTGATCCCCTTTGCCCGCGAGCCCCTGCACGACGTGCAGGAGAACCCGGCCGATGCCGAACCGTTCCGGGTGCTGCACACCAACCTGAACCTCACGCTCAAGCCCGGCCAGGCCGGCGTGTTCATGCTCTGCTCCGCCGGTCCCGGCGAGGGCAAGTCGACCACGCTGCATCATCTGGCGCGTCTGATGGGCGCGGCGGGCGAGCGGGTGGTGCTCATCGATTCCGATGTCCGCCGTCCCGCCCAGCACCGGCTCGCGGCGCGGCCGAAGGAGCCCGGCCTCGTCGAACTGCTCCTCGGCCGCCAATCGCTCGACGCCGTGCTGCAAAAAGAAATCGCGCCCCGGCTCGATTTCATCCCGAGCGGCGCGACCGAAGGCGTCACCCTCGGGCTCATCCATGGCGACCGCCTTCGGGAGCTGATCGCCGGGCTGCGTGGCCGCTACGACAAGATCATCTTCGATTCGCCGCCGATCATCGGAGTGAGCGACACCACCGTGCTCGCGAGCGTGGTCGACGGGGTGGTGCTCCTCATCCAGCATCGCCGCAATCCCCAGAGCATGGTGCTGCGGGCCCAACAGATCATTGCGGGGCTGAATACGAAATTGCTCGGCGTGGTCCTAACCCAAGTGCCCGCCGGCGGCGGCGAGGACTACGGTTACTACACGCACAACTACGCCTATTACAGTGAGGGTGGAAAACGGCATCGCTCCAGTCACGGCAGCCTGAAACGACCTCCCCCGACCGGCGAATCCGGCGACCGGATCACGCTGACGGAGTCCGAACCGCGTGGCTGAGCGCAAAATTACGCGCTTTGTGCCCGGGAAGCCCCGATCTTCCACCGGAAAAAAATAGCTGTTGACCCATGGCGGCGAAGTTCTACTCCTACCCATCCTTTTTGCGGGCGTAGCTCAGTTGGTAGAGCACCACCTTGCCAAGGTGGACGTCGGGCGTTCGAACCGCCTCGCCCGCTCCATTTTCCAAAGCCGCTGTGCCACAGCGGCTTTTTTGTTGTCAGGCCTCACTACCGAGTGGAACCCGGTTATACTACTCTCCCTGAGCTTTGGTACCATGCGACATCCGCGCCGCAATAGGTTGAACCGCTTGACCCCGCCACGGCGGGCAAGCCCACGCGGTTCAGGTGCGTTGGGGTCAACGCGCTCCGCCAATGCAGCATAGCCCAGCAGCTTGGGGCGATTGGTATAATGCGATTGCGCCGGGGCGTTGCGCTCGCGAACTTGCGCCGCATGAATTTGGTCGAAATCAAAGCCGGGATCGCACCCTCAGCGGTTGAAGCGGCGGACAATGTTCTGCTCGAAACCGGCTGCGAGGGATGGAGCATCTACGAAGAAGTGATCACGCCGCGGGCCTGGTTGCTCGGAGTGTTTGCCGGCGAGATGGAGGCCCGGGCCAGTTGGGCGGAGCTCAGGCCGCGCCTGGAGGCGGCGGCGGTGTCCGTGCTCGACGTTCCGGCGGTGCACCCGCTGGGCGACCAAGATTGGAAAGAGAGTTACAAGGCGCATTTCAAGGCCTGGCACTTCGGCCGTCTGCATTGGGTGCCGGAGTGGGAACGCACCACGTATCGGGTGCCGCCGGGCGAAGTCGTCTTATGGCTCGATCCAGGGCTGGCCTTCGGCACGGGCAATCACGAATCGACGCGACTGTGTTGTGAACGGCTTGTCGCCTTTGCGGAAAAACCGGAGGCGGAAGGCCGGCGCGGAAACGAGCTCCGGGTGATCGACGCCGGTTGCGGTTCGGGCATCCTCGCCCTTTCGGCGGCCTTGCTGGGATTTCGCGACATCGTCGGTTTCGATCACGATTCCGAGGCGGTGCGCGTGAGCGGGCAAAACGCCGCGCTCAACCAACTCACCGGCCGCGTGCGATTTTTCGCGGGCGACCTCGTCACTGGTCTGGCCGGACGGCAGGCCGACCTCGTGCTGGTCAATATTCAGGCCGATGTGCTGCAGCGTTTCGCCCCCGAGCTGATCGGCGCGGTGGCCCCCGGAGGTACCCTCGTGCTGAGTGGGATCCTCGCCGCCGAAGGCAACACCGTGCGGTCGACGTTTGCGGCGGCCGCGCCCGGCTGGAGCCTGACCTCGCGCGTGCTTGGCGAGTGGTGCGATCTGCAAATGGTCCGTCCCAGCCCGCATATTTCACAGTTTTTGCCGCTGCTGTGACCGCGCGTTGACCAGGCGGTCGCATCATTGACAGTCGTTCGCCGGAGATGCGGGCTGAAGGCAGCGCTCCGCGCTGCGAAAACCGGATTTCTGTTCCGATTTACCGCCGCTTCGCGGCGGTTTAAGGAGTTTGTCGGTCGGGGTGGATTGCCTCGCGACGAAATCTCGAGCTCTTTCCGCGCTTTTATCCAAAGCCCGACAAACTCCTAGTCGTCGGAGAACGCTTTGCTGGCCGCAATGACTCCGACCACCTCGATTTCCACGGGGCCGACTTCCTTGATGCCGAGATTGTCGCGATAGGTGCTGACGATTTCCTGTGTGAGATAGCCCTGGATGGCATCGAGCTTGGCATTGGGGCGCACTTTCAGGCGGAGCTCGGTGCAAAACTTGCCCCGGCGTCGTTTCACAAAGGCGCGGGCAGAGGCGACGCCCCCCACCTGTTCGCAGCACGTCTCCAACAAGCGATGGAGCGCATGGCGGGAGATGCGCAGGCGACCTTGCTGGGTGCGCGCCAACAAGAGTGTCTTGGGTTGGCGCAACAGAATGAGAATGGCGAGCAGCGCCAGGCCGAACCACAGGATGACCGCCTGAGTCGCAGAATAGAATTCGAACTCGAAAGCCGGGAATGTCATCAATCGGTGGCCGGAATCTCGGGCCAGAGTTCATCAGCTTTGTCGCCTTGGCCGCCCGCTCCCGCGGCAGCCGGCAGGCGGACTCCCTCGATGATCACATCCACCTTGGAAACCTCTTTGCCGGTCATAGCCATCACTTGTTTGCGCACGGCGACCTGGACATCGTAGGACGTTCGGCCGATTTCGGCGCCGAAAAGTACGACAAGGCGGATTTCGATGGCGTAGCTGCCGTCGGAGTTTTCGATGATCTTTACCCCCCGGGAGTCAGCCTCGCGCTTGCTGAACAGCTCGCTGATGCCGTCCACCAATCCGCCGCCAACTCCGCCAACGCCTTTCACTTCGAGCGCTGCCAGGCGCACAATGCCCGCAATCACCGTATGATTGATTTTGATGACTCCGAGTTCTGGTTGGTCATCGGGCTTGTTGGAATACTCCGTAATCGGCATACCTCCGACAGTTGTGCCTTTTGGGAGAAACTTGCAAGACGCGTGAGAAATTCTCGTGCGAAATATCTACCTGAACGGGGCCGGTAGGCGTTTTTTATATAAATTTCGCGGCAGCGGCGCTCAGAATGTAACCGCGCCGCTTCCGGCGCGGGAGACGCCGGGCCAGACACCTGCGGCTATGGTTCAATGGCACACGCCCTAGGCGAACAGATCTGACGGGGTCCGGCTCATGAACTCATCGAGGTAAGCGGTGGTGGCTTTTCCTTCGATGAAAGTCGGATCGCTCATGATCGCCTTGTGCAACGGAATGGTGGTCTTCACGCCACGGATGAGATATTCGCTCAGCGCCCGGTAGGTTCGCTCGAGGGCGGTCTTGCGCGTGGTGCCGTAGCAAATCAGCTTGCCGATCATCGAATCGTAGTAGGGCGGGATGGTGTAGCCGCTGTAGACGTGGGAGTCGACGCGCACGCCGTGTCCGCCGGGAGCGTAGTAGAGACCGATGATGCCGGGTGAAGGAGTGAAATTGCGCGAAGGATCCTCGGCGTTGATACGGCACTCGATCGCATGCTTGGTCCAGGTGATGTCGCTTTGGTCGAAGTCGAGCTTCTCCCCGTTGGCGATGCGGATTTGCTGTTTGATCAGATCGATGCCGGTCACCTCTTCCGTCACCGCATGCTCCACCTGGATGCGGGTGTTCATCTCGATGAAGTAGAATCGGCCCTTGGGATCGACGAGGAATTCGATGGTCCCGGCATTTTCGTACTCGACCGCTTCGGCCGCTTTCACGGCGGCCTTGCCCATGACCTTGCGGAGCGAGGCGGTCAGGAAGGGCGACGGGCTTTCTTCGATGAGTTTCTGGTGGCGTCGTTGGATCGAACAATCGCGCTCACCGAGATGCACGACATGACCGTGGCTGTCGGCCAGGATCTGGAATTCAATGTGACGAGGACGCTCGATATATTTTTCCAGGTAAACTTGACCGTTACCGAACGCCTTTTCCGCTTCCGACCGCGCCACATGATACTCTTTGGCAAAGGACATGTCGTTGTGCGCGATGCGCATGCCTTTTCCGCCCCCGCCAGCCACAGCTTTGATGATCACCGGATAGCCGATTTTTCGGGCAACCTTGGTCGCCTCTGCTTCGGAATCGATTGGGCCGTCGCTGCCAGGCACGATCGGCACACCGGCTTTGCGCACGGTGTCCTTGGCGATGGCTTTGTCTCCCATCTGACTGATCGCGTGTGCGGTAGGACCTATGAATTTGATATTACAAGACTTGCACTGTTCGGCAAACTTGGCGTTTTCAGAAAGAAAACCATAGCCAGGGTGGATGGCGTCGGCATCGGCGATTTCGGCGGCGGCGATGACCCTATCGGCGCGCAAGTAGCTATCGGCGCTGCGAGAGCCTCCAATGCAGATTGCCTCGTCGGCAAGCTGTACGTGCAGTGACTGGACGTCGGCTTCGGAGTAAACGGCAAGAGTCTTGATACCCAGCTCGCGACAAGCGCGAACAATGCGCAGGGCGATTTCACCGCGATTGGCGATGAGGATCTTTTGAATCATAAAATGGAGAAACCACTAATGCACAACGGTCAGCACCCATTCACGTCTCGCAGACATGTGCTACCAATTGCGGATTAGTGGTTTAATTTCGACCTGTTTGGGCTCAGCCTTGTTTGACCTTAAAAAGGCGCTGGCCATATTCAACCGGCTGGCCGTTTTCGACGAGAACTTCTACAACGGAACCCTTGGTTTCCGCTTGAATCTCATTCATAATCTTCATCGCTTCAACGATGCACACAACGGTATTTTCGACAACTTTCGATCCGACATCGACGAACGCCTTGCTTTCTGGTGAGGGTGATCGATAGAAAGTTCCGACCATCGGCGATTTGACGTAGGAGATTCCGGGCTCCTCTTCGGTTGGCGCCGAAGATGCTCCGGCCGCGCTGGGCGTTGTACCAGCGGTGGTTACGGGAGCGGCTTGCAGAGCTTGTCCGCCTAGTTCGGTTGTTTGGGCAAAGGGTGGATTGGAACCCCGCGTCGAAGAAACGACCGGCAGACCATTAGTCCCGCGTCGGATTTTCAGCTTAAAGCCTTCCTCTTCGACCGCAAATTCGGTCAGCTCGGAACGCTTCATCAAATCTATGATTTGCTTAATCTGTTTTAAGTCCAAGCTTGGCCTTGGTTGAGGTGGTCGGCGATGGGGTTAGTCGGCTTTTGAAGCATTGCGTTCAAAATTAAAGTTCCAGATATGGCAATCTCCGATTTTTGCCTACAAATGGCCACAATTCTGGCTAAAAACGGCGAAACTTAGGTTCGCCATATTTATTTAATCACCCGAAACGGACTCATGTGAAAATAGCAGAATTTGGGCGATTTTGGCCCAATTTTAAGGCATTTTAGCCCGTTTTTAGGCGAATTTATGCGGTTTTTGCCCAAATTCGCTTTTTTGCCATTCAGGCTCCACTTTGAAGCCTCAAAGCCGATGGAATGCGAAGCATTCGCGTCCTGATTTCCTTCATAAATTTCGCGGTTGGGCGGTCGCTTCGCAATCTGCTGCGCAAATCAGCTTATAGCTCCTATGACTAGATTGGAGAGCACTACAGATCGTGAAATTGAATGCGCCCCCCGGTGAGGCCCCAAGGCTCCAAGTATGGTCTGCAAGGGATGCGGGAGTTTTCGAAGAAACAGTCACCGATCAGCCAAAATGAGAAAGCCCCTTGGATGATGGTAAGGTCAGTTGGAAGGGTGCGCCATGCCTGAAGCCAACGTTCATTTTTCGTCACCCGGTACCGGTCTCCTGGCGCGCGAAGAGGTGCCGGCGGCGGGTGTGCCCAGATGAGGTGGGCCCAGGCGGCCCATCCCGGTCCGCGTGGTCTGGCGGCGAACTGAGGAGACCGCGAAAAGCGGCCGTACCCTCAACCGGACATGGCCCAGGGTCGGTGCGAATCCCTGCGCGACCATGCGGCCCGCGAAGCCGGCGTGGTGGAGGCACGGCCCAAAGCCGCTGTATCCCCGGAATGGATATAGAGGCGTTTGGTCGCGCGAACGAGGGCGCATCGCCGGGTGGCGAGCCGTAAAAGCCCCCGGAGACTACTTGTTTAAGTGTTTGTTGGGAAGGGTGTAACGATTCGGTGAGAAATATCGCGCAGAAAAGTCTTGTGCCGCTGGCGGCGGGTCACATGTTCCCGCCTCCCTTCGCCATCGCGGCGGCCAGAGCGGCCGGCCGACGAACCACGAAGCGGCGAAAAAAGACCGGGTTCCTTCTCCACACAGCCTGTGAAATAATTCTTCGGAAAATGTGTTGACGAAGATGTCTGATCGGTTCTTTTTCGAACCCCTTTCCCATAAGGAAGGCTCTTTGAAATTTACTTTGTGCGATTGATTGGGACCCCCAATCAAGAAATTCAAGAAAGCGCTACCGACGTCAGTCGGTAGCACAGTTAGTAGTCATGAATCACTAGGATTCAGACTCTCTTTTCGGAGAGTTTGATCCTGGCTCAGAATGAACGCTGGCGGCGTGGTTAAGACATGCAAGTCGAACGGGCTTTCAGGTCGGGCAACCGAACTGAAAGTCAGTGGCGGACGGGTGCGTAACACGTGAACAATCTACCTCGAAGTGTGGAATAGCTCGTCGAAAGGCGAATTAATACCGCATGTGGTTGAATCCTGCATGGGATGCATACTAAAGTCAGGGACCGCAAGGCCTGACGCTTTGAGAGGAGTTCGCGGCCTATCAGCTAGTTGGCGAGGTAACGGCTCACCAAGGCTAAGACGGGTAGCTGGTCTGAGAGGATGACCAGCCACACTGGAACTGAGACACGGTCCAGACACCTACGGGTGGCAGCAGTTTCGAATCATTCACAATGGGCGCAAGCCTGATGGTGCGACGCCGCGTGAGGGATGAAGGTCTTCGGATTGTAAACCTCTGTCACCGGGGAAGAAACGCTTTGAGCTAATAGTTCAAAGCCTGACTTAACCCGGAGAGGAAGCAGTGGCTAACTCTGTGCCAGCA
>DATJPQ010000034.1:0-10259 GCA_035506315.1 Opitutaceae bacterium
TTTGGCGCTCCTCCTCCTGTTTACGAAGAACGCTGTCAATAAAGGTCACCGTAAGGAATGTCCCGAACACACCAGCAGCCACATTTAGAACAAAGCCTGACACCCAACAAGTTCCTGGTAACACTACAGCGACTATTAACGCTACGATGAATACTCCTCCCAATATGATCTTCGCGTTGAGGGTCACATGGACCAAGCAAAATCAAGTCGCTCGTATGTTCAAGCCTTTCGAACTTAGGCGGTTCTCGGTTTAACGCCGGGCATCGTCGCCGCCTCCAGCCAGGGCTTTTTCGAGGGATAAGGTTAAAAATAGGACGTACTGGCACTCGTCGTCAGCCACGCTCCCAATGTTCCTGCCTCAGGCGGGCAAATCCGCTGTTCGGGGCAGCGCTCCTTGCCTCCTCTGCGCCACTGCCGCGCGCCCAGGTCGCGGCGGGAAACTGCACGGCACCAAACCGGGCGCTTCGCCCCAATTCACGGACACGTGTCCTTTTTTGTTGAACAACGACCCCGTCCCGTCCAAGTTTCCCGCCCCCCGGTTTCCTTCCCCGTCCAGATCTTCACGCCCATACCACCGATTCCTCCATGAGTTTCGCGTCCCGCGAACTGCTCTGTCTTCCTTTTCGCCCAGACTGGGCTGGCCGCGCCCGGGCGGCGGGTCGCACTAGGAGCCTGTCGGACTTACTAATGAATATCGTATCTTCAGCTGGGATATTTGTTGCGATGGCGGGAATCTGCCTCGCCAGGCTCCTTAGGCAGCGCTCCGCGCTGCAAAAACCGGTTTTTCCCTTCGATTTTCCGCCGCCTCGCGGCGGTTTTAGGAGTTTGTCGGTCGGGGCGGATTGCCTCGCGACGAAATCTCGAGCTCTTTCCGAACTTTTATCCTAAGCCCGACAAACTCCTTTCGCCATGAAATTGCTCCGCCTTTTCCCCCGTTCCGCCGCAGCGCTCGCGCTGCTCGGTGCCTTCTGCGCCTTCGCTCCGATCCACGCAGCCGACACGGCCGTTATGTTCGACGGGGCCACGCCCCTCCAATGGTCCGAGCGCCTCGCCAAGTCCGAGATGAAGCGCCTCGGCACCTCCCTGGAGGCCGGCGGTTCCAACCCTCGGGCCCATTGGGATTACTCGCCCGGCGTGCTTGCCCTCGCGCTGGTCCGCCTCGGCGAGTGCACCGGCAACGATGTCTACACCCAATTCGGCACCCGCGCCGTCGCCTCCCATGTCAAAGCCGACGGAACGATCCCGGGTTACAAGGAGGCGGACTACAATATCGACAACATCCCGCCGGGCAAAGTCCTCCTGGCTGCCCTGGCCCGTGGCGAGAAAAACGCCGCCTACACCACGCTCGTACGCACCCTCCGCGACCAGATGGCCCACCAGCCCCGCACCAGTGAGGGCGGTTTCTGGCACAAGCAAAGATATCCAAACCAGATGTGGCTCGATGGCCTTTACATGGCCTCGCCCTTCCTCGCCCAATACGCCGTTCTCTTTAACGAGCGCTCCCTTTCCGACGACGTGGCCAGGCAGATCGTCGTCATGGACCGCCACGCTTACGACGCCGCCACCGGCCTTTACTGGCACGCGTGGGACGAGGCGCACGCCCAGAGCTGGGCCAATCCCCAGACCGGCTGCTCGCCCAATTTCTGGAGCCGCGCCATCGGCTGGTACGGCATGGCCATCGTCGACTCGCTCGACTATCTGCCGGTCAGCCAGCCGGAGATCGACGAGATCGTGAACATCCTCAAGCGCCTCTCCGACGGCGTGGTCCGATGGCAGAATCCCGCCACCGGAGTCTGGTGGCAGATTCCCAATCTCGGCACCCGCCCGGGCAATTACCTCGAGGGCTCCGGTTCCGCGATGTTCGTCTATACCCTGGCCAAGGGCGTCAACCGGGGTTACCTGCCGCGCGAAAAATACGAGGCCGCCATCCTCAAGGGTTACGCCGGCCTCATCCACACGCTCACCAAGACCAATCCCGACGGCACCATCCGCTTCACCCAAATTTGCCAGAGCGCCGGACTCGGCTACACCACCTCGGCGGGCCGTCCGCGCGACGGCAGCTTCGAATACTACATGGCCGAGCCCGTCGTCGACAACGACCCCAAGGGCACCGGCCCCTTCATTCTCGCGGGCATCGAGGTCGAGCGCCTGCTGACCACGGCCCCCGCGGCCCGGGCGGTCACCATGGCCACCGGCTGGGACGATGTGCCGGCGATCCTGGCCCGCATCAAGGCGCCCGAGTTTCCCGCGCGCGATTTTCCCATCACGGCGTACGGCGCCGTCGCGGGCGGCGCGACCGACTGCACCGCGGCCATCCGCCAGGCGATCGAGGCGTGCCACGCCGCGGGCGGCGGCCGGGTCGTCGTGCCGGCCGGCGTGTTTCTCACCGGCGCCGTCCACCTGAAAAGCAATGTCAACCTTCACGTCACCGCTGGCGCCACGCTCCGGTTCAGCCCCGATCCGGCGAGCTACCTGCCGGTGGTCGTCACGCGTTTCGAGGGCACTGAGTGTATGAACTACTCGCCCCTGATCTACGCTTACGAGCAGGAGAACATTGCCGTGACCGGCCCGGGCACCCTCGACGGTTCGGCCACCCTCGAAAACTGGTGGGGCTGGACCAAGCTCGGCTCCAATCCCCCGAAGGCCTCGGCCAGCATCCGCCGGTTGACGGAATTCGGCGAACACGACGTGCCCGTCGCGGAGCGTGTCTTCGGCGCCGGCCATTTTCTCCGCCCCAATTTCATCCAGCCCAACCGTTGCCGCAACGTGTTGATCGAGGGCGTCACGATCACCCGCTCGCCCATGTGGGAAATCCATCCCCTGCTCTGCACCAACGTCACCGTGCGCGGCGTCATCATCTCCTCCCATGGCCCCAACAACGATGGCTGCGATCCCGATTCGTGCCGCGATGTGCTGATCGAAAACTGCATCTTCGACACGGGCGACGATTGCATCGCCATCAAGTCCGGACGCAACAACGACGGCCGCCGCGTCGGCGTGGCCTCGGAAAATTTCATCATCCGCGGCTGCACCATGAAGGACGGCCATGGCGGCGTGGTGGTGGGCAGCGAGGTCTCCGGCAACTGCCGGAATTTCTTCATCGAAAACTGCCGCATGGACAGTCCGAATCTCGATCGCGTGCTGCGTTTCAAATCCAACGCCCAGCGCGGCGGCATCATCGAAAACGTGTTCATGCGAAACGTCGAAATCGGCCGCGTCGCCGAGGCGATCCTGACCGTCGATTTCCTCTACGAGGAGGGCGCCAAGGGCACCCACCAGCCGGTCGTGCGCAACATCTCGCTGGAAAAAGTCACCAGCCAGGCCTCGCCCCGCGTCCTGTGGGTGACCGGCTTCCCCGGCGCGACAATCGACCGGGTGAGTTTCAGCGATTGCACGTTCCGCGGCGTGACGTCGGCAGAGGTGGTGCAGGGCGCCAGTTCGATCGAATTGCGCAACGTCACCATCGAACCGGCGGTAAAGGGCCGCAGCCTCAACTCGCGCGATGGATCGGAGTAGTCCGGCGACGGATCGCCGGAGCCAGAATGCAGCTGCGCCTGCCCGCCGGAGCTCGTCGTGCGAAGGCGGGAGCGTGAACGAGTGGACCTAGGTTCCGAGGTAGGGCGCGTTATCCCTAACGCGCCGTGTATTCCCCGGCGAATTCGACGGCGGACTAAGGATAGTCCGCCCTACCATTTTCCCTGCGTTTCGTAGGGGCGCAGTCTTGTCGTTTCGACAAGCTAAAGACCCCGAGTGTATCGATGGGCTGCGCCCTCCAGCGATCCAAGGGCGCAACAAGTTTGTGCCCCTACCAGACAGCCGCGACGGTTACGGTGCGGATTCTAATGGGCGAGCTGTGATTGCGCTGGCCTACCGGATGCAGGCTGGAAGCCTGCGCTACTTCCGGATCTTCGTAGCGCAGGCTTCCAGCCTGCTTTCATTGCCCGGGCCCCCTCGCCTACGACAGATCGTACAGGTGGCACGCCACCCCGCGGCCGGACCCGCCCTCGGCCCGCACCGCCGCCGGGCCCAGGGGTCGCAACTCCGGACGATGCGCCCGGCAGCGCGCGAAGCACTCCGGGCAGCGCGGGTGAAAGGCACATCCCGGAGGCAGGCGGTTCGGGTCGGCGACCTCGCCCGGCAGGTCGAATTTCATCTTCACATCCGGATCGGGCCACGGCACGGCGCCGAGCAGGGCCTGGGTGTAGGGATGCTTCGGATCGGCGAACAGCGCCGCCGTCGGTGCCAGCTCTACGATGCGACCCGCGTACATCACCGCCACGCGGTCGCAAAAGTTGCGCACCACATCGAGATTGTGCGCCACGAACAGATAGGTGAGGTGAAACTCCTCCTGCAGATCCTTGAGCAGATTGAGCACCTGCGCCTGCACCGAGACGTCGAGCGCGGAAACCGCCTCGTCGGCCACGACGAACGACGGCCGCATCACCAGCGCGCGGGCGATGCCGATGCGTTGCCGCTGGCCGCCGGAAAACGCGTGGGGATAGCGCGTGCGCAGCTCGGGTTTCAGGCCCACCTTGCGCAGGATGTCGTCCACGCGGTCCTCGCGTTCGCGGCCTTTGGCCAAACCGTGAATCGCGAGTGGCTCGCCCACGATCTGGGCCACGGTCATCCGCGGATTGAGCGACGAAAACGGATCCTGGAAAATCATCTGCATCTGCGGCCGCAGGGGCTTGAGCGCGCCCTCGGGCAACGCCGCGAGATCGACCGTGCCGCCGTCGGTTTTGCGGAAAAACACCTGACCCGCGGTCGGCGCGAGCGCCCGCAAAATACACCGCACCGTCGTGGTCTTGCCCGAACCCGATTCGCCCACCAGCCCCAGCGTTTCGCCCGGCTGCAGGTCAAAACTCACGTCGGTGACCGCGCGGGTCGTGCCGGCGGGCCTCGCCCACAGTCCCCGCGCACTGTTGGGGAAATGTTTGGACAGACCGCGGACGGAAAGCAGCGGCGGCGCGGCGGGCGGCGAGCAGGCCGGTTGCTCGTTCATGCTGGGGCGGGCGGGTTTTCCCCGGCCAGGACGCAGGCCACCGTCCGCGATTTCGCGATCGTCCGCATGAGGGGCGGAGGTCCCCCGTCGCAGAGCCCGGGCCGCGCCTGGGGACAACGCGGGTGAAACGGGCAGCCCGCCGGGATCGCCAGCAGCGAGGGCACCGCCCCCGGAATCGAGGCGAGGCGCCGGCCGACGTTGAGCGAGGGAATCGAGCGGAGCAGGCCCTGCGTGTAGGGATGAAGCGGATGCCGGAGCACCTCCCGCACCGGACCCTGTTCGACGAGGCGGCCGAGATACATCACCGCGACCTCGTCGGCCATCTGCGCCACGACGCCGAGGTCGTGCGTGATGAGCAGCACCGAGCAGCCGATCTCGCGCTGGAGCTCCTTGATCAGGCTGAGGATCTGCGCCTGGATCGTCACATCGAGCGCGGTGGTCGGCTCGTCGGCGATCAGCAGTTCGGGGCGGCATACCAGCGCCATCGCGATCACCACGCGCTGGCGCATGCCGCCGGACAATTCGTGCGGATACTGGTTGAAACGACGCTCCGCCCCGGACACGCCGACCCGTTTCAGCATGTCGACTGCGATGGCGTGCGCCTCTTCCGCGGATACCTCCCGGTGCAGCAGGATCGCCTCCCGGATCTGGTCCCCCACCGTATGCACCGGCGAGAGCGCGGCCATCGGTTCCTGGAAAATCATGCTCACGAGCCCGCCGCGCACGCGGTACAGGCGTTTGTCCTGCTCGCCGAGGGCGGCGATGTCGATGTCGCCGGCCCGGGCGGAGTGCAGGACGATCTTGCCTCCGACGATGCGGCCGGGGCCCTGGATCAGCCGGAGGAGGGAGTAGTTCGTCACCGACTTGCCGCAGCCCGACTCGCCCACCAGCGCAAGGGTCTGCCCGCGTTTGATGGTAAAGCTGATTCCGTCCACGGCCCGTAACACCCCGTCATCGGTGAAAAAGTGGGTCCGCAGATCGGTGACCTCGAGGATCGTGTCGAGGGCGGGCGGAGCGGCGACGGCAGGTGGCATGGGCGGATACGGAGAAAGGGGCAGCGGCAATGCGCGCCCCCGGCGGATACAGGCGGGTACGCTGAGCGCCGGTCACCGGCCGGGCAAGCGAATCTCCGCGCGGTAAATCACTCCCGGAGTCCGTCAGAATAGCCTGTCATCCTGAGCGCAGCGAAGGATCCATCCGCGGGTTGTTAGCCAGCAGTATCCCGATGGATCCTTCACTTCGTTCAGGATGACATTCGCCTGTTACCGTCGAATCCGCGGTCATCCGCCCGTCACCCCTGCTGCCGCGCCGTCGCGCCCGGCGACCACGAGCCGCTGATCAAGGTGGCGCGCGGCGAGGCGGGTCGACCGATCTCGTTATTGTGCAGCATGCCGACCAACATATCGACGGCGGCTTCGCCGGTGAGATCATTATGCTGATCCATGCCGGCCCAGTTCTCGCTGCCGCGCCGCCGCTCCAGCTGGATGAGGCCCAGGTCGCGCGGCACCCGCAAACCCAGCGCCTCGACCCACTCTTTCACCACGGTGTTGAGCGTGAAGATCGCATCGGGCCGGTACCGGTCCAGCCAGCGGGCAAAGAGCTCCGGGTGCTCGCGGGCTTTTTCCACCTGATAGAAACCGGGCAGCCGCGCGCGCGCCGGCAGCGCTTGCTGGCCGATCCACATGCCGGCGCTGAACCGCCCGCCCACCAGCCGGTCGATGTGCTCGTCGACAACCAGCCCGGGCCGCCGGTAGCCGAGTTTCAAAGCCTGGTCCACGGCCTCCAGCACAAGGGCGTGATGATCGACGCAACAAAAGGGCAACGTCGGCTGGCGCGTGCGCACCCCGGTGACCACACACGTCTGCTTCTCCCAGGTGGAGGCGAAATGCTCGGGCAGCCGGTTCTCCTTCATGAGCCCCACGATGATCACGCCGCGAATGCCGCGGTTCAGCAGGATGCGGTCGAACCGTTCGCCACTCAACGCCGGGTCGTGCAGCCAGAAATCGTCGCACCGGTACCCGTGAAACGCCGCGCGGCGGCGGCAACCTTCCACGTAGTTGGGCACGGTCGGGTGCCGCGTGAAGGCCTGCGCGTCCTGGTTGGCGTTGAGGAGCGCGATCGTCCGCTGGTAACCGGCCGGGTGGCTCTTGCGCAGCTCCGTCATGAGCTGGGCCACCACCGGATTCTTCTGGTATCCCATCGTCCTGGCGATTCGCACGATGCGCCGGCGCGTGGACACCGGGATCTGCGGGTCATGGCGCAACGCCAGCGAGACGGTGTTTTTCGACACCCCCGCCTGGGCGGCAATCATGGCCATCGTGACGCGTTCCATGCCAGCATGACTGTCAAGTGAGTCTGCCATTTACGAGCCGGAAACGACGGGGGTAACGTCCGGCTGTGTTTACCCTGGGAATTGACTACGGAACCAACTCTGTGCGCTGCCTCGTCGTCCGGTGTGCCGACGGCGCGGAAATGGGCAGCTACGTCGTGGATTACCCGAGCGGCCAGCAGGGCATCCTCCTCGATCCGAAGGACCACAACCTCGCCCGCCAGCATCCCGGCGACTATCTCGTCGGCCTGGAAAAAAGCGTGAAGGGTGCGCTCGCCCAAGCGAAAAAACAGCGCGGTTTCGCCGCCGACAAGGTCGTCGGCATCGGCGTCGATTCCACCGGTTCCAGTCCGATTCCCGTCGACGCGCAAAACGTCCCTCTCGCCCTTACGAAGAAGTGGGCGAAAAATCTCTCCGCCCAATGCTGGCTGTGGAAGGACCACACCGGCTGGCGCGAGGCCGCCCGCATCACCGAGCTCGCCGCGCAGCACCGTCCGCACTTCATCGCCAAGTGCGGCAACACCTACTCGTCCGAGTGGTGGTGGTCGAAAATCTGGCACTGCCTCGCCGTCGATCCGCGGGTATTCGATGCCGCGTATTCGTGGGTCGAACTCTCCGACTGGGTACCGTCGGTTCTCGCCGGGGTCTCCGATCCGTTGCAGGTCAAGCGCGGCATCTGCGCCGCCGGCCACAAGGCCCTTTATTGCGACGAGTGGGCTGGTCTGCCCGACAAGGAATTTCTGGCCAAGCTCGACCCGAAGCTCGCCGCCCTGCGCGACCGGCTCTACGACAAGGCCTACGATGCCACCGAGCCCGCCGGCAGCCTCTACCCCGCGTGGGCGAAGAAGCTTGGTCTGCCCGCCGGCATCCCGATCGCCATCGGCGAATTCGACGTGCATTACGGTTCCATCGGCTGCGGCGTCACCGAGGGCACGCTCGTCAAGGTCATCGGCACGTCCACCTGCGATTGCGGCGTCGTCTCCGCCACCAAACAGGTGCCCGACATCCCCGGCATCTGCGGCATCGTCAAGGGCGCCATCCTGCCCGGCTACTACGGCCTCGAAGCCGGCCAGTCCGCCGTGGGCGACATTTTCAAATGGTGGGTCGAAGTCGTCTGCGAGGGCGACGGCGCGCTGCATAAGAAGCTTGCCGCCGAAGTCGCCCAACAGAAGCCCGGCCAGAGCGGCCTGCTCGCGCTCGACTGGAACAACGGCAACCGCACCATCCTCGTCGACCAGCGCCTCACCGGCCTGCTCCTCGGCCAGACGCTGCACACAACCAAGGCTGAAATCTACCGCGCCCTCATCGAGGCCACGGCCTTCGGTGCCCGTGCGATCATCGAACGCTTCAAGGAATACGGCGTGCCGATCGACCGCATCGTCTGCGCCGGCGGCATCGCCCGCAAGGACCCGATGTTGATGCAAATCTACGCCGACGTCACCGGCTGCACCATGCTCGTGGCCGGCTCCAGCCAGGCGTGCGCGCTCGGCTCGGCCGTCTCCGCCGCCGTGCTCGCCGGTGCGCACCCGGATTTTCCGACCGCGCAACGCAAGATGACGTGGCTCGAAAAGAAACAATACCGGCCCGACCCCACCGCCCAAAAAACCTACAACCTGCTCTACGTGCTCTACCGTCAGCTCCACGATTCGTTCGGCGGCCTCAATAAATCCGCCGACCTCTCGCGCCTGATGAAAGAACTCCTCGCCCTCAAGCAGGAGCAGTCCGCCTGACCGCCCCGTCACTCAGTCCCTCAATCCCTCCGTCCTTCAGTCCCTTACTCCCCCACTCCCTTACTCCCTCACTCCCTTTATGAAACTCCTCGCCTCCTCCGAAATCTGGTTCGTCACCGGCAGCCAGCACCTCTACGGCCCCGGTCCGCTCCAGCAGGTCGCCGCCAATTCCAAAAAAATTGTCACCGCGCTCAATGCCACCAAGCGGCTCCCGCTCAAGCTCGTCTTCAAGGCGCTGCTCACCACGCCCGACGACATCCGCGCGCTTTGCCTCGAGGCCAACAACACCGCCAACTGCGCCGGCCTCGTGCTCTGGATGCACACGTTCTCACCGTCGAAGATGTGGATCGGCGGCCTCACCGTCCTGAAGAAGCCTTTCGTCCACCTCCACACGCAGTTCAACCGCGACCTGCCGTGGGGCGAGATCGACATGGACTTCATGAATCTCAACCAGGCCGCGCATGGCGACCGCGAGGCCGGGTTCCTTCACACCCGCATGCGTCTCAACCGCAAGGTCGTCGTCGGTCACTGGAGCGATCCCGAGGTGCAGGACCGCCTCGCCGCCTGGATGTGTGCCGCCCGCGCCTGGCATGACCTGCAGGGTGCCAGGTTCGCCCGCTTCGGCGACAACATGCGCCAGGTTGCCGTCACCGAGGGCGACAAGGTCGCCTCCGAGATGCGATTTGGTTTTGCCACCAATGGCTACGGCGTGGGCGACCTCGTCGCGAAAATTTCCGACGCCGGCATCGACGACCGTGCCGTCAGCCGGCTCTGCGCCAAATACGAGGAACGCTACGCCGTCGCCAAGGAGCTCCGCAAAGGCGGCGCCCGTCACGACTCGCTCCGCTACGGCGCCCGGATCGAACTTGGCCTGCGCGCCTTCCTCGAGGAGGGCGGCTTCAAGGGCTTCACCACCACGTTCGAGGATCTCCACGGTCTGCGCCAGCTCCCCGGCCTCGCGGTGCAACGCCTGATGGCCGACGGCTACGGTTTCGGCGCCGAGGGCGACTGGAAAACGGCCGCGCTCCTCCGCGCCATGAAGGTGATGGGCGCCGGACGCGCGGGCGGCACCTCGTTCATGGAGGACTACACCTACCATATGAGCCCGGAGGGCCACCAGGTGCTCGGCGCGCACATGCTCGAAATCTGCGAGTCGATCGCCGCCACCAAGCCCTCGCTTGAGATTCATCCGCTCGGC
>DATJPQ010000035.1:0-5722 GCA_035506315.1 Opitutaceae bacterium
GACGGAGTAGGTGAAGGTCTCCAATTCCTTGTTCTTCACCTCCAGTTCGGCGGTGCGGTGGCGCACGCGTTGCTCCAGCGTGGCGTTGAGCTCGCGGACGGCCTCCTCCGCCCGCTTGCGTTCGGTGATGTCGGTGGCCACGCCATCCCACAGCACGCGACCATCGCGACCCCGACGCGGGCGCGAGCGCAGTTGCAGCCAACGCCTGTGCCCGTCGGCGCGCCGTATTTCCACCTCCATCGAAAAGTCGGTCATGCTGCCAAGGCTGGTGGCTTCCGCGGTCGTCATGGCGGCCAGTTGCTCCGGCGCGATCTGCCGGAGCAACACGCTGGCGTCGCGCAGTGTGTCGGCCACTTTTACCCCGTGCAGCCTTTCCACCCCGGCACTGAGGTAAAGAAACCGTGGCGTGCCGTCGGCCGCGATGATGTATTGATAAACGTAGCTGTCCGGCAGGTTGTCACCCAGCAGTCGCAGCCGCTCCTCGCTCTCCTGCAAAGCCGCCTCGACCTCGCGGCGGGCGGTGACATCCGTGATGGTGCCCACATATCCGGCAATACGGCCGGACGCGTCCTTCTCCGGCGCGGCCTGCCCCATGACCCACACGATGCTCCCGTCGGGATGCACAAAGCGGTAATCGGCGGTCGAGACGCTGCGGGCTTTGATCGCCTCCTGCCAGCCTTGCGCCAGCTTGGCCCGATCCTGCGGATGCACGGCGCACAGCCAGCCATCGTGCAGCGCATCCGGCGCGGACAGGCCGGCAATCTGGCACCAGCGGGGATTGACGTAGATGGTCTGACCCTGCGCATCGGTCTGAAAAATGCCGACCGGCGAAACTTCCGCGAGGGTCTGATACCGGAGCTCGCTCGCGCGCATCGCCTCCTGGCTCCGCTCGCGCTCGGCGCGGACGCGTAAATTTTGCAGACCAAAGGCCAGGTCGTTGGCCAGCTCGGTCAGCAGCCCGGTTTCCTCGGAGTCGAAAGCGTCGGGCTCGGTGGCATAGATCATCAGCGCGCCCAAGGTCCGGTCTTCCCCCGGCAACGGCAGGGCGATGGACGAAGCATAACCGCGTTGGCGGGCTTCCTCCCGCCAGGATTCAAGCCGTGGATCGGTCAGGATATTCTGCGCGACACAGGGCCGGCCGGTACGGATCGCCGTGCCCGTCGGCCCGCGTCCGCGTTCCGTGTCCGCCCATGTGGCATGAACGGTTTCCAAGTAGCCGGCGGTGAAACCATATTGGGCCACGGGCCGGACGGACTTGGCCTCGTCGTTTTCCGCGAAGCCGACCCACGCCAGTCGAAAACTGCCGGTTTCAACAACGGAACGACAAATGCGACCCAGCAACTCCGGTTCGTTGGGGGTGTGAATCAGGCATTGATTGCAGTCGCTCAACATCCGCAGCGCACGGTTGCTCTTTTGCAGTCGGGCATCGGCCTGCCGGTGGGCGGTGGTCTCCTCTTCCACGCGTTGTGTCCAACGGCGCAAGGCAAAATACAGCAACCCCCCTGTGACCGCCACAAACGCCCAGCCCTTGTAGGTGGAAAGCGTCGTGAGCATCGGCGTGGGCCCCACCAGGATCGCCAGCAAACGGTCCGAGACCAAAATCCACAGTCCCGCGACGAGGCCGTAGGTCAGGACAACGCGCCAGGCGATGGAGACGGATTTCTCGCGCATAGATGGCTCGGACGGGAACGGAGAATCAGCGATGGTGCTGAAGTTAGGGAGCGGGACGGGGAGGGCGGGCCACGAGAATCCGCTCGGGTGAAAGAACGCCAAGAGTGGTTCGATCTGCGCAGGTTGCGCCTGCCAGAGTTTTCACAGAGAACATTATATGTCAGGATTAACCATAAGCAAGGTGCTCAACCCCCTATTTCGATGCCGACTGGCGCGATAGGGCTGCCGGCTGCAACCTTTTCCTTGCGGAACCGCGTACGGCCCCTTTCGCTGGAACCCTTTTCCTACCCATGAAAATCCTCGTCGCCGACAAGATCTCGTCCAAGGGAGTAGCCCATCTGCGCCAGCAGCCGGGCTTCGAAGTGGTTGAGGCCTACGGCTCTTCTCCGGAGAAGATGCTTACCCTCGTCAAGGACGTGCATGCCATTGCCGTCCGGTCCGAAACCAAAATCACCCGTGAGATCATCGCGGCGGCGCCGCTGCTCAAGGTCGTGGGCCGCGCCGGCGTGGGCGTGGACAACGTCGATGTCGAGGCCGCCACCGAGCGCGGCGTGGTCGTAATGAATACGCCTTCGGGTAACACGATCGCCACGGCCGAACTGACTTTTACGCACATCCTGTGCGGAGCGCGCCCGGTGCCGCAGGCCATGGCGTCGATGGCAGCCGGCAAGTGGGACCGCAAGTCCTTCAGCGGCATGGAACTTTTCCGCAAGACTCTCGGCATCGTCGGCCTCGGCCGCATCGGCGGCGAGGTGGCCAAGCGCGCCCAGGCTTTCGGCATGCGCGTGCTGGCCTACGACCCGTACCTCGCGCCCAGCCGCGCCAAGGCGATGCAGGTCGAGGCCGTGACGCTCGAGGAGCTGCTGCCCCAGTGCGATTTCATCACCGTGCACATGCCGCTCACTGACGACACCAAGTACATGATCGGTGCGGCGGCGTTCGAGAAGATGAAGAAGGGCGTGCGGATCTTCAATTGCGCCCGCGGTGGCATCATCGAGGAAACCGCGCTCATCGCCGCCCTCAAGGCGGGCAAGGTGGCTGCCGCCGGCCTCGACGTGTACGAGGGCGAGCCGCTCGCCGCCGACAGCGAATTGCGCAAACTGCCCAACGTGGTGCTCACGCCGCACCTGGGCGCCTCGACCGCCGAGGCGCAGGATGCCGTGGGCGTCGAAGTCGCGGAGCAGATCGCCGACGTGCTCGCCGGCGGCGTGATCCGCAATGCCGTCAACATGCCCTCGATCGATGCCGCGGCGCTCAAGATTCTCGGGCCCTACCTCGATCTCGGCACCAAACTGGGCGCGCTCGTGCAGCAGATTGCGCCGGCGCAGATCGCCGAGCTGCGCATCACCTACTGGGGCAAGGTCACTGAGCTCGATGCCAACTCGGTCACGCGCGCGATCCAGCGCGGCTACCTGCGCCGCATCAGCGGCGAGGAGGTCAATTTCGTCAACGCGCCCTTCTTCTTCAAACGCCTCGGCGTCGGCGTCGAGGTCACGAAGTCGAACAGCGAGAGCGATTACAGCGGGCTGATCCAGGTCACGGCCGTCACGCCCGAGGGGGGCATTCATTCGGCCGAGGGCACGTTGATCGGCAAGAGCAACCGGCCGCGCATCGTGGGCATCAACGGCCGTGACGTCGAGGTGGCCGCCGAGGGCAAGCTGCTCGTGATCGAGAACGCAGACCAGCCCGGCATGGTCGGCACCATTGGCACCATCCTCGCCAAGGACGGCGTCAACATCGCCGACATGTCGCTCAGCCGGCTCAAGGCCGGTGGCACGGCCTACATGGTCGTGCGCGTCGACAGCGAACCGAGCGCCACCGCCCGGCAGGAGATCAAGCACCATGCCGCGATCAAACTGGCGAAATTTGTACAGCTCTAGGAGCCTGTCGGATTTGCCAATGAATCCCGTGTCTTATTCGGGGAATATGATTTGGATGCTGGGGATCTGCCTCAACAGGCTCCTCAACAGCGCTCCGCGCTGCAAAAACCAGGTTTTCTCCTTCGATTCTGCGCCGCCTCGCGGCGGATTAAGGAGTTTGTCAGGCGGGGCGGTTGGCATCGTGGCGGAAACCACGTATGAGTTCCGCACTTTGAGCCAAGGTCCGACAAACTCCTGATGTTCACTCCGTATCTCATCGCTGCCATTCTCGGTTACTTTCTCGGGGCGATTCCGTTCGGATTCCTCGTGGCCCGGGCGCGCGGGGTGAACATTTTCGAGGTCGGGAGCAAGAGCCCGGGCGCAACCAACGTGAAGCGCGTGCTCGGCCCCGGCCCCGGCAATCTCGTCTTTGCCCTCGATGCGCTGAAAGGCGCGGTCGCGGGGGGCTGGCCGCTCGCGGCCTTCGCACTCGGCGGTATGACCGATTGGTTGCTCGCGAATGAGGTGGCGGTCACCGGCCTCGTCGGCGCACTTCTCGGGCACAGCTTCTCCTGTTTCACCCGGTTCAAGGGCGGCAAGGGCGTCGCCACCGGAGCGGGCGGCTTCCTGGTGCTGCTGCCGGTCCCGACGCTGATCGGAGCCACCGTGTGGGTGGTCACATTTTACGCTTCGCACTATGTCTCACTCGCCTCGATCCTCGCGGCCGTGGCGGTGCCGGCGGCGGCGGTCTCGCTCCATCATCCCGCGATCGTAAACATCATTGCCGTGGCCGCCTGCGTTTTTGTTGTGGTGCGCCACCGGACCAACATCGCCCGCCTGTGCAAAGGCACGGAAAACAAGTTCAGCAAAAAGCCGGAGCAGGTGAAATGAGCCGTTGTATCCTTGTAGCGGCGGTCGATGATCGCCGGTTCCGGTCCGCAAGATCTGGTCGGCGGTCATAGACCGCCGCTACAGACGACCGATAACCAATAACTAATAACCAATTTTCCGTCCCTTTCCCTTTCACCTTCACTTTCACTAATTTCTCCCATGGCCCTCATCGTTCAAAAATACGGCGGTACCTCGGTGGGTGACGTCGAGCGCATCAAGAAGGTCGCCGAGCGCATCAAGTCGTTTCGCGACGAAGGCAATCAACTGGTAGTGGTGGTGTCGGCCCGCTCCGGCGTGACCAACGAATTGATCGCCCGTGCCGAGGCCGTGTGCGCGAATCCGAGCGAACGCGAGATGGACCAGCTGCTCGCCATCGGCGAGCAGGAAACCATCGCGCTCACGGCAATGGCGCTGCACGGCATCGGGGTCGATGCCATCAGCTACACCGGTGCCCAGGCCGGCATCTTCACCGACCAGGCGCATACGAAGGCGCGCATCCAGACCATCAACGCCGCGGCGCTCAAACGGGAACTGAAGCAGGGCAAGGTCGTTATCGTGGCCGGCTTTCAGGGCATCAACGCCGAGGGCCAGACCACCACGCTGGGCCGCGGCGGCTCCGATCTCACCGCCATCGCCATCGCCGGCGCGATCAAGGCCGACAAGTGCGAAATTTACACCGATGTCGACGGCGTCTATACCGCCGACCCGCGCGTCGTGAAAAATGCCCGCAAGCTCGACGAGATCTCCTACGACGAGATGCTCGAGCTCGCCTCCTCCGGCTCGAAGGTCATGCAGTCGCGCTCGGTCGAGTTCGCCAAGAAGTTCGACGTCGTGTTCGAAGTCCGCTCCTCCTTTAACCACAACCCAGGAACCATCGTGAAAGAAGAAGTCGCCTCCATGGAAAAAGTTGTCGTCCGCGGCGTGGCCGTCGACAAGAACCAGGCCAAGGTCGTTGTCAGCAATCTCGCGGACCGGCCGGGCACGGCTGCCAAGGTCTTCAAGGCGCTGGCCGAGGCCAACATCGTGGTCGACATGATCGTGCAGAACGTCGGGCACAACGGGGTGGCCAACCTCACCTTCACCGCACCCGCCAACGAGGTGCACAAAGCCGCCAAGGCGCTCGCGCCGGTGCTCAAGGAACTGGGTGGCCAGATCGCCTCGCAAGACCAGGTCGCCAAGCTCTCCGTCGTGGGCGTGGGCATGAAGACGCACAGTGGCGTGGCGGCGACGCTCTTCCAGGCGCTCGCCGATGCGAAGGTCAACATCGACCTGATCAGCACCTCCGAGATCAAGATCACCGT
>DATJPQ010000036.1:0-14616 GCA_035506315.1 Opitutaceae bacterium
TCAAGGACGTGGTGCGCAAGGTCGATCTCAACGAGTACAAGCGGAAACAGGCCGCGCCCGGCCTGAAGATCACACCCCTGGCCTTCGGTGTCGGCCGCCGCATCCCCATCGTCCAAAAATACGTGAGCTGAATCGGACGTAACCACTAATGCACACTAATCGCCACTATCTCGGCATTTCCCCGTCTTCAATGGAAACGTTTGGTCGTCTAGCCGGCTCTCTCATTAGTGCCGATTAGTGTGCATTAGTGGTTACCCTCTTCTTCTCTCCCCATGACCTCCGAACAACTTTTCGCCCGTGCCCTGCAGCTGATCCCCGGCGGCGTCAACTCGCCCGTCCGCGCTTTTCGCTCCGTCGGCGGCACGCCGTTCTTCGTAAAGAACGCGTGGGGGGCCACGCTCGTCACTGTCGACGACCGCGAACTGATCGATTTCGTCTGTACCTGGGGTCCCGCCATCCATGGCCACAACCACCCGCGCATCAAGGCCGCCATCGCGGCCGCGCTCGAGAACGGCACCAGTTTCGGTACCCCCAATCCCTACGAGGTAGAAATGGCCGAGCTCATCGTACGCTTCGTGCCTTCGATCCAAAAAGTGCGCATGTGCAACAGCGGCACCGAGGCCACGATGTCAGCCATCCGTCTGGCCCGCGGTTTCACGCGACGCGACAAAATCATAAAATTCGCCGGCTGCTACCACGGGCATTCCGACTCGTTGCTCATCAAGGCCGGTTCCGGCGCGCTCACGCACGGCCATCCCGACAGCGCGGGCGTACCGGCGGCGTTCGCCCAGGAAACGATCGTGCTGCCCTACAACGACCGCACCGCGCTCTCCGCCGCATTTGCCGCCAACCCCGGCAAGATCGCCGGCGTCATCATCGAACCCTATTGCGGCAATGTCGGCTTCATCATGCCCGATCCCGGCTATCTGCAGTATCTGCGGGAGGTCTGCACCCAGCACGGCGCCGTGCTCATCTTCGACGAGGTCATGACCGGTTTCCGGCTTGCCCAGGGCGGGGTGCAGGAACTCGAAAAGATCGTCCCCGACCTCACCTGCCTCGGCAAAATCATCGGCGGCGGCCTGCCCGTCGGCGCCTTCGGCGGACGCGCCGACATCATGGACTGCCTGGCTCCGCTCGGACCGGTCTATCAGGCCGGCACGCTCAGCGGCAATCCCCTCGCCATGGCCGCCGGCATCGCCGCCCTGAAGCTGCTCGAAGAACTCGATCCCTATGCACGGCTCGCCCGCCTCGGACGGCAGCTGCACGATGCAGTTCTCGCGGCAGCGAGCGCCAAGGGCATCGCCGTTCAGGTGCCGCAATGCGGCTCCATGTTCAGCATCTTTTTCAATCCCTCGCCGGTTCGCGACTACACCACGGCTCTCCAATCCGACGCCAAGGTTTTCGGCCGGTTCTTCCATGCCTGTCTGGCCCAGGGCGTTTATCTCGCTCCCAGTGCCTTCGAAGCCGCCTTCCTCAGCACGGCCCACGAAGGCCGCGCCATCGATCGCGCCTGCGAAGTGCTGACTCAAGCGATCCGGGAACTGTGACGTTCACCCCGCGGTCGCAACGCTGGCAGGGGCCTGCTTGCAGGCGATCCTTTCGACACTAGATTCCGCCATCATTAATTCAAAACATCGCGTGCAAGCACGCTCCTACAGCTTCTTTGCCATTGCTGGATTGCTCTTTCTTTCCGCCTTCCGCTCTCCGCTTTCCGCTTTTGAAACGCTGCCGCTCGAGGCGTTGCGCCCCGGCATGAAGGGCGAGGTCTGGACCGTTTTCCAGGGCACCGAACCGGAATCTTTCCGCGTGCAGGTGACCGGCGTCGTGCGCAATACCCTCGGCCCCGGCAAGTCGATGATCATCTGCGAACTCACCGATCCGCGGGTGCAATCGATGGGGGCCACCGCCGGCATGAGCGGCAGCCCGCTCTACATCGACGGCAAGTTCGTCGGAGCCTTGAGCTACCAGATACAAAGTTTCGAAACCGTGCGCTACGCGGGCTTCACACCCGCCGCCGACCTCGCCGAAGTGAGCGAAAAGGTTGGCCCGGCACCCATCTCCCCCACGGTCGCGACCCCGCCAATCGAAAATCAAAAATCCAGATTCGAAAATTACTCGCCCTTCACTCCCGTTTTTACCTTCGGCGGGCTTTCGCCCGCAGTCGCCGAATTGCTGGCCCCGCATTTTTCCGCCGTCGGCCTCTCCGTCTCCACCCTGGGCGGCAATACTCCGGCAGCCCAACCCGAAACCCAAAACTCCAAACTCGAAACTGAGCGCGGCGTTGACGCCGCGCTTCGTCCTGGCAGTTCCATCTCCGTCGCCCTCGCCACCGGCGACATCACCCTCGCCGGTACCGGCACGGTTTCCACCGTCGACGGCGACCGGGTGACGGCCTTCGGCCACCCGCTGCTCACGCTCGGCGAGGCCGCCCTGCCGATGTGCCGCGCCGAAGTCGTCACGATCCTGCCGAGCAGTCTGAAATCGATGAAGCTGGTCAACACCGGCCCGGTGATTGGCACCATCCGGCAGGACCGGCTCTCGGCGGTCAGCGGCACGCTCGGCGCCGGTCCGGCCATGATTCCGGTCGACATCACCGTGGCTTCGCCCGGCGGGCCGGCGCGCATGCTGCATTACAGCGTCGTGCGGCAGCCCTACCTTACGCCGGTCATTGTGGCCGCCGGTGTGGCCCAGGCCATCCTTGGGTCCAACGATGGCGGCTTGTCCGAAGGTTTCCGTCTGGACAGCAATATCGTCTTTCCCGCCGGCCAGTCGCTCGCCGGGCAAACCCTGTATCCGGGACCGCAGGCGTTCGCCCTCGCGCTCAACGAATACCTCCAGAGCCTCAGCGCCAGCCTGCTCAACCCCTACGAAAAGACATTTCCCGACCGGCTGACTTTCACCATCGAACCCCTGGTGCAGAATCCGATCGTGACCGTCGATCGGTTTCTCTTGTCGCGCACCACGGCGCGCGCCGGCGAGACGGTCGAAGCCACGCTCGCCTGGCGCGACTTTCAAGGCGCACCGCATCATGAAGTGCAACGCTTCACCATCGATCCCGCCTGGACGGGCCGGACCCTCGAAGTCGTGCTCGCCAACGGCCGTCAGCTCGACGAGCTCACCGGGAGGTCGCGCAACCGGTCCGCCGCGCAATTTCGCAGTTTTGAATCCTATCTCGCCGCCCTGCGCGACGAGCGTCACAACGACGGAGCATATCTGGCCGTGCTGGAAAAGTCGCCGGTTTTCACCGATCAGGATGTGCCCACCGTTGAATTGCCCGGTACGTTCGAGCGTATCGCCCGCACGGCCGACGAGGCGCGCTTCCAGCGCCGCGACACGCTCGTGCCGCTCTGGGAAACCCATCTGCTCGCCGACCATCTCGTCTCCGTCCTCGCGCGACGCCAGCTGCAGGTGACGGAGTGAGCCCGCTCAGAAAACGAAACACCCGAATTCCCGCGATGAATGCACCACTTTGTACGCGAACCGCCCGATCCCTTTTCGTGTGTTTCGTGGTGACGCACGTCTATCTCCTTGCCGATCCGCTTTCGAAAAGCCTTCCCATCGATTTCTTTCGCGACGTGCCGAGCCGCAATCTGAAGGGACTCGCCACGCGTTCCGACGGGCGGCTCGTGCCCGGGCCCGTGCTGCGCGAGCTCTCCGGACCGGTGCCCGCCGAGTTGCTCTGGTGTCTGGAGCGCGGTACCTCGCCGGCCCGATGGTTTGTCGGCACCGGACCCGATGGGCGGATTTTGGAAGTCACGATCGATCTCGCGGCGGGCAGCTACGCGACGCGGCCTGTCGTCAAGCTCGACGACGCACAGGTCTTCGCCGTGCGCCGCCTGCCCGACGGAGCGCTGCTGGCCGGCACATCACCCAAGGGCATGCTATACCTCGTGCGCGATGGCAAACCGGTGGCGCGGATCGTCCTGCCTGTCGATTCGATCTTCGACATCCTCCTGCTGCCGCAGGAGGAAAACGCCAAATCCCAATCGCCAAACGTGAAGTCCGGAATAAAGGAATCGAAGCCGCAAAATCCCCAACCCGGAACCCGGAACGCGGAACCCGAAACCCCGGGTTTGATCGTGCTGGTCGCAACGGGCAATCCCGGCCGCATCTACCGCGTCGATCTCGCCAGGTTAGCCAAGGCCGGCCTGGTCGCCGACAAAATCACCGATACCAAGCTTCTTGCCGAGCGTGGCGTCACGGTGTTCGGCGAGATTCGCGACCGCAACGTCCGCCGGCTCGCCCGCCTGGCCGACGGGCGTATCGTCGCCGGCTCGTCGCCGCACGGCAATATCTACACCTTTCCGCACGACGGAGGGGCTCCGATCTTCTTGCAGGAAAACCGCGATGCGGAAGTGACCGATCTGCTGCCCCAATCCGACGGCGGCCTCTACGCCACGCTCGTCTTTACGCCCGCGCCCGCCGGCGAAACGCGCATCATACGAGCGCGCCCGCCGGCCCCCGCGCCCGCCCCCGCGGCGGCCCAGCCCCCACCGGCGCCGGCACCCGCCAATCCCGGCAATGCGGCCAGCCCCGAGCCTGCGTCAGCCGAGACGCTCGGCTCTCCGGCGCCGGAACATTTCACCGGCCGCAGCACGCTCGTGTGGTTTCCACCGAACGGTTTTCCCGAGTCGCTCGTGAACCGCAGCAGCCTCGCCTTCTACCGGGTGCTGCCCTACGGCGCGCTCTGCCTGATCGCCGGTGGCGAGCAAGGCGATGTGCTCGGCTACGATCCGGCCACCAGGCAATCGCTCACGTTCGCGGGGAGCGTGGCGGCGCAACTCAACGATCTTGCCGCCCTCGCGGGTGATCCCGACCGTTTTCTCGCCATCAAGAACAACGCGCCCGGCTTCGCGCTCATCGATTTTCGCGCCGCCACACCACGGGAGGCCGAGACGCGCCGGTTGGATTTTGGCGTACCCGCCACCCTGGGCGCGCTGCGTTTCAACCGGGTACGCGGCCTCCTCCCCGCCAATATCGCGGTCGAGGCCAAAACCAGCAACGGCACCGACGAACTCGAGGGCTGGAGTGCCTGGACTCCCCTCGTGTCCGACAATGAAGACGTGCTCGTGAGCGTGGGCTGGCACCCGGCCGATTCGCTGCGCGGCCGCTATGCGAAGCTCCGGATCAAGTTGCCCGCCGCGCCCGCCGCCGAGGCCGCGCTCGATCGCGCCCTCTGGTACCACCTGCCGCAAAATCGCCGTCCGCAGCTCGGCGAGTTTCGATTCCTTTCGCCCAATTTTGCCCTCGAACCTCCCGCCGAAACGGCGCCGCCGGCTGTCGTCACCCTCTCGCAATTGCTGGGCGGAGGCCCCGGCGGCGAAGCCGCGGCCGACAAGCGCAGAAACAATTTTCTCAGCAGCCGGGTCGTGCCCTCGCCGGGCACGCAGGTGGTATTGTGGACCGTCACCGATCCCGATGGCGATAACGTCGCCTGCACGTTCTCGCTGCGTCGCGAAGGTGACACGGCGTGGACCGACATGGCCGTGAACATCCGCGAGCCCTACGCCCAGTTCGATATCTCGAACCTGCCCGAAGGGGTGTATGCCACCCGCCTGGTCGCCACCGAGCAGGCACCGCGCCCGCCCGTCGAGCGGCTTTCAGCCACCTTCGAAACCGACGAGCTCGTGGTTGACCGCACGCCGCCCGAACTGATCGAAGCCACCGCCCGACGCGTGGGCGACCGCGTGGTGCTGACCGTGCACGGTCGCGACGCGTTGACCCTGTTGCTGGGGTTCGAAGCCGTGTTCAACAATGGCGTCAAGGACGAGACTGAGCAACCGGTCAACGGCATCCGCGACAGTCGCGAAGAAACCTTCTCGCTCGATGTGCCGCTGGCCAAAGTCGCCGACGCGACGAACGTGGAAATCACGCTCTACGATTCCGCCGGCAACGGCGTCTCTCGCCGGCTGACGTGGTAATCATCGGCTGACGTAGCGAGCCCCAGAGACCCGACAGCCGATACTAAGGCAATCCATGCGAAGACTGCGCCATGCATGAGTTTGTAACGTATTACGTGACAAACTAATGCTTAGTTATAATAACCAACTTATTACGCACGAGTCGATTGTCACGTAATACGGGACAGACTCTTGGGCAGCGCTGCGACGGGCCCTACTTGGCCGCTGCGCCGGCCGGTGGAATTTCCGGCGGTTGGTTCAGCAGAAGCCAGTACATGCCCAGTTGATTCACCGCTTCGGTGAATTTTTCGAAGTTCACCGGTTTGACGATGTAGCTGTTCACGCCCGCCTGATAGGAACGCACGATGTCCGTCTCCTCGCGCGAGGAGGTAAGCACCACCACCGGGATGGTCCGCGTGCGCGGATCGCGCTTGATCCGCGCCAAGACCTCCAGCCCATCCACCTTGGGGAGCTTGAGGTCGAGCAGCACCAATTTCGGAGGGACGCCACTGATCACACCGGGATCCTGGGACCGGCCGAAGATATACTCGACCGCCGCCGCCCCGTCTTTGACCCAAACCAACCGGTTGATCAGATTATTTTTCTTTAGCGCGCGCATCGCCATCTCCGCATCGCGCGGATTATCTTCGACCAGCAAAACTTCGAGTGGAGCGGAGGAAGATGATAGGGATTCTTTCATGGAATTTGTGCAGGGTTTCGGATCGTCAGGCGGGAGACTCCGACGGGTTTTCCGGCGTGTCAGGAACCGGCACCACGCCGGAACCGATGGTGGGAGCGGGCATTTGCCGCACTTCCTGCAGGGTGGCGAGCAGGCGATCGCGCGTGAAGGGCTTGTTGATGAATTCCGCCAGCGCCAGGGCTTCCAGATTCTTGATGCTCGACCTTTCACCCACCCCGCTGATGCCGACGATCCGCACGGCGGGTTCGAGGTGACGCAGCACGCGGACCAGGGAAGGTCCGTCCATGCCAGGCATCATCATGTCGGTGACGACGACCGCGATCTCAGTGCGGTGCTGCATATAAAGGCCCACCGCCTCGGCTCCCTCGACCGCCGTCAGAACGCGATAGCCATGGGCTTCCAAGACCCGGCGCATGACATCGCGCACCGCCTTCTCGTCGTCCACCAGCAGAACCAGTTCGCCCCTGGCCCGCGGCAATTTCTCGTCCTCCGACGTCTCCGCGTTCTCGTGCGCGGCCGGGGTGGCGGGCAGGTAAAGTTCAAAGCAGGTTCCGACGCCCACCTCGCTTTTGACGCGGACGAACCCACCATGATTGCGCGCGATCCCCAGCACCGTGGAGAGGCCCAGCCCGGTGCCCTGCCCCTCGGCCTTGGTGGTGAAAAAGGGCTCGAAAATCTTGTCGAGATGCTCCGGTGCGATCCCCGTGCCCGTGTCGGCGACGCGCAGCCGGACATACGGTCCGGGTGACGCGCCCGGTGTCATCTGGGCAAAAGATTCGTCGATGGTGATGTTTTCCGCCACGATCGAGAGTTTGCCACCTGTGGGCATGGCGTCGCGGGCATTGACGCACAGATTCATCACCGCCTGGTGCAGCTGGGTGGCATCCCCCATGATAATCCACAAGTCCGCCGCGACGTCGGTTTCTAGCAGGATGTTCTTGGGGAAGGTTTCGCCGGCGATCTCCGCCATATCGTTCAAAACATGCCGAAATTGCAGGGGCATGCGCTCGCCCTGGACACCGCGCGCAAACGTGAGCACCTGCTTGACAATGTCAGCCCCGCGCCGGGCGCTGCCTTCGATGGTCGCGAGCAGCTTCTGGCCCAGTTCGTTCTGGACGCTGCCCTTCATCAGGGGCATGGCCATGAGAATGGGCGCGAGCACGTTGTTGAGATCGTGCGCGATGCCACTGGCCAGCGAGCCCAGACTTTCCAGGCGCTGCGCGCGCAGAAACTGGGTTTCGAGCTGTTTCTTCTCGGTGATGTCGCTGTCGATCGCGATGACTGAGCGGCCCTGGCCGCATTCGTCGCGCACGAGCGTCAGGCGGGAAAAGACCACGATATCCTCCCCGGCCTTGTTCAGCTGATGCCGCTCGCCCGACCAGTTGCCCCGCTCGAGCAGGAGGGCATCGACATCCTCGCCCGGCACGAGGGACTGGGAAAACAGTTTCTTGGCGTTGCGATGCAAAACCTCGGCCGGCGCCCAGCCGTAAAGACGTTCCGCTCCGCTGTTCCAGAAGAGGACGGTGTGTTCCAAATCGCACACGTAGATGGCATCATTGGCCTTGTCGAGCAGGGCGGCCTGCTCCCGGATTTTTTCCTCCGCCCGTTTGCGCTCGGTGATGTCCTCCTTGGCGGCCAGGTAATGGGTAATCTTCCCGGCGGCGTCCCGGATGGGGGAGATCGAAGCGCTTTCCCAGAACAGCTCGCCGTTTTTTTTGCGGTTGTGCAGTTCCCCCCGCCATTCGTGGCCGGCAGAGATGGCGTCCCAGAGCTTCTGGTATTCCTCGGCGGGGGTTTCCCCCGTTTTCAAGATTCGCGGATTCTGGCCCCGCACCTCCTCCAGCGTATAGCCGGTGATCTCGGTAAACTTGGGATTCACATACTCGATCCTGCCCTCGGTGTCGGTGATGACGATGGATACCGGCGCCTGGTCGACTGCATGGGACAACTGGCGCACCTGATCCTCGGACTGCCGCCGCGCCCGCCGCACCTCGGCCTCGCGCAATTCGCGCGCCACCGCCGGGGCCAACCGGGCCAGCCGGTCCTTGCCCAGATAATCCTGCGCTCCCGCCCTCATGGCTTCGACGGCCACATCCTCGCCGACCGTGCCCGAGACCAGGAGGAAGGGAAGATCGAGCCCGCTCGCCTTGACCAATTCGAGCGCTTTCAGGCCGGTGAAGTGCGGCATGGCATAATCCGAGAGGATCACATCCCACCCCGGCTTTTCCAGGGCCTCCCGCAGCGCCCGGGCGTTGTCCACCCGTTGATAGGACACCTGATAGCCGAAACGCTGGAGCTCGCGCACGAGCAGCTCGGCATCGGTGGGCAGGTCTTCCACGATCAGCACCCGCAAAGTTTTCTTGGCCGTCGGCGTTTCCATGGAATTCGGTGCGAAGCAATCATTCTTTGTGCACGGGCAACGTGAAGAAGAAAGTGGCCCCCTCATCCACCTTGCCCTCGGCCCACACGCGACCGCCGTGGCGGCGGATGATCCGCTGCACCAGGGCCAGGCCCACCCCGGTGCCTTCGAACTCTTCGTCGCTGTGCAGCCGCTGGAAGACCCCGAAGAGTTTGTCGGCGTATTGCATGTCGAAACCGGCGCCGTTGTCCTTGATGTAGTAAACATTCTCCGATCCCTGCACCGCGCCGCCGAACTGGATCTCCCCCACCTTCCGGTGCCGGGTGTACTTGACCGCGTTGTCGAGCAGATTGACCAGCACCTGGCGGAGCAGCGAGGGATCGGCGTGCGCGAGCGGCAAGGGCGTCAGGCGCAATTTCAGCCGGCGCTTCGGTACATGCTCTTCCAGCTCGGTGTAGATTTGTCGGGCCAGGGTCGCGAGATCGACTTCCACAGGTTGCAGGGCGCGTCGGCCCAGGCGCGAGAAGGACAGCAGATCGTCGATCAACTGTCCCATGCGCTGGCCTTCCTTGCTGATGACGTCCAGCACCCGCCGGCCCTCGGGATCGAGCGCTTTCGCATGGTCTTCCACCAGGATGCGCGTGAAGCCGTCGATGGCGCGCAGGGGCGCGCGCAGATCGTGCGACACGGAATAGCTGAAGGCCTCCAGCTCGTTGTTGGTGGCCTCCAACTCGGCGGTGCGGTCCCGCACCCGGTGCTCCAACTCGGCATTGAGGCGGCGGATGCCCTCCTCCGCCCGCCGGCGGTCCGTGACATCCATGCCAAACGAAATCGTGCCCACGATCCGGCCTTCCTCATACACTCCGCTGCTTTGCCAGGCCACGAAACGCTCCTCGCCCGCTTTGGTCAGGACGGGATGATCGGAGTTCATCGGCTGCCCGTCGTTCAACAAGCGGGCAAAATCGGTCCACGCCTGCGGATAGCGGTTGCGCGGCACGAGCACGTCGAACCAGTTCCTGCCCTCCAACTCGGTGCGCGCGTAGCCGGTGACCTGCTCGGCCGCCTCGTTGAAGAGCATGATGCGGCCGTTGGTATCCAGCCAGACAATCATGGTATTGGCCGTACGGATCAGATTCTCCGCAAACTCCTTGGCATTGCGCAGCGCGATCGCCGCCGCCTTGCTTTCCGTGATGTCCTGGATCGTGCCGATCATGCGGAGCGTGCGGCCTTGGTCGTCAAACTCCAGTTCGCCCAGGCCGAAGACCCAACGCACCTGCCGGTCGTTGAACCGGACGATCCGATATTCTTTTTCGAACCGGTTGCGCTCTGCCACGACACGCTGTTTCAGATACTGGTCCATCTCCTGCCTTTGCTCCGCCACCACGAGTTCCAACCAGCCGTTCGCGGTTCTGGGGTACTTCTCGTCGATGCCGAAAATCTCATCCAGGGTCGGCGAGCTGGTCCAGGCGTCGGTCGGGATGTTGTAATTGTAGGAACCCAGATGTGAGACCTCTTGCGACTTCCGCAGGAAATATTCGCTCTCCTGCAGCTTCTGTTCCGCCAGCTTGCGCTCGGTGATGTCGTGGATGACCCAGATCGAGCCCTGGTCAAGGTCGTGGGGATCGATGGCCTGGCCCGTGACGCTGCACCAGATCTTGGTGCCATCCTTTTTCTGCATGAGCACTTCGCGGCTGTAACCCCTGCCGGTGGCGAGCCGGGCGTAACCCTCCGTTCCGATCTGGTCGTAATCCTCCTGATTCGCATACAGCGGCCTGATCTCCATCCCGTCGACCTCCTCCGGTTCATAACCGAAGATCACGCCAAACGCGGGATTGATCCATTGCAGCTTCCGATCCTTGATAAAACTGATGCCCAGGGTGACGGTGTTGAGGATGGTGCGCTGCTCGTGCACCAATCCCTGCACCCGCTCGATGGCTTCCCGGCGCTCGGTGATGTCGAACTGGATTCCCTGGCTGCCGATGACCTTACCGTCCGAGCCCAAGACGGGCATCCTCACGACGTGCAGGTGTTGTTTCGTACCGTTCGCGGCGAGATATTCCTCCTCCGTTTCGACGATCTGCCCGGTCCGCATGATCTGCTCGTGGACCACATCGCCCTCTTCCGAGTATTTGGTTGCCGGCCCCTGCTCGCCCTGTCTGACCCTGGCGGCGGCGGCAACTTCCGCTGATTTTTTGCCCAGCAAGTCCTCCGCTTTCAGGCCTTTAAGACGGCAGAATTGCGAATTAACCATGACATAACGGCCTTCCCGGTCCTTGCGGAAAGCCGCGTTGGGCAATTGCTCGATGAAGGAGTGGTAAAGCGCCTGCGATTCCCGCAACGCCTCATCCGCCCGTTTGCGCTCGGTGATGTCCTGGACGACGGCGAGGAACACCCGGCCGGACTCGGACTCGAAGAGTTGCACGTGCACCTCGACCGGATAAAACGAGCCGTCGGCCCGGCGGTGCCGGGTTTCGAGCACCAGCCCCGGCTTCTCGTGCCGGACCAGCGGACCGATCGACTGTTCGAAGGCCGCGCGGTCGACGTCGGGCGTCAGATCCAGCGGCGTCATCCAATGCATCTGCGCCAGATCATAGCCAAGATTGTGCAACGCAGCATCGTTGACGAAAACGAAACGCCACGTCTCGGCGTCGAAGAGATAAATTTCGTTGAGACTCGAGGCCAGGGCGTTGGTCAGCAAGGTCCGCTCCCGTTCCGACTGCCGGAGCTCGGTGATGTCGCGGCCGATCGTGAGGACGTATTCCTTGCTCTCAAAGAATAGATTCTGCCCGGAGAGCAGGAATTCCCGCTGTTCGCCCGAGCCCAGCCGCAGGCGCGCCGCAAAATTATGCACCTTCCCGCTGTCGGAGAGCAGGCTCTTGCGATAGTTCGCCTGTTCCTCCGCCGAGACCCACAGGTGCAGGTCGTCCATTGTCCGGCCCAGCACGGTTTCCCGGCTGCCCAGCGCGTCGCAAAACGCATCACTGGCCTCCACGATTTCTCCGCTGTCCAGGTCGCTGATGAAATTGAGGTCGAGCGCGGACCGGAAGATGGTTTCGAATTTCAACTGTGAGAGCCGCAACGCTTCCTCCGTCCGATGGCGCTCGGTGAAGTCCGCAGCAAACACCAGGGCCCCGTTCTTGCCCTCGTGGACGAAGGGAACGGCGGCGACATACAAATACACCGGTTGCCCGTCGAGCCGTAGATGGACCTGCTCCACCGCCGGCACGGTTTGCCGCTCCTCAGTCAACAAACGTATGCGTTCCTGGGCACTTTCCCGGAAGTAAGGATGCACGCGGTCCAGCATGGGCTGGCCGACCAGTTGCGTGGCGGAATCCGCGCCATAGAGCCGGGCGGCGGCGGGGTTGGCGTAGACCACGAGGCCTTCCTTGTGGATGAGGATCGCCTCTGGTGCGGCATCGACCACGCGGCGAAACTGCGCTTCGCTCTCCCGCAATGCCATTTCGGCCTCCTTGCGCTCCGTGATGTCCGAAACTACGCCAAAAAATCGCCGCGGCAGGCCCGATGCATCGCGCTCGAGGCTGGCGCCCTGGATCAGCACCACGCGTTCCCCGCCGTCGGGCCGCCGGATGCGATTCTCCCACGACTCCACGTTTTCACCCCGCGCCACCCGGTCGAGCACCTCCCGGCCCAGGGTCCGGTCGTCCGGGTGGATGAGCTCCAGCACCGACGCCATCTTGCGGTCAAAGGTGGCCGGTGTCACCCCGTAGATGCGGTACAGTTCGTCCGACCAGGTCACCAAATCGCTGGCGATGTCCCAGCTCCAATTGCCCAGATGGGCGATGGCCTGGGTGCGGGCCAGGTCGGCCTCGCGCGCCTGCAACACTTCGAGCGCCCGCATATGCCGGGTCAGGGCGTCGAGCCGGTCGAGGGCAAACGAGATGTCGGCCGCGGTCTCCTCCAGCAGGGCGATTTCCTTGTCGCGGAAGAAACCGGCCTCCGTGGCATAGACCGTCAGGTTGCCCCAGACGACGCCCTGGGAACGGATGGGAAAGGCGGCGGCAGCATTGAAGCCCGCCCGCCGGGCCGCTTCCCGCCACGAATCCACGATGTACGGATCGGTGGTATAGTCATTGCAGACATGGCCGCGTTCCTCGCGGATGGCCGCACCGGTCGGACCCTGGGCAGCGGCGTTTGCCTCGGTGGAAATATGCAGCTCTTGCAGGTACCGCTTCCCTTGCTCGTCGCCCGCACTGGCCCGGGGTTGCACGGCTTGTCGCGCCGCGTCGTGTTCGCCGATCCACGCCAGCCGGAACCCGCCATATTCCACCATCACCCGGCATACCTCGTCGAACAACTCCTGCCGGCCGGTTACACGCACCAATGCCTGGTTCACCTGGCTGAGTGCCGCATAGAGCCGGTTCATCCGCTCGATTTCCCGCTCGTGCGCCCGGCGCTGGGTGATATCGCGGACGATCGACAGGCGGTAGCTTGCGTTCTCGAGCCGGACCAGCCGCGAGCTGACTTCCACCGGAAACGTTGTGCCGTCCTTGCGCTGGTGCAACGTCTCAAACACCACGCTGCCTTCCGCGAGCAATTGGCTGGATTGAGCGGGAAAATCGCCCCGGGTTTCAGGAGGGCGGATCGACACCATCGTCTGCTGCCGCAACTCGTCCAGGGTGTAGCCGTAGGCCTCAATCGCCCGATCGTTGGCCTCGACGATACGCCAATCCTTGTCGATCAACAGGATGATATCGTTGGCGTGCCGCATCACCAATGCCAGCCGGGCTGCGAGTGCCTGGCGCTCCCGTTCGACGGCCAATTCGTGATTCAAATACTGCGCCGTCTGCTGCCGCCAGAACATGCCCACTCCTGTGGCAGCGGCCAGCAACAGCGCCGTCACCACCAAACCCACGGTCCAGGCCTGCCGGCGCAGTGGGGCGTAGATTTCCGCCTGATCCACCTTGGCCACGATCAACCAGGACTTATCCGGAATGCTGCGGGCAACCGCCAGGACCGGCATCCCGCGATAGTCGATCCCTTCCCGCACGCCAGTCTCGCCGCGCAGGCCGATCGCCGCCGGTAACTGTTGCTCCTGAACCGAACGTCGTAACTTAAGCGCCGTGCCAGCTCGATGGCGGAGTTCGTTGAGGTAAAGGATCTCGTCGCCCTCGCGTCGCACGAGCAGGGTTTCCGCGGTCGCGCTCGGCATCGGCCAGGTCTGGATCAACGGATATAGAAATTCCCTTGGGTCCATCTGGAGCAGGATCACCGCCACCGGCCTCCGGGAGGATGTCGCCGTGGGGCGACTGTCGCCAGCTGGTTGCTCACCCGGTGCGAATATCGGAGCGAAGAGGTCCAGATGGATGCCGTTTCCGTCCTCGCTCGCGTAGAGGTCGGACAGGAATACATCGTTTCTCTGCAGGGCTGCTTTTACCCGTTCCCGCATCCGGGCGTCGGGCAGACCGCCCCTTTCCGGCAGGACTATGCGGACGTTGGCCTCCTCGTCGAACAAACTGACGGTCTCGTACCGGTTGCCGCTCTTCATCAGGTCGAGCCAGCTGGCCACTTCCGTGCGCAATACGACGGAATCCGGTTGAGCGAAAAACGCCGCCACGTCCTTCGCGACAAATGGCGCCCGCATCAAGAAGCGCGCATCGTCGAGCCGTTCGCTCCGCCAAATCGCGATCTGATCGGTC
>DATJPQ010000037.1:0-19140 GCA_035506315.1 Opitutaceae bacterium
GGGGAAGTTTCCCTTAGTAAAGAAAACGAAGCAATCCCCGGAGAGATTGCTTCGTCGCAAAAAAACAGTTCTGGCGAAATATCAGGATATCAGTTCTGACCGCGACCCCCGACGCCCTTGGTGCCGGCCGGAAGCAGTTTGGTCTCCGTTTTCGGACGGAGGGCGCGGGTGGCCTTGCCGGCCAGCCACATTTCCGAGTTGCCGAGGGCGTGCAGCTCCTTGCCGAGCGCCTTTTGATAGTTGGGAGCACCGCAAGCCGAAAGGACGCGGGCGCATTCCTGGCCGGACGCGACCCGTTTGTAGAGATCCTTGAAGACGGGCAGCACGGCCTTCTTGAACTTGGGCTTCCAGTCGAGCGCGCCGCGCTGGGCGGTGGCGGAGCAGTTGGAGTACATCCAGTCCATGCCATTCTCGCCGACAAGGCGGATGAGGCTCTCGGTGAGTTCCTCGACGGTTTCGTTGAACGCTTCGCTGGGGGTGTGGCCGTGTTTGCGGAGCACCTCGTACTGGGCCTCCATCACGCCGGCCAGCGCGCCCATGAGCACGCCGCGTTCGCCGGTCAGGTCGCTGAAGACCTCCTGCTTGAACGTGGTGGGGAACAGATAACCCGAGCCGATGGCGATGCCGAGGGCCATGCAGCGCTCGGCAGCGCGGCCGGTGTAATCCTGCTCGACGGCGAAGCTGGAGTTGATGCCGGCGCCGGAAAGGAAATTGCGGCGCACGGAAGTGCCCGAGCCCTTCGGCGCGACCATGATGACGTCGACATTCTTGGGCGGGATGACGCCGGTCTGCTTCTTGTAGGCAATCGAGAAACCGTGGGAGAAATAGAGGGCCTTGCCGGGCGCGAGGCACTTCTTGATGGCGGGCCAGATGGCGCGCTGGGCGGCGTCGGAGACGAGCATCTGGATGATGGTCCCGCGCTGGGCGGCCTCTTCCATTTCGAACAGCGTCTTGCCGGGGACCCAGCCGTCGTTGACGGCGCGATCCCAGTCCCGCTGGAATTTTTTGGACTGGCCGATGATGACGTTGAAGCCGTTGTCCTTCATGTTCAGCGACTGGGCCGGGCCCTGCACGCCGTACCCGATCACCGCAATGACTTCCTTTTTCAGCACCTTGCGGGCCTTCGCCATCGGAAACTCTTTCCGCGTGACGACTTCTTCCTTCACTCCGCCAAAATCAATGATGGCCATACGATTTATCCTTCGAGTTGTTGGTAGGTTGTTGAATAGCTAAGGTTAAAACGAAAAGTGGATGGATGGAAAACGTTGAAGTATTGGTGCCGGATACCGCAATAGCTGAAAGCTGAGAACAATGGCGAATAGGTCAAAGGGCGAACGTACAAAGCAACCGGCGGCCGGAAGGCAAGCAGAAGTCTTGGGCCGTGTTTTCGCCGCCCGCCGCGAACCCGCCCGCCCACGGGCAAGAGCTGGCTCGCTTTTGTCGGATCGGCCCCTAACAACCACGCCATGACTTCACCCAGCGCCCAACCGCTTTCCGGCCGTCGCATCGCCGTCACGCGCGCCCGCGAGCAGGCCTCCGAACTGGCCGGCAAGCTCGCCGCGCTCGGGGCCGAGGTGATCGAGCTGCCGTTGATCCAGGTGACCAAGGAAATTTCCAAGCAGGATCTGGCCGACGTGCTGCTGGAACTGGGAAGTTACGACTGGATCGTGTTCACGAGCACCAACGGCGTGCGCTATTTCTTCGAGGAGTTTTTCCGGCTGTTCGACGATATCCGCTCGCTCGGATTGCTGCGCCTCGCCTGCGTGGGCGAGGGCACGGTCAAGGCCGTGGAGGCGTTGCATCTCAAGGTGGAATGCCAGCCGAAGACCGCCACGGCTGAGGCGCTGGCCGACGCGCTCATCACCACCAGCAGCCTCGACAATGCGAAGGTCGTCGTCATCACCGGCAACCTGAATCGCGATATGCTCGTGCAGAAGCTGGAGGGGGCGGGCGCCATCGTAGACCGGCTGCAGGTCTACAAGACCGAGCCGACGAACCTCACCACTGACCCCGCCGCGGCAGATTTTCGCGCGAAAGGCGCCGCCGCCATTCTCTTCGCGAGTTCAAGCGCCGTGGAGTCGTTTGTCGCGCAGGCGGCCGCGCTGAAGCTGGCCCCGCAAGCACAGCATCCGCTCGCCGGCAGCATCGGCCCGCAGACGAGCGAAACGATGAAGCAATCCGGTCTGCCGGTCGATTTCACGGCCAAGACTCCCGGGCTTGATGAGCTCATTGCCGCCACCGTGAAGAAGCTGGGGAGCCGCTGAGGAATCCCCGCCGGCGCCGATTTTGTGGGCTTCCCATTGGCGGAAATTTGCGGAAATTAGCGGTTGAAGATGAAAGTCCCCTTTCTCGACCTGTCGCTGCAACATCGCGCCCTGCGCGCGGAAGTGCTCGCCGCGCTGGCGGCGACCTACGACGCCACGCGCTTCTGCCTCGGCAAGGATGTCGAGGATTTCGAGCGCGCCTTTGCCGCCGCGCTCGGTTACCCGCGGGTGCTGGGCATGAACAGCGGCACGTCGCCGTTGCACGTCGCCTCGGTGATCGGCGGCTTCAGCCCGGGCGACGAGGTCGTCGTGCCGGCCTTCAGTTTCATCTCGTCCGCCTGGGGAGTGAGTTACGTCGGCGCCACGCCGCGTTTCGCCGACATCGAAGAAGGCACCTTCAATCTCGATCCGGCGCAGCTGGCTGCGCTCATCGGGCCGCGCACCAAGGGTGTCGTGATCGTGCACCTCTTCGGCCAGCCCGCGCCCATGGACGAGCTCATGGCCATCGCCCGCCGCCACGGGCTGTTTGTGGTCGAGGATTGCGCGCAGGCGGTGGGAGCGCAGTACCGCGGCACGCCGGTCGGACTTTTGGGGGATTGCGGCACCTTCAGTTTCTACCCGACGAAAAATCTCGGCGCTTGCGGCGAGGGCGGCGCGTTCACCTCGCGCCGCGATGAGGTGCTCGAACAGGCGCGCTTGCTGCGCGTTCACGGCATGGGCCGCCGCTATTATCACGACCAGCTGGGCTTCAATTTCCGCATGGACGGTTTCCAGGGCGCGGCGCTCAACGTAAAGCTGGTGCATCTTCCGGCGTGGACCGCCCGCCGGCGCGCGATCGCACAGCGGTACCTCGACGGCATCAAACTGGCCGACGTGCGCCTGCCGGACCAGCCGGCCTACGGGCAGAGCGTGTTTCACCAGTTTACGATCCGGCACCCGCGTCGCGACGCGTTGCGCGAACATCTCACCAAACAGGAAGTCGGCACCGACCTGATCTATCCCGTGCCGCTGCATTTGCAGGCCGCTTACGCGAAGCTTGGATACAAACGCGGCTCGATGCCGGTAGCCGAAAGGATTTGCGATACGTGCCTGAGTCTGCCGATATTCCCGGAACTTACTGATAGCCAGGTCGAATTCGTCATCCGCGCCCTCAATTCGTTCTGAACTTAAACATGCAAACCGCCACGGAAGGTTTAACCTTCGCGCATTCGTGCCGATCAGTGGCCAACCGACATGATCAACGGTATTCGGGTTAAAGTCTGTGGGATCACCTCGCTTGTGGACGCAGAAGCGGCTGCGGTATGCGGGGCGGATTTCCTTGGCTTCATCCTTTACCCCCAATCACCGCGTCATGTGTCGCTGGAGGCATTTAAAGCCATGCAGACCGCGCTGCCCGCGACGGTGAAGAAGGTGGGCGTCGTGGTGGAGCCGACGCTGGCCGAGCTGGCCCGGGCGCGCGATGCCGGCTTCGACTATATCCAGCTGCATTTTCCCAACTCGACGACTTTTCCCGATGCCGTGGCCTGGCTCGACGTGGTACCGCCCGAGCGCCTCTGGCTGGCGCCGCGCATCCCGCCCGGAGGCGCGCTCGATCTCATGTTCGTCGCCCTGGCCGACACGATGCTGTTCGACACCTATCATCCGGTGCAAATCGGCGGCACGGGTGAGACGGGCGATTGGAAGACGTTCGCCAAGCTGCAATCCAAGAACAAGGACAACACCTGGGTGCTGGCGGGCGGCTTGTCGCCCACGAACATCGTCGCCGCCGTCCGGGAGGCCAAAGCGCATGTCGTCGATGTAAACAGCGGGGTGGAGGCGTCGCCGGGCGTCAAGGATCACGCCAAGCTGCGGGCCTTCTTTGCCGCGCTGGCCACGCTCCCGTCGTTGCCCAAGCGGCGGACGGGGGCGCCTGCGACCGCCACCAAGGCGCAACTGGTCTGAAAAATCCGCAGCGCCCGGCGCGTCGATCTCAGCCGGGTCTTTCGCCCTGCAGCAGTTTCTTCGAACCGGCGAGCACGGCGGGTAACAGCGACTCCAGGAGTTCGGGCGTGATGCCCTGTTCGGCCAGGATCGACTCGTCGAGTTCGGTGGTGAAGCCATCTTCGCCGACCCCGGTGCCGAGGCATAGCGCCAGATGTTTGGCGGCGTGTATGCAGGTGACGAGCGCCTGGTGCTCGGCGGCCGCCCGGCGGGGCCGCGGGTAGAAGCTGACGACCGCGATGAGGTTGGCCGGGAAGGACCAGGTGCGCAGCAAGGCGCCGGCGACCTCGGTGTGGTCATAACCGAGGAGGGCGGATTCGGCTTCGCGCCAGGGGCATTTCTTTTCGGCCTGATACTGGCGGATTTCCTCGAAGCGCGGGGCACAGACATACGCGAGGGCCAGTTTGCCCACGTCGTGCAACAGGCCGGCGGTATAGGCGATCTCCGGGGGCACCTGGCCGAGCTTCTTCGCCAGCAAATCGGCACCCACGGCGACGGTGAGGGAATGGCGGTAGAGGTCGCCGGGTTCCCAGCCGTAACCGTGCGCCGGGTTGGCCAGCCAGCGGCTCGCGATCTTGGTGGTGGCGAGCCGGTACATCTCGCGAAATCCGAGCCGCACAATGGCGTCGGTGAACGAATCGCAGGGCATCGCGCCGCTGAAGTAGGCCGAGTTGGCCAGCCGGAGCGTGTCGGAGGCGAGGCCCGAATCCAGCTTGATCAACGCCTCGATCTGGTCGGCCGTGGTATCCTGGGCGTTCAGCTGTTCCATGAGTTTGGGCAGCAACCAGGGGGCGCAGGGCAGACGGCGCGCTTCTTCGACCAGCTGGGGCAGGGGAATGACCGTGGTGCTCATAGGTAGAGATCCGGTTGACTGGGCATGTGGAGTTTCACCCCACCATCCCGAAGGTAAAATCGGATGGTGCGGTTCCGCGGCCCGCCCACCTCCCAGACCTTGACTTGCAGGCGGAGCTGGGTCGCAAGGGCTTCCATCATGGTGATGTTCTTGGCGCCGATATTGAAATAGTTGGACGCCTGGATCGTCTGGGCACCGCCAAAAACCTTGAACTGAAAAACGCGGGGATTTCCGCCCAGTTCGGTGACCCGCTGGATGAGGTCCGCGATGCCCGTGTCGAGATAAGCCGCCCGCGCCAGCGCACTCTGATGACCGGCTTTCGAGTCGGGGAGCATGGCGTGAAGCATGCCGCCCATCCGGCCAAACGGGTCATAGCAGGTGATACCCAGGCAGGAACCGAGCGCATAGGTGACGATGACACCCTGGGGATTCTTCGACTCCTTCAAATCGCCGATGCTCACGATCAGCTCGGGCGGCGGTGTTTCCAGGTCGGGGGGCATGGAAGGAATGAAGGAGCGCGTTCCCGGCGAAACCAGAGCCAGGTCAACCGGCGGAGCGTGGATCGGATGCTTGCATGAATTCGGCGGTGAGGGCGCGGGCCCGGTTCCCTTAGGGCGCGGTGGTGGACCGGCCGGAGCCGGGAGCCGGCCCGGCTTCAGGCGAGCGGCTTGACGAGTACTTTTGCATTGCGGCCACTCTCGTCGTAGAGCTTGAGGCGCGCCTCGGGCAGGATCGATTTGTCCTTTTCCTCGAAGCCGCACAGATTGGTGAAGAACCCGAAGCTCTGGGTGGAAAGCGCCACGACCGTCGTCGCGCCGCGCTCCTTGGCCTGCAGGCACGCGTACTCGACCATCTTCTTGCCGATGCCGCGTTTTTGGTAGAACGGCATGACATAGAGCGAGCCCACCTCGGCGAGTTGCGGCTTGTCGGGATAGAAATAGAGCGTGACGCAGGCGATGATGTTCTCGTCAATCTCGAAGACGAAGAACTGGTCGATGTTTTTCTCGATGGCCTGCTGGGTGCGGTGGAGCAGCTCCTCCCGGCGCACGGCGCCGCGCGTGAGATTGTAGATGAACCGCACGTCGCGCCGCGTGGCCTGGCGGATCTGCTGGTAGTCGTTGCCGTAAATCAGCGAGCCCACGCCTTCGTTGGAGAAGATTTCGTTGAGCAGGCCGTCGAACACGCGGCCATCGACGAGATGCACGCGGGTCGTGCCCGTCTCGATGGCCTTGATGGCGTGGAGGGCCTTGCTCCGCGCCGCCTCGGCGATCTGCTCGGGGTGGTCCTTCAGCAGGGAGCGCAGCGCCTCGACCGCGATCTCGCGCTTGAATTCGCCGCCGACGATGAGCCCGGGCTGGGCGGAGAGAAAAACGATCTTGGAGGCGCCGAGCGCCTCGGCGAGCTCGGCGGCCAGCAGGTCGGAATTGATGCGCATCGAACGCCCGTCGGGACCGTAGCCGATCGGCTGGATGATGGGCACGACGCCGGTATCGAGCAGCTGCAGCAGCAGGTCCTTGTCGATCCGTTCCACCTTGGCGGTGAACTGCTGGTCCACGCCCTTGATGATGCCGACGGGCAGCGCGCGCACCGAATTGGTGATGGCCGCCTTGAGCGAGTTTTGCGTCAGCCCTTCGAGCAGGAGATTCGAAACGCGGGCGGAGGCGCGCACCGCCAGATCGAGCGTGGCGGCGTCGGTCACCCCCGAGCCGTCGCTGTTGCTGATGGTGATGCCGCGCAGTTGCGCGAGATCCTGGAGCTGTTGTCCGATGCCGTGCACCAGCACGACCCGGATCGCGAGCGAGCGCAACACGGCGATATCGACGAGCAGGTTGGTGAAATTCTCATCGGCCACCACCGCGCCGTCGAGGGCGAGGATGAAAATCTGACCCTGAAAACGCGGCACGTATTGCAGAATGCCGCGCAGATCGGTGGGCTTGATGGTCGCGGTCGAGGCGGCGGGAGCCGCCGTCGGACCGGTGGAGGCGGGAGGTGCGGGAGAGACGGTGCCGTTGCTCATCGAGGTGAATGTGCGCGTGTTCTCGGCGAAGCGATGCGTCGCGTCAATAGTCCGCATTGGGCCAGGGCCGTCGCCATGGCGCCGGCCCCAGCCCAACAAAAAGGCCCGACTGGCGGTCGGGCCTGCAGGAGGGGAGGTTCAGCGGCAACAGCTCAGTAGTCGGGCCGACGGCTGACATAGCCGTTGCGGCGCAGGCGCTCGAGCCACTTTTCCTTCGACAGATGGGTCATCTGCTGGATGAGGATGCTCTCAATTTCGGGACGCACTTCATCGAGCGACTGGATGCCGGCGTACTTGCGGTCCTGCGCATAAAGCACGAAGCAGCCCTCGGGCAGGACCACGGGACTGGTGGCTTCGCCTTTCTTCAGGGCAAACAGCGGATCGCTGAACTCTTTCTTCAGGTCGGTGCGTTTCTGCCAGCCCCAGTCGCCCCCGCGGGTGCGGCGCGAATCCTGGCTGTATTGCTTGGCGAGGTCCTCGAATTTCTCCCCCGCCTTGAAGCGCGAGAGCATTTCCTGGGCCTTGGCGAGGAGCTGCGCGTCGGTTTCGCCTTCCGCGCGGGTAAATTGCACCATGCGCATCTCCACGGCATCGTCCTGGTAGAAGCGATCCTTGTTCTCGTTGTAGAACTGCTCGATTTTGACCGGGCTGACGATGCTCTGAGATTTCCTCTGCTGGCTGTTCATGTAGGAGTAGATGATGTCCTCCTCGACCTCCCGGCGGTAGTCGCGCTGGGTGATGCCGCGGGCGCGCAGGTACGCGAGAAACTTGGAGCGGTCGCCGTCGAACTGCTCCGCGAGGCGTTCCGCGATCGAGTTGTCGACATAGCTGGCCGGGACGTGGCGGACTTCATCCTCCCCCTCTTTCTTCTTGTAGAATTCCTTCACGATCAGCTCGCGGTCGATCAGGTTTTGAATCGTGTCCTCCTTGAGGGCCTCGAGCTTTTGATAGTATTCCTGCTCGTTGCGGGCCTCGCGTTGCAGCTGGGGGATGAGGGGCTGGATCTCGCGCCGCACGTCATCGACCGTGATCGGCTTGCCCTCGACGATGGCCACGATGCCGTTCGCCACGTCCTGCGTGCCGGGCACGGGCGCGGCGGTAACGGCGGAGGCGGATGGCTGCGTGGCCAGGTCAGACGCGGCGCGAACGACCAGGGGCGAAAGGGCGAGGATTGCTCCGAAAACGAAGCGGCGGGACATCATGGCAGGTTGTTCAGGAAGGTGACGATTTCGCGCAACCGTAGGAGGGGAGAGGAGGCGGTCAACCTCGGAAACCGGGTGCCGAGCATCACCCAGTCGTCGTGCCGACCGCTAGCCCGCTGCAGCTTCAAGCGGTTACCTGCGGTTTCGACGGACGAAATGTTTTTTTGTTCCGCCCGAATGCGGATGGCCGTAACCAGCAGGAGAGCCTTGATTTCGTCGCCAAATTTGCCGAAGCGGTCGCGCAAGTCCTGTTCGATTTGCCGGAGCTGGGGCAATCCGTCGGCCAGCGCCAGTTTGCGGTAGAAATCGATGCGTAAACGCGTCTCCGCGAGGTAGGTGGCGGGGATGCGCGCCTGGATCAGCGGCACGGGCACGGCCCCGGCGGCGGCGTCCGCGGCATCGCGGAGCACCGTATAGCCGTCTTCGTAACCATGCCGGCCGCCGGCCGCAGCCGGGGTGCCGTCGCCCACGAACACGAAATCGAGTTTCACGCTTGCCCGGATGCTGGCGGCCTGCTTCTCGCCTTTGAGGCGTGCGACCGACTGGCGCAGGAGCTGGCAATACAGCTCAAAACCCACGCCCACGATATGACCGCTTTGTTCGGCCCCGAGCAAATTGCCGGCGCCGCGCAACTCCAGGTCGCGCATGGCGATGCGAAAGCCGGCGCCGAGCTGGTTGTGCTGGCGCAGGGCGGCGAGCCGCTGCCGCGCCACGTCGAGCAGGTGCGTATGCCGGTGCAGCAACAGGTAGGCGTAGGCCTGGTGTTTGAAGCGGCCGACGCGTCCGCGGAGCTGGTAGAGCTGCGACAGGCCGAAACGGTCGGCGCCTTCGATGATGATCGTGTTGCAGTTGGGGATATCCAGGCCGCTCTCGATGATCGTGGTGCATACGAGCACGTGGAACTTGCCGGCCACAAACTCCGTCATCACGCGCTCGAGGTCGTCGGAATCCATCTGACCATGACCGACGCCGATCTGCAGATCGGGCAGAAGCTCGCGCAGGCGCGCCGCCACCAGCTCGATCGTCAGCACCCGGTTGTGCAGGTAGAACACCTGCCCGCCACGCTTGATCTCGAAACGGACCGCGTCGATCACGGACTTTTCGTCGTAGGTCTTGACGACGGTCTGGATCGGATGGCGGTTGCTGGGCGGCGTCTCGATCACGCTCATGTCGCGGGCGCTGGTGAGCGCCAGGTAGAGCGTGCGGGGGATGGGCGTGGCGCTCATCGAGAGCACATCGACGGAGGTGCGCAGGCGCTTGAGCGTCTCCTTGTGCTTCACGCCGAAACGCTGCTCCTCGTCGATGACCACGAGGCCGAGGTCCTTGAACACCACGTCGTGCCCCAGCAGCCGGTGCGTGCCGATGAGGATGTCAACCTGCGCGGCGCCGGTGGCGGCGAGGATCGATTTCTGCTCCGCGCGCGAACGGAAGCGGCTCAGCATCTCGATCGCGACGGGATAGCCGGCCATGCGCTCGCGAAACGTGTTGAGATGCTGCTGGGCCAGCACGGTGGTGGGGACCAGCACCGCCACCTGCCGGCCGTCCTGCACGGCCTTGAACGCCGCGCGGATCGCGACCTCGGTCTTGCCGAAACCCACGTCGCCGCAGATGAGGCGGTCCATCGGCCGGACCCGCTCCATGTCGGCCTTGGTCTCCTGGATGGCGCGGGCCTGGTCGATGGTTTCGACAAAAGGAAACGACGCCTCGAACTCCTGCTGCCAGGCGGTGTCCGCCGCGAACGCGTGCCCCGGCTGCGCCTCGCGGGCGGCCTGGATGCGCAGCAACTCGGCGGCGAGATCGAGCGTGGCATGCTCGGCGGCCTGGCGGGATTTCTCCCAGCGGTTCGAGCCGATCCGGCCGAGCTGCGGCCGCGATTTGCTGAGCCCCACGTAGCGGCTGATCAGGTGCGACTCCGGCAGCGGCACGTGCAACGTGACGTTGTCGTCGAACTCGATCGAGATCACCTCGCGCACGCCGTCCTGCGTCTCGATCTTCGTCAGGCCGCGGTACAGTGCGATGCCGTGCTGGAGGTGGACCACGAAGTCGCCTTCGACGAGTTCCGAGAAATCGAGGAGCTGATCAACCTGGTGGCGCTGCACGAGCGCCCGGTGCGACAGCCCGGCGCGTCGCTGGCGCTGCCGGCCGAAGATCTCGGTTTCGGAAACCACGACCAGGCCGATAGGCTCGTTCGCCCGGGGGTCGACTGGAGGGGCGCAGACTTGCTGCGCCCTTGTTTTCGTTTTCGGGGGCAGGGCGCAGCAAGTCTGCGCCCCTCCAGAACCGTTGAGCAGGCCCCGGCATGCCGCATCTTTTCGAAACGTGATCCGAAAGCCCTCGTTGAGCGTGCCGCGCCAGAAGGCCGGGCGCAGTTTCTTCAGCCCGGCCGTCTCCGCGAGAATTTCCCGGGTGCGCTTTTCCTCGCCTTCCCGGGAGAGTACGAAGGCCACGCCGTAGCCGGCGTTCTTCCATCCGGCGATTTGCCGCAGGAACCGGCCGCGCGCCTCCTCCTCCCATTGCAGACGATCCTGCGCCAGGAGCGAATCGTCGGGATAGCTGCGATGATGCGCGAGGCTCTCGGTGTCCCAGGTGAGGTCGACGACGTCCCCGCCGCTGAACAGGGTCGAGGACTCGTCGAGATCGCCCACGCCGAAGGCGGCCGCACAGCGGTCGAGCAGCGGCGCCAGCCGGTCGGCGTTTTGTTCGGCCGCGATCGCGCCGAACGCCGCCTCCAGCGTCGCCGGCTCCACGAAGACGAGATGGGTGCGCGGTGTCAGGTATTCGGCCAGACCCGCCGGCGACCGGGCCAGGGGCACGCGCGGCGAGACCGAGAGCGTGATCGCCTCGATCCGGTCGCCCGAACGTTGCGTGACCGGGTCGAGGGTGCGGATCTCCTCGATCTCGTCGCCGAAGAAATCGAGGCGATACGGTTGTGTCGCCGTGATCGGATACACGTCGACGATGCCGCCGCGCACGGCGTAGTGCCCGGGTGCCTCACAGACGGCCTCGGAGTCGTAGTCGAGTTGCTGGAGAAGTTCGAGCAGCCCCGGGAAACTCTGGGTCTGGCCGCGACGCAGCGTGATTTCCCGGGTGCTGAAGGCGTCGAGCGCCGGCACAGGCTGGAGCAACGCGGCGGGCGTGGTGGCGATCAACAGGGTGGGGAGCATGGAGCCGGGGGCGGCTGATGGGGCCATCGCGGCCAGCGAACGGGTGGCGCGAAGTTTGGAGAGGACGGTCAGCCGGTCGCTGGAGGCGGTGAAGGCCTCGCGCAGATCGGCGGCAGCGGGCATCGACTCGGGAAAGACCAGGGCTTCGAACGGCTGCGATCCGCCGGCGATCTGGCGGAAGAAGGCAATGTCCTCGGCGAGCGCGTCGGCGGTTTTGGCCTCGACCGCGATGACGAGCCAGACTGGTGCCGGATGGAGGCGGGTCAGCTCCTCGATCACGGCGCCACAGGCCGGCGGGCAGACGCCGGTGAGCTTGGAGCGACGAGGCGTGACGGTGGCGGACATGTGGTGAAACCTTGGAAACGAAAAAGCGGAGAAGGACAAACCTGCTGTTGGGCCGAAGGCCGAACCGGCAACATTACAATTTCGATTTGGCGTGGTGGCGGAGTGTTGCAGAGTAGCGGAACGGCTTCCCGTTCCGTACGGAAGCGGAAGCGCTTCCGCTACCCGGCCTATCCTGGGATGGCCCCAATGCTTCTGCCCGACCATCGCGGCTGAAGCCGCTCCTACAAGCCATGCCAGCCGGTGCCGACATCGGGTGCATCCATGGCGCGCCAATGAGACGAAGAAGCAAAAAAACTGATAAGAAACGGACGGATCTTAAGTCCGGTGCATAGTAGCCGGCATTTATCTTGCATTAGCTGGACTTCACTCGAAGAGTTCTCCGCGTCGCCCCGCCGATCCCGAATACATTAGTCGGTCGGAACGATTTTTCCCTATGAAAAAGATACTCATCACAACCTTGTTGTTTGCCTTTGGGTCCGCCCTGACGGCCTTTGCCGCCGACGGAAAAACGGTCTGGGAGGAGCAATGCGCCAAATGCCATGGTCCCGATGGCAAAGGCGAAACCAAGATGGGAAAGAAACTGAGCATCAAAGATTTTACCGATGCCAAAGTACAGGCCGCCTTCACCGATGACGAAGCGTTCAAAGCGGTCAAAGAAGGCCTCAAGAACGCGGAAGGCGTATCCCGGATGAAGGCCGTCGAGGGCCTGACCGACGATGAGATCAAGGCGGTCGTGGCGCAGGTTCGCAGTTTCAAGAAATAAGGCGGCCCGGACCGGCCGGCCGGCGAGCCGGACGGTCTGCGCAATGGCCGCGCATTGGCAATGACCGACGAACGTAAAACTTCCTGGGTGTTGTTCGGATTGGTGGTGATATTCACCGGTTTGACCGCGGCTTTTCTGGAAAACCTCTGGGGCCGCCCGGCTCCGCTGGAGGCGATTCCGCTGGTGGATCGGGCGTTTCTGGATACGGCCACCGTCCGCCGCTCCTACGCCGACCTGATCCGCGCCAAGGAGGACCTGTCGGACTTCGACTGCTACGCCTGCCACGAGAAGAACAAGCCGCCGGTGCTACGCTACGATGCCAAACAACAACTGATCGTGCCGCCGGAGCACTCCGACATCGTCATGGGGCATGGCTCCCATGGCCGGAACAACAACTGTTTCAACTGCCACAACGAAACCGATCTGACCACGCTGCAGCCTCGCGACGGGCGCGTGTTGAAACTCGAGAACAGCACGCCTCTGTGCGGCAGCTGTCATGGGCCGACCTACCGGGACTGGGAGATGGGCATCCACGGCCGCACCAGCGGCTATTGGGCCCGGAACCTGGGCCCGATCGATCGCAAGAACTGTGTGAACTGCCACAATCCGCACTCCCCCAAGTTCCCGGGGCGCCAGCCGGCGCCCGGCCCGCATCTGCTGCATCCGGTGGTCGAGACCGGTCCCAATCCCAGTCATTGACGATGCCCATGCCCGATCCCAGTTCCGAGTTTCGCGTCAACCCTCCGGGCCTGGACCGGCGCAGCTTCCTGCGCACGTCCGCCGTGCTCGCCACCGGGCTCGCCGCCGTGGCCGCCAGTCTCCGGCCGCTGATGGACCTGGAGGATTACACCACGGTCGAACGCTTTCTCCAGAAATACTACAAGGAGCTCACGCCGGCGGAAATGGACCGGGTGCTGCAGCGCATCGCGAACGAGGTCGAGAAGCAGTACGGCATCCGGCCGCATGTCCGCGACCTGAAGCCGATGGACGGGGTGGAGTTCGTCTATGCGCTCAACCTGACGCGCTGCATCGGCTGCCGCAAATGCGTCCATGCGTGCGTGGCCGAGAACAACCAGTCGCGGAATCCTGAGATTCAATACATCCGGGTGCTCAAGATGCCGCACGGCACGCTCGACGTGGAGAAGGCCGAGCACAATTACGCCCCGCCGCAGGTGCCGGAGCCGGGTTATTTCTACATGCCGGTGCAGTGCCAGCAGTGCAAGAATCCGCCGTGCGTGAAGGTCTGCCCGGTGCATGCCACCTGGCAGGAGAAGGACGGCATCACGGTGATCGATTACGACTGGTGCATCGGTTGCCGCTATTGCGAGGCGGCCTGCCCGTACTGGGCGCGGCGGTTCAATTTCACCCAACCCTCGATTCCCAAGGAACGGATCAATCCCGACATGGCCTACCTCGGCAACCGGCCGCGGCGCCAGGGCGTGATGGAGAAGTGCCATTTTTGCATCCAGCGCACCCGCGCCGGCCGGTATCCGGCGTGCGTGGAGGTGTGCCCGGCGGGCGCCCGCAAATTCGGCAACGTGCTCGATCCCAACAGCGAGGTGGCGCAAATCCTCCGGACCAAGCGGGTCTTCATCCAACTCAAGGAGGAGATGGGCACCTCGCCCCGCTTCTTCTACTATTTCGACGTATGATGCGCGTGATTCGAGATTATGGGGTTTTCCTCCAACGCTGCGCCCGCATCGCGTTCGTCGGCGACTGGCGTTACTACGCCTGGATGGGCGCGCTCACCGTCATCGTGTTGCTCGGCCTCAACGCCTACGCCAAGCAGCTCGTATCGGGCCTCATCTCGACGGGCATGAGCGACCAGGTGTCGTGGGGCGTGTACATCGCGAATTTCACCTTCCTGGTCGGCGTGGCGGCGGCGGCCGTGATGATGGTCATCCCGGTCTACATCTACGACAACGAGGAGCTGCACGACCTGGTGATTTTCGGCGAGCTGCTCGCCGTGGCGGCGATCCTGATGTGTCTCGCGTTCGTGACGGTCGATCTCGGCCGGCCCGACCGCTTCTGGCACCTGATCCCGGGGATCGGGCAGTTCAACTTCCCGGCGTCGATGTTGAGCTGGGACGTGCTCGTGTTGAACGGCTACCTGCTGCTGAACCTGCACATCTGCGGCTATCTCCTCTACTGTCGCTACCAGGGGAAGAAACCGGCCAAATGGTTCTACATTCCCTTCGTGTTTGTCGCCATCGTCTGGGCCGTCTCGATCCACACGGTGACGGCTTTTCTCTATGTCGGCCTGGGCGGTCGGCCGTTTTGGAATTCGTCGATCGTGGGGCCGCGCTTCCTCGCGTCGGCCTTCACCGCCGGTCCGGCCTTGATCATTCTCGCGCTGCAGGTGATCCGCCGCATCACCGCCTACCACATCACAGACAAAGCGCTGCTCACGTTGCGCGCCATCGTGCAGGTTTCGATGCTCATCAACGTCTTCCTGCTGTTCAACGAGGTGTTCAAGGAATTCTACTCGGGCAATCTCCACGTGGTCTCCTCGAAGTACCTCTTCGTCGGGCTGCACGGCCATCACGCGCTCGTGCCGTGGATTTGGACGGCGATCACGTTCAACCTGATCGCAATGGTCCTGCTCGTCCTGCCGCTGAGTCGCAGTCTAAAGTGGCTCAATCTCACCTGCGTCCTGTGCATTGTCGGCATCTGGATCGAAAAGGGCATGGGACTGGTGATCCCCGGATTCATCCCGACGCCGCTGGGCCAGATCGTCGAGTATACGCCCTCGCTCAACGAGACCCTGATCTGCCTCGGGATTTGGGCGTTCGGCCTGTTGTGCTACACGATCTTTCTGCGGATGGCGGTGCCGATCATGCAGGGCCGGCTCTCCAAGGCCAACGAAGGACGGGAAATTCCCGGGATCGAAGCCGCGGCCCAGGGCGCAGTCGACCACGCCTGAACGGGCCCGTGCGGCCAAACCCGAGCCTCAAATGAAAACGCCGGGGTCGAAAATTGATAGGGCGGCAATGCCGATTGCCGCCGCTCCGGACTCCTGCTCATGACAACCCAGCTTACGGCGGATGACGCCCGACAGTCGCTGAACGCCCACGTGGCGGCCAAAGGCGCGGAAATCCGGGCGAAGTACGGGCCGGCCATCGGCTGGGAAACCCTGCTCCGGATTCTCGACGACCGCTCGTGCGTGCGCTACCCCTGCGAGATTGCCTTCGATGCCGCGTCGTTGCAGCCCGAGGAGTTTGCGCATCCTGTGCCCCAAGGGGCCCACCCGGAAGACGGTTTCACCCTGTTCGTTCATCCGATATTCGAAGCCGAGCGCGAGCAATTGGCGGTCCTGGTCTTCTACCAGCTGGTCGCGGTGAACTACGGTGAGTTTGCCTCGCCGGACGATGCCATCACCTTCGGCGCCGCGGCGTTGGGGCTCACGGAGGACGATTATTACCGGACCGTGTGCGAACTGGCGGACCGGTTGCCGCAGTAGATTCGGCTTGGACTGGGCTGCAGCCAGGTGCCTGGCCGGTCATCTACCGCGCCGAAAGCGGCGCGGCTACGCGACGGAGAAAAGCGGTCGCTCAGCGGTCGGAGGGCCTGGCCTGGTCGAGCGGCAGGCTGTGCAGTTTCAGCTCGGGATTCTTCTCCACGAAATAGCGCATCGTCCAGTCGTTGGGAAAAAACGCGACGGGCTGGTCGAACTTGTCCGCGCCGAAACTGACGTTGGTGGCCACGATGATCTTCGAGGGCGTCGCGAGCGCCGGATGCGGCTCGATCCACTTGATCAACGTCCACGGCGTGGCTTCGAGGCGGGATTCGGCGCCGTACTCGCTCTTCAGACGGTATTGCACGACCTCAAACTGCAGCGGTCCCACCGCCGCGAGCAGAGTGGAGCCGGGCGGCGAATGCCGGGCGGTGAACGACTGCACCACGCCTTCCTGGAGCAGCTGTTCGAGTCCGGCCCGATATTTCTTCGCGTCGGACGGATTCGGGTTGGAAATGTAGGTGAAGACTTCCGGGGGGAAGCGAGGAATCTCGTCATACACGATCCCCTTGTCCTCCGTGAGCGTGTCCCCGATCCCGAAGCTGTCGTAGCCCACCAGCCCGACGACGTCACCGGGCCAGGCTTCGTCGACCGTCTCGCGATCCTGGCCGAAAAGCTTGTGGGAGGAGGAGAGGCGCGCGGTTTTGCCGGTGCGCTGGTGGATGACCATCATGTCACGCTCGAACTTGCCCGAACACACGCGGAGAAAGGCGATGCGATCGCGGTGCTTCGGGTCCATGTTGGCCTGGATCTTGAAGATGAACCCCGAGAACTTCGGGTGTTCGATCGGAACCAGCGGCAAAGTATCAAGTGGCAAGTCTGAAGTACCAAGAGCAACCTGCGTCGTCTCGGGCTCCGCCGCCTTGTTACTTGGTACTTGGGACTTGGTACTTGCTGAATTCAGCCGCGGCTGGGGGGAGATCGAATCCCGCAGGAATCCGTCCAGCAGGAGTTGCACGCCGAAATTGTTCACGGCACTGCCGAAATAGACGGGGGTTTGCCTGCCGGCGTGCACGGCGGCGCGGTCGAACGGATGGCCGGCGCCGTCGAGCATCGCCAGCTGCTCGACGACCTCGGTGTAGTCGTCGGGGTCGAGCTTTTCGCGCACCAATGGATCGTCGAGACCGGCCACGTTGACGGGTGCGCGGTAAGCGCCGCCGGGGACGCGCTCGAACAGGTGCACCTGCTTCGCGCGCCGGTCGTAGACGCCGCGGAACGTCGGGCCGTCGCCCAGCGGCCACGTGATGGGGCAGGTCTGCAGGCCGAGGACGCTTTCCAGTTCATCGAGCAGGGCGATCGGGTTGCGCGTGGGCCGGTCGCACTTGTTCATGAACGTGAAGATGGGCACGCCACGCCGGCGGCAGACTTCGAAAAGCTTGCGCGTTTGCGGCTCGATGCCCTTGGCCGCGTCGATCACCATCAGGGCGGCGTCGACGGCGGTGAGCACGCGATAGGTGTCCTCGGAAAAGTCCTTGTGACCGGGGGTGTCGAGCAGGTTGACGGCGAAACCGCTGTAGTCGAATTGGAGCACCGTCGAGCTCACGGAGATGCCGCGCTGCCGCTCGAGTTCCATCCAGTCGCTGGTGGTGGCGCGCTGGTTTTTGCGGTCCTTCACCGCGCCGGCGAGATGGATGGCGTTGCCGTAAAGCAGGAATTTCTCGGTCAGCGTCGTCTTGCCCGCATCGGGATGCGAGATGATCGCGAAGGTGCGACGGCGGGCGATTTCCTGGGTGGGCGACATGATGAACCGGCTAACAAAGGGTACGGTGGCGGGCTTGGGAAGGAGAAATTCTGCGTAGCTGGTGTGCAGGACTACGGGCGTTTGAAGGTAGGGCGCGTTATCCTTAACGCGCCGCAACCGCAAGATTCACGGCGGATTAGGGATAATCCGCCCTACCAAGAACGGCATCCGAACGCAGAGCGCTTCGCGATGCCCCGAAGCCTACCGATACGCACTGCGGCGCGTGACCCAGTCGACGATCAGGTCGTCGTCGTGGTCGTGGCGCCAGAGGAAGGTGAGAAACTCGGCCGGGTGAATGTCGTGCGTCTGGAAGAAGCGGCGGTCGCCGCCGCAGCAATACATCAGGCTCGGCGGCAGTTCGCCGCGTAGCTTGGCCCGGGCCTTGGGGATGATGCGCGGCAGCCACTCCAGCCCCCGCACGGTGGCGGTTTTCGGGGGCATCGTGGATTCGTCGAGTACGATGGAGGAATGGCGGCCGTCCTGCACGTTGATGAAGTAGTCGCGCCGCACGAGTTCGATGCTGAGCGCGATGTCGTAGCCGGGTTCGCTGAAGGTCACCTGGTCCTCGGCGTAGTCGTAGAGGTGCTGCGGCGTCAGGCCATTGGATTCGAGCCAGGCCTTCTCCTCGGCGGTGAAATAGACGTGGGCGCCGCGCTGGCCGCGTGAATACAGGTCGACGGCCCGGTCGTAGATGGCACGAAACGTCTCGGCGAATTTGTAGTGATTCATGGAAGTCGGTTGGGCAGCGAAGGTAAGATACAGAAAAAAGCGACATCCGCGTGGCTTGGCAAATCTTACGTGCGTTTTCTTCCGCCCGAAAAAACCCGCCTGCCATTGCAGCGGGCGATCCGCGAATGGGCCATCGGAACCCGATGCGCGGAACGCGGTTTCATTGGCCCACGGAATGCCAGCCTACGCCAAGGCTCCGGCTGGCAACCACGCATGGGCCCGGAAACGAACGGGGCATTTTTTACCACGAATGGACCTGACGCGGTGGAGCCGCAACCAATCGGGATCGAACGGATTTTAACCACTAATGAACGCTAATGGCCGCTAATTTCTGATCGGCAGAATCCGGCAGTTCGAGCTGGCTGCAGATTGACCACGGATGGCTCGGATGGGTACGGATGGCGGATTGAGGGCTGTCAAAATCTGCAACCCGGAACCCGGAACTCGAAACTCGAAACCCGGAACCCTCTCACGCCGGGCGGAAGTCGATCGTCCGGCGGAAGCGGTCCACCTGGGCGACGACGACCTCGATAGTGCCGCCGAGCTCGTAGCGTTTCCTGGTGCGGCG
>DATJPQ010000038.1:0-18996 GCA_035506315.1 Opitutaceae bacterium
CCCCCCCGGCCCGTTCGCCCGGACGTTCAGGTCTGCCCGCGCGCCCGCCGCACCTCGACCCGCAGGGCCACCAGCGACACAAACAGGTCCCGCAGAAACGCGATCAGCGACGCGATGATCATTCCCAGACTCAGGGCGAACAGACCCAGGATCACTCCGCCGAGTTCGCGGTGCAGCAACGCCCCGGCAAATATCGCCACCACCAGCAAACACGAAACCAGCATGCTCGCGCCGGCAAACGTCACCGAAAGCCGCATGAGTTTTGCGCGCCGCCACATCACTTCGAGCTGGGTTTCAAGATGGCGGCGGTCGTCGCCCGTCGTCGGCCGCATCTGCCCGGCCAGGCTGCGCGTACGGTCGACGATGCGCGCCATCCGGTTGGTGAGCGAAATCATCATGGCCCCCATGCCCGAAAGCAGGATCACCGGCGTGATCGATAGCTGGATGATCGGAAGCAGCGAGCCGGCCGGGGAAGCGTCCATGGGAGGAAGCAAAATCGGCGGCCCGCCGACCGGCAACCTCCGTTTGGCGCCCGCGGGAAGATTATCCGCCCCGCCGGCGGCTTACCGTTAGTAGAGTTTGCTGATGACCTCGGAGAAGCGGACGCGGGTTTTCTTGAGCACCTCGAGCGTCGCCTCGGTCGTGAGTTCGTACGCCACCACGAAACGCGTTTCCACCACGTTCATCTTGGTCCGGTCGCCGGGCAGCTCGGCAAACGACAGGCCCATGCCTTGCGGCAAAACCATCGCCGTGAAGTGCAGGGCCGCAAGCAGGTCGTCGGTCTGCTCGCCGTTGGCCGGATCCTCCTGCCACTCGATGGCACGCACGATATCCTCCGAGAATTGCCACGCGCGGAGCAATCTCGCCGCCGCAAATGTCTGGGAAAAACCGATGTGCTCCACCTCCCAGACCGGCAGCCAGGTTCGCCGGTCCCACTGCTGCAGCTCGCCCAAATCCAGGAGACAACGATTGATCGCGAGCCGGCCCACGTACCGCAGCAAACCGGCCGTGTGCGCCGTGCCGGGATCGATCGCGCCGATGTGGCGCGCGAGCGTTTCCATGAACAGGCCGTTGAACAGGCTCTCCGCCCAAAAATCCTCCGCCGTGATGCCGTAGCACGTGAGCCGCTGCGCCGCGAGCGTATGCGCGACCGAGAGGTTGAGCAGCCGGATGCACTCCTTGAATCCGATCCTCTGCACCGCGCGATCGAGCGACGATACGCGCTCGCCCATGCCGTAGTAGGCGCTGTTGGCTCCGCGCAAGACATCGGTCGTGAGGGCGGAGTCGGTCTTGATCAGGTCGGTGATCTCGGAGAGATTGGCGTCGGGATCGCGCAGAAAGGCCATGGCCTGCCCCAACACCCGGGGTGCCGGGGAGAACTTTTCGATCTTCGCAATGGCGGCAAGATAATGCTCCGGGGTGGGTTTCATGATGTTGCGCGAAACGTTGCAGGGCGAAACGACCGGGCGCAATCCAAAGGCGGCGCGAGCCCGACGACCTCTGCTGCCGCCTCCGCAAACCCCGTTTGCCTCCGGGCGCAAAACCCTCTCTCCTCGATGTCCTTCTTGGCCGCACCCGCATCCAGCACTCTCACCGGCGTCGTCGAGCGCATCGTTTTCCTCAACGAGGAAAACCACTACACCATCGCCGAGTTCCGGCCTGACCCTGGTTTTGGCCGCACCGCCGCGAGCCAGCCGCCGGCTCCGCGCGGTGTGCCACGCGACGCCAAGCCCGGCCTTGTCACCATCGTCGGCCCGCTGCCCGGCGTGGAGTGCGGCGAGACGCTGCACCTCACCGGCGAATGGGTGCGGCATTCGCAGCATGGCGACCAGTTCAAGGTGGCTGCATTCAAGTCGGAGCTGCCCTCGGGCGTGTACGGCATCCGCAAATATCTCGGCAGCGGCCTCGTGCCCGGCATCGGCAAGGTTTACGCCAACAAGATCGTCGACGTCTTCGGCACCGACACGTTGCGCGTGCTGAGCGAAGAGTCGGCCCGGCTGCGCGACGTGCCCGGCATCGGCCCCAAGCGCGCCACCGCCATCAAGCGCGCCTGGGACGAGAAACGCGCCGAGCGCGAGCTCTACATTTTCCTCCAGACCTACGGCGTCACGCCCGCGCAATGTGTGAAGCTCGTGCAACACTACGGCTGGGAGGCGAAGCCCATCCTCATGCGCGAGCCCTACCGCGTGGCCCGCGAGATCGACGGCATCGGCTTCCGCACGGCCGACCGCATCGCGATCAACCTCGGCTTTGCCAACGACGCGCCGCCGCGGCTCGACGCCGGCGTGCTCTACGCCCTCGAAACGTTGCAGGAGGAAGGCCACACCGCCTTCCCCCAGGACGACCTGATCCAGTATACGGCCACCCTGCTCGAAACCTCCGCCGACCTGCTCGCCGCCCGATTCGAGGCACTGGTGGAGTCGAAGCAGCTCGTGCGGCACGTCCCGCCCGCCTCCGAGCTTTCCGCTCTCCGCTCTCCGCTTCCCACTCTTCTCCAGCTGCCGATCTTCGACCGCGCCGAGCAGAAAATCGCCGAGGTCGTCGCGCGGCTCACGCGCACGGCCAGCGGCCTTCCGCCGATCAAGGTCGACGCCGCCGTGCAGTGGGCCGAGCAAAAGGCGGGTTTCACGTTCCACGAGCTGCAACGCACCGCGCTACGCAGTGCGCTCACCCACAAGTTCACCATCCTCACCGGTGGACCGGGCACGGGGAAGACGACGATCCTGCGCGCCCTGGTCGAAATCCTGAAGGCGAAGAAGGTGCGCGTGCACCTCGCCGCGCCCACCGGCCGGGCCGCGCAACGGCTGGCGGAGACGACCGGCGGCTTTGCCTCCACCATCCACCGGTTGTTGCGCTACGACCCCGCGCGCGGCGGTTTCACCGCCCACGAGGGCTCGCCGCTGGCCACCGATTTTCTGGTCGTGGACGAAGCGTCGATGCTCGACGCCCGCCTCGCCGCCGCGCTCTTCCAGGCCGTGCCGATACGCGCGCACCTGCTCCTCGTCGGCGACATCGACCAGCTCCCCAGCGTCGGCGCCGGCCACGTGCTCAAGGACCTGATCGCCGTTTCTCACTCGAAAATCGAAAATCAAAAATCCGAAATTCCGGTGACCCGCCTCTCCGTCGTCTACCGGCAACAGGGGCACAGCGCGATCGTCACCACGGCCCACGCCATCAACGGCGGCGACACTGCGCTGCCGCCACTCATGCCCGACGTCGCGAGCGTGCCGGCGTGGAGCGATCTCACCTTCGTGCAGGCCAGCTCCGCCGAGGATTGCGTGGGCAAGGTGCTGCAACTTTGCACCGAGTTTATCCCGCGCCACTGCCACTGGTTCGATCCGGTCGGCGACGTGCAGGTGCTCGCCCCCATGCACAAAGGCGCGGCCGGTGTCGCCAACCTCAACCTCCAGCTCCAGGCCGCGCTCAACGGCCGGGCCCGCGGCCTGCGCACCGTCGCCAGCGAGTTCCGCCCCGGCGACAAGGTCATCCAGCTCCGCAACAACTACGACAAGAATCTCTTCAACGGCGACATCGGCACCGTGCGCGCCGTCGATGCCGATGCCGGTACGCTGCAGGCCAACTTCGACGGCGACCTCCACGAGTTTTCCCGCGGCGATTTCGGCGACCTCGCCCTCGCCTACTGCATCAGCATCCACAAATCGCAGGGCAGCGAATATCCGGTCGTAATCGTGGTGCTGCTGAAGGCGCACTTCGTCATGCTCCAGCGGAATCTCCTCTACACCGGCATCACGCGCGGCCGGAAAAAGGTGTTCATTGTGGGCGAGCCGGCGGCCTACGCAATGGCCGTGCGCAACAGCGAGGCCAAGGTCCGCTGCACGCACTTGCAGCAAAAAGTGCTCCGCCTCGCCACCGGCACCCGTTGAGCCGGAGAAAATGCAGCAGAGGTAGGGCGCGTTATCCCTAACGCGCCGTGTTTTCCTGGTCGAACTCGAAGGCGGACCAAGGATAGTCCGCCCTGCCATTTGGTTACTGAGCCACCGGATTCTACGCGGCCCAGTCTACGCGCGCCCCGGCGCGTCTGAGTTTGTCACGTAATAGTCGATGCTGGTCACACCCATTTTCCCGGATGCTTGCGGCGGCGACCAAGTCAGCAGAGGCTCCAGGGAGGGCCGGTGAATTCTGCCGGTCGAGCCACCACCGATCACGTTTGCCGCTTGTAACTTGCAGCCACGCAGTGCTATCAAGCCTTTTACGCTTTCATCCGGCACAGTTACCCGCCCCGCAGCCAGGCCCGCATTCATTTGCGCAGCCTATGTGGTGTTGCTCATCGGCACGGAGTTGTTGGCCAAAATGTTCGCAACGACGTTGGGCCCGACGGTCTGGCATACGCCTGCCGGACTCGCCCTCGCTTTGCTGACCTTGCTGGGCTTGCGCTACGCGCCGGTGGTCCTGGCCGCCAGCCTGCTTTCATCGTTTCTCTTCCATCCGCAATCGGTGTGGTGGGTGCAGGTACTGCTGCCGGTACTGATCACCGCCAACCATTCCGGCGTGGCCTGGCTGGCGCGCCGTTGGTACGGACCAGTTCCAGTACCGCGCAATGCCTGGGAAGCGGTCGGGCTGGCGTTGCTGACGATCGCCGCGCCGATGCCGCTCGCTGTGGTGGGCACGGTGTTCCTGCAGGCGGGCGGCTTCGTGGCACCCGGTCAGGGCTGGCCCACGATATTCCAATGGTGGCTCGGCGCCGAGAGCGGCATTCTCACGGTGGTGCCGCTCATCATGGTCAACGTGGCGCCCTGGTTGCTGCCCGATCCTCGCCCGCAACCGCGCCGGCGCAGCGGACGCGAGTGGAGCGAAATCGCCGCGCAGGCGGTCGCCCTGCTGACCTGCCTGTGGATTGTGTACCGCATCGACCCGCTCCGGGAATTCCATGCATTTTACCTGTCTTTCCTGCCGCTCGTGTGGATCTGCCTGCGGCACGGGCTGCCCGGTGCCACGCTCGCGACGTTTGCCATCACCGGCGGCGGGCTCGCGGCCCTGCGGCTGCTCGGCACGTCGGAACACCTCCTCGTCGATTTCCTGCTGCTCAAGCTGGCCGTGACGACGGTCGGGCTGGGCCTGGGCACCGCCGTTACATTGCGGCTCCGTGCCGAAGCCGCGCAGAAGGAGACCGAAGCGCGGCTCGAGCGGGCGATCGCCGGAGCGCAGCTCTGCCTGTGGGATTGGGAGGTGCCGGGCGGCCGGATGACGTTCAACCGGCAGTGGGCGGAAACGCTCGGTTACCAACTCGCCGAGTTCGCCCCCCGGGAAAGTTCCTGGCGGAAACTGGTGCATTCCGACGACCTGCCGCGCGTCTTATGGGTGCGCGATGCCCACCTGAAGGGCCACACGCCGGCCTACGAAGCCGAGTACCGGCTGCGGACCAAAGACGGCAGTTGGAAATGGGTACTCGACCGCGGTGCAGTGGTGGAACGCGACGCCGCGGGCCGGCCCCTACGCGTCGCCGGCGCGCTCTTCGACATTGCCGAACGCAAACGCGCCGAAGCCGAGACCCTCCGCCAGCTACACATCGTCGAGGGCTCGCCTGATTACATCGGCATGGTGGATCTGCAGGGCAATATCCTCTACGCCAACCCTGCCCTGTTCCAATTGCGAGGCGACGCCGATCTCGCCGCCGCCCGCCGGCGCCACCTATCCGATTATCATCCGGCCTGGGCGGCGCAAAAGATCCTCCGCGAAGCCATTCCGTCCGCGTTGGCTCAGGGCCAATGGAGCGGCGAGACGGCATTGCTCGACCGCCAGGGGCACGAGCTGCCTGTTTCCCAAACGGTCGTCGTCCATCGCGACGGCGCCGGCCGGCCCTACGCCGTCTCGACCATCGCCCGCGACATCTCGCGACAACAACTGGCGGGTGCCGCGGTTCTCGAGGCGGAACGGACCGCGCTGCAGGCGCGCAAGTTCGAAAGCCTCGGCGTGCTCGCCGGCGGCATGGCCCATGATTTCAACAACCTCCTCACCGCCATGCTGGGCAACGCGAGTCTCGCCCGCTCGGAGCTGCCGCCCGCCTCGCCGGCCCAGCAATACTTCCTGCAGATCGAGCACGCCGCCCTGCGTGCGGCGGAGTTGTGCCAGCTGATGCTCGCCTACTCGGGCAAGGGGCCGGCCGCCGAGGCGGCGGTCGACTTGAACGCGCTCGCCGAGGAAGCCATCCCTGCGCTGCAAGTCGAGATCGGGCCGCATTGCGTGTTGGAGTGCGCGTTGGTGCGTCCCTTGCCGCCGGCCGTCGCCGATCCTGCCCAACTGCGGCAGGCCCTCCGCCACCTCGTGCGCAACGCCGCCGAGGCGATCGGCGCACGTCGCCCGGGCGTCATTCGGATCCGGACCGGCACGCGGCACATCGACCTGGAGTTTCTCCGCGAACCCTATCTCTCGCCCGCGCTGGCGCCGGGCGATTACGTTTTCCTGGAAGTCTCCGACAACGGCAGCGGCATGACCCCGGAGATCCAAGGGCATCTGTTCGAGCCGTTTTTCACCTCCAAACCCGGCAGCCACGGGCTCGGCCTCACGGCCGTACTCGGCTTTGCGCGCTCGCACGGTGGAGCCATCAAGGCGGCCGGCGAACCGGATCGCGGCAGCACCTTCACCGTGTACCTGCCATTGCTTGCCACCGAAGCCTCGCACCCGGCTGCGCACTATGAACCCGCTCCCGGCTGGCGCAGCGCCGGCAAGCTCCTTGTGATCGACGATGAGGAATCCGTGCGCGCCATCGCCACCCGCATGCTCGAGAGCCTTGGTTTCACCCCGCTGGTCGCGAGCGACGGGCCCGAGGGCCTGCGGCTTTTCGGCGAACATGCCCCCTCCCTGCGCGCCGTCCTGCTCGATCTCTCCATGCCGCACATGGATGGCGAGGAGACCTATCGCGAATTGCGCCGCCTCAACGCCAACGTACCGGTGATTCTGATGAGCGGCTTCAGCGAGAAAGACCTGATGGCCCGCTTCGCGGATACGGACCTCGCCGGCTTCATTCAGAAACCCTTCGAACGGGAAAAATTGCAGGCGTGCCTGCACGGCATCCTCGAAACGCGGGCCTGACCTTCCCACTAGTGCGCGCGGCCGGATTTCCGCAAACTCACGGTCGGTGCGCCCGGCCCAAAGTGCTTGGCCCGTTTGCGTTTTCCCCCAACCATGGATTTCTCCGCCGTAATCACGCCTGCACCATGAAATCACGCCTGCTGCTTTTCTGTGCCGTACTGCCGGCCTTGATCGCCCGCGCGGCCACGCCCACCCCGCTGCCCGTCGACGGCTACGCCTTTGTAAAAACCGTCGGCGACATCTCCGAATACCAACTCACCAGCAACGGCCTGCAGGTGCTCCTCCTGCCCGAGCATTCCGCGCCGGTGCTCACGTTCATGGTCACCTACCGCGTCGGCTCGCGCAATGAGGTCACCGGCACCACCGGCGCCACGCATCTGCTCGAACACCTGATGTTCAAGGGCAGCGAGCATTTCAATTCCGACCTCGGCAACGGCATCGACACCATGCTCGACCGCATCGGCGCCATCAACAACGCCTCCACCTGGCTCGACCGCACCAATTACTACGAAAACCTCGCCAGCGACCGCCTCGAGCTCGCCGTGCAGATCGAAGCCGACCGCATGCGCGGGCTGCGCCTCCGCGAGGAGGACCGCCGGCCCGAGATGACCGTCGTGCGCAACGAATTCGAGCGCGGCGAAAACGATCCCATCGAGGCTCTCGACAAGGAGATCACCGCCGCCGCCTTCGTCGCCCATCCATACCACCATCCGACCATCGGCTGGCGCAGCGACATCGAGAAAGTGCCGATTGGAAAACTGCGCGAATTTTACAACATCTTCTATTGGCCCGATAATGCCACGGTCACCATCATCGGCGATTTCGTTCCGGCTGACGCCCTCGCCCTCGTAAAAAAGTACTATGGCGCCATCCCGTCCGCACCGCACCCCATTCCCCAGGTTTACACCGAGGAGCCGCCGCAACAGGGTCCGCGCCGCGTCGTTGTCAAGCGTCCCGGCGAGTTGGGTGTCGTCGGGATCGCCTACAAGGTTCCCCGCGCGCTCCACCCCGACCATGCGGCGCTTGTGATCCTCACCGACGTGCTCAACGACGGCAAAACCAGCCGCTTTTATCGCGCGCTCACCGACCAGAACCTCACTGTCGGCACCGACGCCATTGTCGGTCTCACCCGGGATAACTCCCTGTTCAACATCTACGCCCGGCTTGCCCCCGGCGTCACCCATGAGCAGGTCGAAAAAACGATCCTCGCCGAACTCGCCCGGCTCAAGACCGAGGGTGTGACGCCCGAGGAGGTCGCCCGCGCCATCGGCAAGGAAACGGCCGACACCGCTTACAGTCGCGACGGCTCGTTCGCCATCGCCGGCCAGATCAACGAGGACATCGCAGCCGGTGACTGGACCTACTACGTCACCCTGCCGGAAAAGCTCCAGGCCGTCACGGTCTCCGATGTGAATCGCGTCGCGAAGACTTGCTTCGTCGAGGATCAGAGCACCACCGGCTGGTTCATCCCGCTGGCCGAAGGTGGCGCCGAAACCGCCGCGCCTGCCAGTGCTGCGCCCCGCTTCCCGATTCATCACCCGGTGTATTACCGCGATCCTGCCATCGCCCGCGGCTCCGCCTCCGGTTCAATCGAAAATCAAGAATCCAAAATCGAAAATGGCCCATCTGTCCCCGCCGCCGCCCCGGGCGGCGCGCAGATCGCGCCGCGAGTCGTTCGCCGCACCGTCGCCGGCATCGACGTGCTGACCTATCCCACCTCGCTCAAGGACGTCGTCACCTTCCGCGGCAGCCTGCCCGCCGGCGACGTGTTCAACCCCGCCGATCACCCCGCCATCGCCGCCCTCACCGCCGCCATGCTCGACAAGGGCACGACGAAGCACGACATGTTCGCGCTTTCGCAACTGCTCGAGGATGTCGGCGCCACGATGCATTTCGGCACGACCGCGCAAAACCTCTCCTTCAGCGCCCGGTGCCTGAAGAAGGACGTGCCGCTCGTGCTCGGCCTGCTCGCCGAGCAATTGCGCCTGCCCGCCTTCTCCCCCGAGGAGTTCGCCAAGTTGAAGAAGCAGCTCGCGGGTCATTTTCAACAACAGATGGAAGATACCAATTTTCGGGCTGGCCGGACGCTGGCGCGGGTGATTTTCCCGCCCGGCCACCCGAACCGCCCGCCCGCCGACGACGCTTATCTCGTCGACCTCCAGGCGGCCACACTGGATCAGGTGAAGGCGTTTCACGCCGCCCACTACGGCCCGGCTGCCATGCTGCTCGTCGCCGTGGGCGACATCGACAATGCCGCCATCGACACTGCACTCGGCTCGGCCTTTGCCGGCTGGACTGGCGGCACGCTGTTGGCACCCGCCCCTAAAGCCGTGCCGCTCACCGCCGGTCGCACCGAGAAGATCAACATGCCCGGCAAAGCCAGCGTCTCGGTCATGATCGGCCAGCCGTCCGGATTGAAGTACAGCGATCCCGACCGGATCGCGCTCGCCACCGGCACCACGATCTTCGGCGGCGGCTATTTTTCGTCGCGCCTGCTGGCCACCGTCCGGGCGAAGGAGGGCCTGACCTATGCCATCTATGCCCTGCTCTCCGGCGACTCGTACACCGACGGGCAGTGGGCGATCCAGGGCACGTTCGCCCCCCAATTGCTCGAACAGGGCCTGGCCTCCACCCGGCGCGAACTGAGTCGTTTCGTCACCGCCGGTGTGACCGCCGACGAGCTGCGCGATTTCAAATCAACCATCACCGGCACCTATAAAATCACCCTGGCCACCAGCTCCGGCATGGCTGAGCAGATTCTGGCCTTCGTGCAACGCGGCCTCCCGCTGAGCTACCTCGACGACTACCCGGCAAAAGTCGAGGCGCTCACGCTCGAGCAGGTCAACGCCGCGATCAAAAAATATCTCGATCCCCGGAAAGTCGTCACCGTCCTCGCCGGCACCCTCCCCGAGCCCGCGAAAACCCCATAGAAACTCCATGGTACTCCATGGGAAACTCCCCCTCCCCCGCTGGAGGGATTGTCATCTAATAGATGACAAATGCCCGTAGCACGTAGGCGGGCAAAAAGAGGTGATCAACCCGGATAGCGGCCGGCGCGCCGGGCGTTGACCCAGGCGAGCAACTGCAATGCGCGCTCAGCATCGGGACAGGCCGCCTTCGCGACCAGCAAGAGATGGACGCGCTGGCGGGACACGCCGAGATAACGCGCCAAATTGGCTTTCTCGCCATGCTCCTTGAGCAGTTTCAGTGCAGCTGCGGCCAGTTCGTTCCATAGTGGTGTATCCGGTCCCGGATGCAACGCACTGCCCCGGCGCTGGCGAGTTGCTTCGCGGTATTTTTTCTTGGCGGCCCTGGCGACGTCTTGTGCACCCGTCACCAAAATGTCTGTGGCATTCAACAGTTGCTTCAACTGGCCTGTGGGAAGGTGAGGCATATTCATGCGTGTGGCGAAAGCCCGGAGGAATGTCCTCTATTAAATGACAAAGCCAAACGTTAAATCTCTTTCTTCATTGCAGTGTAGAATTATACATATTCCGGAATTTTAAGGTATTGTCATCTAATAGATGACAATGAGAAACGGCGAAGAGCGGTAAACGGGGTGTTGTTGGAGGGGTGTGGCTGGAGGGGTGTGGCTCTTTGCGTTTTGGGTTTTTCCGGGCTTTTTGCTTCCATGCCCAATCGTCTTGCGCGGGAAAAATCGCCCTATCTCCGGCAGCACGCGGACAATCCGGTCGATTGGTACCCGTGGGGCGAGGAGGCTTTCGCCCGGGCACGAGCAGAGCAAAAGCCCATCTTCCTCTCCATCGGTTACTCGACCTGCCACTGGTGCCACGTGATGGCACACGAGTCGTTCGAGAACCCGGAGGTCGCCGCGTTACTCAACGCGCACTTCGTCGCCATCAAGATCGACCGCGAGGAGCGGCCCGACGTGGACCGCATTTACATGACCTACGTGCAGGCCATGACCGGAAGCGGCGGCTGGCCGATGAGCGTCTGGCTCACCCCCGGGCTGAACCCCTTTTTTGGCGGCACGTATTTTCCCCCGGAGGATCGGCCCGGCCGGCCCGGTTTTGCCAACGTACTGCGTGCCCTCGCCCACGGCTGGGCCGGGCAGCGCGAACAACTGGTGGCCGAGGGCCAGCGCGTTGTCGCAACGCTGCGGGAGCACTTCGCCACGTCCGCCGAACGGCCCAGTCCCTCCTCCCAATCGTTCGCGGACGATGCCGGCACGGCCTTGTCCGGTTGCTTCCGGCATCTCGCCGCCACCTTCGACCCGGAACGCGGCGGTTTCGGCGGCGCTCCCAAATTCCCCCGTGCCAGCAATCTGGCTTTTCTGTTCCGTTATGCCGTGCGGCAGGGCGTCGGTAGCCCGGCCGGCCGCCAGGCCGTGCAGATGGCGACCGACACGCTGCTTCAGATGGCGCGGGGTGGAATTCACGACCATGTCGGTGGCGGTTTCCACCGCTACTCAGTCGATGCGGACTGGTTCGTGCCGCATTTCGAGAAAATGCTCTACGATCAGGCCCAGATCGCGCTCAACGCGCTCGAAGCCTGGCAGGCGACACACGACGAGCGGCACGCCAAGCTGGCCCGTGACATCTGCGACTACGTGCTGCGCGATCTGGCGCATCCCTCCGGCGGATTCTACGCGGCCGAGGATGCCGACAGTGCGCTCGCCGCCGGCCAGGCCACGCACGCGGAAGGCGCCTTCTATGTGTGGCGCAGCGACGAATTGCGCGCACTCCTGGGCGCCGACTACGAAATGTTCTCCGCGCATTTCGGCGTGCAGGAAAACGGCAATGTCCCGGCCGGGCGCGATCCGTCCGGAGAATTCGCCGGCCAGAACATCCTCGCGCAAACCCAATCCCCGGCCGGGACCGCGGCGCGCTTTGGCCTCGCGCCCAAGCAGGCGGACGAACGCCTCGCGCAATCGCTCGCCCGCCTGCGCACCGCCCGCGGCCGTCGTCCCCGCCCCCACCGCGACGACAAAATCCTGACGGCATGGAACGGCCTCATGCTTTCCGCCCTCGCCCGGGCCACCGTCGTGCCCGCCGCGGCGTTGACCGACCGACAAGCGGTCTACGGCGCCGCCGCCGAACGGACCGCGGAGTTTATCGAACGCGAACTGTTCGACCCGGCGCGCGGTGTGCTTTTCCGCTCCTGGTGCGAGGGGCGCAGCGCGACTGCAGGCTTCGCCGAGGATTATGCCTTCCTCATCCAAGGGTTGCTCGACCTTTACGAGGCGACGTTTGCCGGGCGCTGGCTCATGCGGGCGGCGCAACTCCAGACGAAGATGGACGAACTCTTCCTCGACCCCGGGCACGGCGGGTACTTCAACTCGGCGGCCGGCGCGACCGACGTGATCCTGCGCCTGAAGGAGGACTATGATGGCGCCGAGCCCGCCCCCGGCAGCGTGGCCGCGATGAACCTCCTCCGCCTCGCGGGACTGCTGGGTCGCGACGACTGGCGTACCCAAGCTTTGGAGACCATGGAGGCGCTGCATCCACAATGGTCCGGCGCGCCGCAGGCGCTGCCCCAGATGCTCGGGGCCGTCACCTTCGCTCTTGCCGCCCCCCAGCAGGTGGTGCTGGCGGGCGATCCGGCCGCAGCGGATTTTCGCGCCCTGGCGGCCGTGCTGCATGAGCGGCTCGCGTCGCCGCGCGTGGTGCTCGCGGTTACCGACGGGGACACGCCGAGCTGGCCCGCCACCCCCGCCCCATGGCGGGCGGGCCTGAAGCCCATCGACGGTCGCGCTGCCGCCTACGTGTGCGAGAACTACCGTTGCCGTTTGCCGGCCATGACGCCTGAGGAACTACGTAGCGCACTTACGTAGTCTTTGGTCTGTGCGCCCCGGGAAGCGCAACTCAACCTATGGCCATGTTCAGCCACCCGGCGTCAAATCCCAGCCGCGAATCCCACCCCACTTCGATTTCAAGTGCGACGGCCGTGGTCGTTTCGTTGGTGGCCCTGACCGGCATGATGGCACGCCCGGCCGGACCGCTGACCGGCGTTGCGGCAACCCCGGCGGCCCGTCCCGCCGATCCGCGTACGCGACGCCCGTTGACGCCCTCAGGCAACGAACCGCAATCCGAGTCCGAATCGACCGCCGTCGTGCTCGATCCGCGCCAGGTGCAATCGCTGCAATCCATCCCGGGCCTGAATCACGGCACGCTGTTGGGCGAACTCGCCGATATACTGCGCCGGTCGATGCCGGGGCGGCTCGCCGAATTGTCCCGGCACGCCGTTGCCCGCAACGCCGAGGTGCTCGCTTCGCAGGCCCACGCGCTGGCGGGCAGTTGTGCCAGCATCGGCGGCCGGCAGATGCAGGCCGCCATCAATGCCCTCGAAAATGCCGCGACGGCCGGCGACTGGGACCAGATGCCCGCCCGCGTGGCGATGGTCAAAGAAGCCTGGAGCCGTCTCGATCAAGCCCTCTCTGAACATCTGCAAGGAGGCACGCCGTGAAAGTGCTCATTGCCGACGACGATCCCGTTGCCCGTCTTATGTTGGAGTCCGCGCTGCGCTCTCTGGGTCACGACGTCGTGGCCACCGACTCGGGCGAAAGCGCCTGGCAGGAACTGCACCGGAACCCGGTGCGCGTGGTGGTGAGCGATTGGATGATGCCGGGCCTCGACGGGCTCGAACTCTGCCAACGGATCCGTACGGAGGGGGGCGAGTATGTTTATTTCATCCTGCTCACCGGCCTCACCGCCTCACAAAGAAACCAGCTCAAGGCCGCGGACGCTGGCGTGGACGATTTCCTGTGCAAGCCGATCAATCCCCAGGAACTGTGGCGGCGCCTGCGCGTCGCCGAGCGCATTCTCGATTTTACGAAACAAGTGCGTCAACTCGAGTCGTTCCTTCCGATCTGTTCCTACTGCAAACAGGTCCGAGACGATCAGGATTACTGGCACCAGATCGAAAGTTATCTTAACTCCCGCATCGGCACATCTTTCAGTCATATTATTTGTCCGGATTGCTACGAGTCGCAAGTCCGCCCGCAACTGCTGGCTTACGGCGTCGATGCGCCCTACCCGAAAGCGGGCGCCGTCCATTCCGCACTTGCCTGTAAATCAGTGCCTTCGGCGAGACCCACCGGCACTTAAGGGGTATCTGCAGGGCAGGTCCGCTACGCGAAGTTGCGGTATCTGGCTACGTAGACTAACCTATTTTCTGGACGGTTGGCTGTACCGATGTTTTTGACAGCCATGAAAGTGCTCGCAGTTGAGGACGATGAGGTTGGCCGTACCGTGCTCCGACAGGCGCTGCGCAAACTCGGCCATGAAGTCATCGAAGCGGTCGATGGAGAAGCCGCCTGGGCGCATCTCACGGGAGAGCCGATCCGAATCGTTGTCAGCGACTGGATGATGCCGGGGATCGACGGGCTCGAGCTGTGCCGCCGCGTCCGGGCCAGAACCGGCCAGGACTACACCTATTTCATCCTGGTCACCGCGCGCGATGCCAGCACGGAAAACCAGCACATTGCCATGGAGGCGGGCGTGGACGACTTCCTCTCCAAGCCGATTGACGTACAGGAATTGTGGATGCGATTGCATGTGGCCGAGCGAATCCTGAAGTACACCACGCGAGTCCGGCAGCTCGAACAACTGCTGCCGATCTGTTCCTACTGCAAAAAGGTCCGCGACGATCACAACTACTGGCAGCAAATCGAGAGCTATATCCGGGACCGCACGGGGAGCGAGTTCAGCCACTCGGTCTGCCCGGACTGTTACCAACGCATAGTCGTGCCGGATCTCCAAAATGTCCTAAAGACCGTCCCCAAGGCGTCGCCGACGGCCGAACGCGTGCCCCCGCCGCCGCCTGATCGGACGGGTTGACGCTGCGCCGCACTCCGGCGATGAAGGAGGCATGCCCGAACCACACCTCCAGCCGCTCGAAGAACGGATCACCTGGCTCCAACGCCATGTGGCGGAGCAGGACAAGGCCATGCTGGAGCTCAGCGACGAACTGGCCCGGCTCCGGGAAGAGATGAAAGCCTTGCGCGAACGGCTGGCCGGCCTGGACGAAGGCGGCGATCCGATCGAACCCGACGAACGGCCACCGCATTATTGAGACGACTGTAGCCCCACGCCCAAGGCTGCGACCACCGGCCAGTCGGCGGCGGCCAAGTCCAATGTCTTCAGCTCAGCCGGTGTGGCCCAACACACGGCGATATGCTCATGCGGATGCGGTTCGGCGCTGCCGGACGCGAGCCGGCAAAAAAAAGGGATCAGCTCGATCGTCATCGTGGCATAGGTGTGAGTGGAGCGCGGCAGCGCACGACCGACGACAATATCGCAATCGAGTTCTTCCTTGATCTCGCGCACGAGGGCGGCGGCCGGTTCCTCGCCTGGCTCCACCTTACCCCCGGGAAATTCCCATTTGCGCGCAAGGTGCTTGAGCGGCGGTCGCTGCGCCACGAGCACGCGACCATCGCGCTCGATCACGGCGGCAACCACGGCGAGAGGCGGAGAAGAAGGGACCACAATTGAGGACAGATGGACGCAGGGGGGCTTCGCGACAAGCCCAGGAGTTTCCGCATTTCTTGTAGGCAGCGAGTTTCCTTTGCTGCAACTTTCCGCTCGTAGCGGGGTTCTCGAGGCATGAAAACTTTCCTGATTGTCCTGCTCGCCCTGGTTGGTGCGGTCGTCGTGGTGAAATTCCTGCCGGTAGCCCTGGTTCCGGTCATCGTCGTTTTGGGCCTCTTACTGGTCATCGGCGGCCTGCTCGCGGGTGGCGCCGCGGCGATCGTTGCGGCGGTGCTCGCCCTGCTCGTCGGCCTCCTCGCGGGTGGACTCGCCCTGCTGGTGATCCTGGCGCCAATCTGGATTCCAGTGCTCGTGATCGTCGGGCTCATTGCCCTGATCAAACGCCTGAATGCCAGGAGCGCTTGAGGCGGACGAACCGCCCATTCCGTCGCGTCAGCTCGGCAGAAGGTCGGCCACCAGCGCCTTCTCTTCCTTGAGCTCTTTTTCGGTGGCGGCGATCCTGCTCCGGGAAAATTCGTTCAGCGGCAGCCCCGGCACGATTTCCCACTTCTGGCCGTCGCTCCGGATCGGATAGGAAAAGATCAGCCCCGGCTCGATGCCGTAGGAACCGTCGGAGCAGACCGCCACGCTGAACCACTCGCCAGCCTTGGTCGGAGTGGTGAGATTGCGCACGGTGTCGATGACGGCGTTGGCCGCCGAGGCCGCCGAACTGAGGCCGCGAGCCTTGATGATGGCCGCGCCGCGCTGTTGCACGGTTGGGATGAAGGTGTCCTTGAACCAGGCTTCCGGCCCGATGACTTCGGAGACGGGCCGGTTGTTGATCCGGGCGTTGAAATAGTCGGGATACATCGTGGAGCTGTGGTTGCCCCAGATGGCGAGATGGGAGACGGCGGGCGTCTCGACGCCGGCCTTCTGCGCGAGCTGGGCGACGGCCCGGTTCTGATCGAGCATCGTCATCGCGAACCAGCGATCGCTGCGCACCTCTTTGGCGTTGTTCATCGCGATCAGGCAATTGGTATTGCAGGGATTACCCACGACGAGCACGCGCACGTCGCCGGCGGCGTTGTGCGCGATGGCCTGGCCCTGGCCGATGAAAATCTTGCCGTTGATGGAGAGGAGATCTTTGCGCTCCATGCCGGCTTTGCGCGGCACCGAGCCGACGAGCAGCGCCCAATTGACGCCCTTGAAACCTTCGTCCAGCGACGCCGTGGCCACGATTCCTTTCAGCAAAGGATAAGCACAATCCTGCAGCTCCATAACCACGCCATTCAGGGCGGGCAGCACCGGTGCGATTTCAATCAGATGGAGGATTACTGGCTGATCCGGACCAAACATGGCGCCCGAGGCGATACGGAAAAGCAGGGAATAGCCAATTTGCCCGGCAGCACCGGTGACCGCGACGCGAATAGGTGATTTCATGGCGTAAAAGGCAGACAAGACTCGACCCGGCGAGCCGGAGGCAAGAACTGATTTGCAGTTCCCGAGATATTAGCTGCGCTTGGGCTGGCCCAAGCAAGACACAGGCCAGTCCGGTCACAGGATTGGGATGGTATCAAGGCCTTGGGCAGCAGCACTCTCAACGAAACCGTGGCGCCAGGGAAGCATGGATCTCGCGCACAAGTGCCTCGGTGGTAGGCCAATCGATGCACGCGTCGGTAATCGACACCCCGTAGCGAAGTTTTTCTCGCGGCTGGGGAAACGGCTGGCTGCCAGTGCCCAAGTTGCTCTCGATCATAGCCCCTATGATCGAGGTGTTGCCGCTGCCGATCTGCTGAAGCAATGCCCGCATCACCTCGGGCTGCCGCTCGGGTTGCTTGGCCGAGTTGTCATGTGAGCAATCGATCAGGATCGTCTGCGGCAGGCTGGCTTTGGCGAGTAGTTGTTCGGTGCGTGCGATATCCGCCGGTGAATAATTCGGTCCGCCGGCGCCGCCCCGCAGGACGATGTGGCAATTGGGATTGCCACGCGTCGCGATCGAGGAGGAACGCCCGGCCAGGTCGATCCCCAGGAAAGTTTGCGGCTGGCCAGCCGCCTTGATGGCATTGATCGCCGTCTGAATCGAGCCGTCGGTGCCGTTTTTAAAACCGAGCGGCATCGAGAGGCCCGACGCCATCTGCCGGTGCGTCTGCGACTCCGTGGTGCGCGCCCCGATGGCCGACCAACAAATGAGGTCGGCGATGTATTGTGGCGTGATCGGATCGAGCAGTTCGGTCGCTGTGGGCAGGCCGAAATCGAGCACATCACATAGAAAGGCGCGCGCCAGCCGCAGGCCGGCGGCAATATCGTGCGTACCGTCGAGGTGCGGATCCATGATCAGTCCCTTCCACCCAACCGTGGTGCGGGGTTTCTCGAAATACACGCGCATCACGACCAGCACGCGATCCGCCACCTCGCGGGCTAGGGCGGCGAGGCGCCGGGCGTAGTCGCGTCCGGCCTCGACGTCGTGAATCGAGCACGGTCCGATCACAAGAAGGAAGCGTTTGTCGTCCGTGAAAATGATCCGGTGAATATCCTCGCGGGCATGCGTCACGAACTCCGCCTGTGCCTCGGTCTTGGGCCGCTCGGCCAACAGCTCGTTGGGCGACGGCAGAACCCGGGTCTCAATAACATTAATGTCGGAGGTTTTTCGCACTGCCGGCCACGCTGCGAAACGCGCGGGTCCGGCGCAAGCCCGGTGTCGGATAAAGTGCTCGAAACCAAATGGGCAAAAAAAGTGGCGGGCCGCCTACCCCTAAGCGGCCCGCCTTTGCTTTCTTAGTTACCCCAAAACTCCCGCTAGGCGGGAGAAGTGTGAGAAAGTGATAGGCGAAACAAGTATGACCCCCGGTCCATTCGTCAAACAAAACCTCGACATTTGTCCACGGCACATTGGTAAGGATCTGTTTCACACATCTTAACCATGAAAGAATTTGGCCGGAATTGGATCGGTCCCACGGGTGAGCCGCCTGCACCGCTTTTCGGAGTATTTGCTTCTACTTCCAGCCGCGACCCGGCAACTTGGGCGCCTCCCCTTCCCCCGCCACACCCGCAATGAGAGAAAAATTAGTCGCCCAGTTCCAAAAAGTCTTCAGTCGCGCACCGGAGGTCGTCACGCACGCCCCCGGCCGCATCGAATTCATTGGCAACCATACCGACTACAATGGCGGCACCGTGCTCGGCGCTTCGATCGACCGCGGAGTCGGCGTCGCGCTGGCCCGCCGTACCGATGGACAGCGACGTTTTTTCAGCGGACAAACCAACGAAATCTTCACCCTGCCTGCCGGTCCGCTAAAAAAACTAGGCGGCCAGGGCAGCTATACCAACTATGCGCAGGGCGTGCTCGCCGCACTGCCGGCCTTCGCCTTGCGCGCTCCCGAAGGTTTCGATTACCTCGATCTCTCCGACCTGCCGGTCGGTGCAGGCTTGAGCAGCAGCGCCGCCATCGAGCTCGCCTCCGGCCTCGCATTCCTCGAAATCACCGGCCAGTTCGTACCCCGCGAAACACTCGTGCGAATCG
>DATJPQ010000039.1:0-11818 GCA_035506315.1 Opitutaceae bacterium
CGATACGAAAGAATTGCTTCTTCCGGCCTTCGCGCCTGTGGGCTTCGCCTAAATGCGAACGAGCGCGGGTACTCGATGGGGGGTACGAAAGCATGGGGTAGCGGCTGCTATTGGGGCGTTTACCTTGAGGCTACGAATTACGACTTCAAGTCTGTTAAGTCTGAAATCCGATCCGTCGTTTGGGCGGCTCGGGCGGTGGCTGTAAAAGAGGCTGTAGTTGGTCCCAGATGGCGCGCAGTGCGCTGCCATGCTCGATCAGCGTGCGGTCGATTTCGGCGAGGCGCTTGAGGATTGCGGTACTGTTCAAAAGCGTTTCGCGCATCTGCGCGAAAGAGCGGACTACGTATATGCTCATGGCGGTGGCCGCCGGACCGTTGAGCACGTTGGCTGCCTGGATCGCGCCGTAGTCGGTGAAAACATACGGCCGGTATTTAATATTTTGACCGCGCTTCAAGGCCGCATTTTGCGACCTTGAACGCATAACTTCCACTGTTTCAGCCATGTTAAGCTGAAACGCGAAGTCGGCCGGGAACTTGTCGGCGTTGCGCCGCACCTGCTCATTGAGGCGTTTGGTCGGCACGCCGTAGAGGTGCGCCAGATCCGAATCGAGCAACACCCGCTTGCCGCGCAGTGTCAGCACGAGGTTTTGCACATCGGGTACAGGTGTTGACTGGGGCATGGCGGATTGGAGCAGGGGTAGAAAAGCAATGCCCTAATTAAGGTCAAATTAATTTTATTACAAATAATTAAATTCACCTTCAGCCGCGCCAAATTCTTACTTATCGCTCCCGGAGTCAGGGGTTGGGTTCGACCTGAACTTTCAGGGTGTCGCCCGTGCTGACCGTGGTTCCGGACTGTACGCGCCCGAGCCGCTCACCGTTGCGGATCGGTGCCCGTATTTCGATGCCGCCTGCTTCATACGAGCCACCCTGGTAGCCTGGTTGTGTCACCAACTCGGGTACGCCGAGTTTGGTCGTCTGGCGCGCCAGAGTCCAATTGGCCGGCGAAGCGACAGCCCCCGGCGGCAACACCGGCGCTGCCGCCACCGCTGCATTGTCCTCCCAGAGGTATTCCTTGTCCTCGCCGAAAAAACTTTTCAGGTCGCCGCCAAACGGTCCGCTTTCGGCCTGAAACGTCCAGTTGAAACCCACTGTGAGCGTATTCCAGGTGTTGCCGAAGGCCGTCTTCGTCGTTTGCGGCCAATCGAGGCGCAGGGCGGACGTGCCGTTGCGCACATTCATGTATTCGTCGTAGGCAATGTCGATCGACGCGCCGCTCGCGACTTCGGTCGTGTTGTGTACCATCACCGGCGTACCGAGGTTCAACAGATACGCATACGACACCGGCGGGCTCGGCTCATAGATAAGCAGGCGACCGCCGGATTGCGTGTGCCAGCGAATCCGCCCGTCAGCCAGAATCACCGCCTTGTCCCCGGCATTTTGGCTGACGTACTCGTTCCATGCCCGGCCGCCCACTCCTTGGGCGAGATCCGCCGCCGACACCGTTTGCGCCGCGATGCCGATTCCGGTCGAGGCCGCCAGCGGCCGGCCGTTTTCCAAATGCACCCGGCCGCCATCGAGCACGCTGGCGCTGACCACGGTTGTCGCCGGCGTGCCACTACCGCCCGCCGTCAACATCCCGACCGGCAGGACCGAACCCGGCGCCGGTGACACCACCGGCGTCTGCATCACAATCGGCAGGAGGGGTGCGGCGGGAGTAGTCCGCACGGGTGGCGCAGTGCCGGCTCCCAATTCGAAACCGGATCCGCCCGGGCGCGTTTCCGCGACCGTGGCCGGCATCCGCACTTGGATCGCCCGCACGGCCGCACCGCCCAACGGCGCCATCGCGCTTCCGCGTGTCACGACCGGCGTCGGCATGGCCGGCACCGCCGGGTTTACCCCGTTGCGCAGAGCCGCAGCCGCACCCGGATCGATCCCCGCAGCCAAGGCTTGATCCGTAAACGAGCGCCAGGCCTCACTCCTCCCCTGCTGCCCGATCGCGCTGTTCAAATCCGGTATCCGCGAGACGAAGGCCAGGAACGGCCCCAAGACCGCCGCCAAAATTAAAATCGCCAGCAGGAGCTCGACCAAAGTGAAGCCGCGCCCGGTACGTCTTCCGTTGGATGTGGTCGTCGGCATGTCAGAGACGTTGTTGCGTGGTGGCGACATAGATGACGCGCGGGGCCAGGACTTCCGCTGAAAGAGGCAGAGAGAGCCCCGCCTGCACCGCCCCGGCCGGCACGCTACCGGCCCGGAGGCTGTACGACAGATGCGCCACGTGCAGCGGTCCGGTCCCGGCTGCGACAGAACTCGGCGGATCGAGGAAGAGGGCGCCGGCCAGGCCGACATTCGGCGCGGCCGTCACCCGGATATTATAGCCAACCAACACCACCGGCCGCAGAATCGAGCCGGTGAAATTCACGGCGAGCGGCGCCGCCGGTGGCGGCGGCCCGGCGAGCACGACCAACATTGGCGCCGCGCTGCCGTTGCCGGCGGAATCGCTCAGGTTGACGGTTTTCCCCTCCTGGCGCGTGAAAATCACGACCGCGTCCTTCGTATAACGGATCGTGGCGTACTGCCCGCCGCCGGCGAGCCCGAGGTCGAAGTTGGCGCCATTGCCCGCCCGCACCAGGCCATCGAGCTGCGCGGTCGCATTGGCCGCCGCATCCAGGTCGTGATAATGCGTGATGCCGACGTATTCCGCCACGCGGTCGAGATAGCATTGCGAAAACAGATACTGGTACGCCGCCGCCAGGACGGCTTTCCGCCGGAAATGATATGGCATGGTGCCCGCGACCGCCTGCAGGTCTGGAAGGCTGGCGGGATCGCTGCCCGGCGCCAGGCCGATCGGCGCGGTGGGAACCGGTGCACTGCCGCCGGCGCCGGCCGATGCCGCACCGATCTCGGCGGGCAGCTCGTATGCGACCACGGAATACCGTGTCATCGGCACCGCGACCAATTGCGCCTGGATCAACCAGCCATAATCGTATGCCTGGTCGAGCACCGTACGACGCGAGGTAAACCGGAATTCCTGCACCGGGTATTCCGCCACCCGGGGTCCCAACAGCTGGCCCAACTCCGCAGGCGCCATGCTCAGCAAAGCCGCGCTCGGCACCCCCAGCGGATCGGGCGCCGCCGTCACATCGGGAAAACTCACCGGCGCCGGCAGGGTGGCGGGCACGCTGTTCACCGTGATCGTCGTCCCGCCGGCATCGAGAGCCGCGAGTTGCGCTGCAACTTCGTCCGCGGTGGTCCGGGTGGAGGACGCATAATTCATCCCACGCAACATCAGGCAGCTCTCGTTCACGGCGCGTTCGAGCCGGGTGGCCTCGGCGAACCCCTGCCGATACGAGTCGTACGCCCGGGCGGTCTGCCCCACCCCGATGCACATCAGCATGTGCATGCCCGCGATCGTGGCGAAAAAGACAAGGATCACGAAAACCAACAGGGTGATGTAGCCGCGACGATCGACGTAGCGGGGCGGGCGGGCCGTGCGACTCTGGAGGGATTGTGTCACGAACTGACCGGGAGGAAATAGACGAAGCGCGAGAACGGCGGCACGTCGTCGGCATTGCCCCGCGCCCCCGCATAGAGCCAGGGATCGGGAAAGACCACGCTGGCCGGGCCTTCTTCGTACTGCCCGGCGGCTTCGCTATAGCGATACCAGGAATGCACCGCGCCCACAAAGAGGCCGGTGATCCGCTCCGGACGTTCGGCAAAGGCATAGCGGGCGATGGCACCCCCGATATCCAGCAGCGTCACCTCCCGCACCACGAAATTATCCGTTTCATAGCCGTCGGTCAGAGTTTGTGCCGAGCGTGTCACTTGCACAAAGCAGGTGACCGCCAGTGCACCGTTGCAGGGACCGACGACAACGAGGGAAAAATCCTCCGCATGGGCACCCGGGTTCACGGGCCCAAGCTGGGCGGAGTACAGATCGTAGAAACTTTTGGCATCCAGCGGCAGGCCCGGCGTGAAATCCGCGATGGCTGGCAGCGTGGTCGCCGCGAGCGGCATCTGCTGCGCCGCCCGCGCATCCGCAGCCAGCGAGAGATGCCGGCCCCCGAGCACATAGACGGCGCGCGCGCTGCCGATGCGATCCGCCAAGGTTTGGTGCAGATCCACCGCCGGGGAGAATGGGGCAAAGGCCGGCGCCACCGACAACGTTTCTCCATTGAGCACGACTTGAGCCGGGACAAGCCCGCGCACCACCGCGACCAGGCCGGTGATCACCAAGCCGACCACCAGGCCGATCCCCAACAAGACCACCAGCATCTCAAACAGGGTAAACCCGCGGTTGGCTCGGCGCATGGTTCACTCCGTATAATCGAGCGTGGCCGTACCCTTTTTCAGTACCGTCTTATCCCGCATCGCGCCTGCCAGACTCAACGTGTAATCGCCCGGCAGGGTCAATTGGTCGGCCGCCGTACCGTTCAGCAATTTCGCATTGATGAGCAGCATCACCTTGTCGGTATCCGCCGTGGCGGCGGCCCACTGGGCGGCCGCGTCCGGCACGATCAACGCATAGGTCCGCCGGGCGCCATTGATTTCGCGGGCCTTCGTCACCGCCACGGTTTCCCGGCCGAGCGGCAACAACCCCGAGAATCCGCCCGTCAGCATGCTGGCGACCAGTCCGAGCACCAACAGCACCAGCAACACTTCCACCAAGGTGAAACCACGGCGGGACCGGTGCATGACGTTTCCCTCGTTCCGCCTATGGCCGGACGTCGCGATGTCCCAGCTGGGCCGTGAAGATCGCGGGTGAAGTCGCTGTCGCCGGCGTAAACGTGTAAGCCGCCGGATTTACGTCCACGTCGATTTTCACCACTTGTGCCTGCCCGCCAACAATCGTCGAGGGGACCGTGACGCCGGTTTTCAGCGCCGTGATGGCCGACGCGGCATCGGCGTACGTGGTGGTATCCACGCCCGCTTCGTACAGCGCCAGCATGTCGGCGTTCAACACCTTCTCGTTTTGCTTCTTCACCACATCGAACCCGCTGTCGCGGGAGCGAGATACCGTGGGATAGATCAAGGCGGCGAGGACGCCGAGAACCAGGAGCACGATCATCAGTTCAACCAGGGTAAAGCCACGCGGGCTTTTGCGCTGACCAATATATTCTTTCATGGAGGGTAAGAGGTAGGAAAATCGACTGAGGCAAAATTATTTATACGCGTCAATTCCCGTTATGGGTCCAGTGACAAAATCGTTCATCATGATCTCGGTGGAGGCGGCGATACGGGCAGCCACGGCTTCGGCCGGTGCGGGTTGACCGGGCGATCCGAACCGGACGCCAGACGGCTCGCGCGACCCGCATCGATCGGTGCGACCGCGGGCAAGCCTGACGAGGCTCCATGGAGTGCGCGGCGCATCATGCTCCCACCGCCGCCACCCGGGGATCGTCCCAATCCGGCGGTGCCACCCTGCACCGGTCCGTCCTCAACGTCGGACACGACGGTTACAGCCGGGGCTAAATGCGAAGCCCGCGAAGTCACGGCGGCCCCCACATTGCTACCGCCGACCCGACACAACCTGGGGGCTCCATGTGAGGCAGCCGAGCCGGCTGGCACCGCGCTCCGGCTTCCCCTCGCCGCCGCCTTGCCCGGCATGACCGTCATTGCGTCGGCAAGTGGCGCCGCAGTGCCGCCGGGCAGGGCCGTAGCCGAGATCGTGGTTGTCCCGGCCGCTGCCCCCACCATTCCGCCCATCATTTGGGCGCCCTGGGTCAAAATGCGGCTGATCAACACCGGTCCACAAATCAAGCCCACCAACATCCAGATGCACAAACCGAGAGTCAGCGCCACCAACAGAACCATGACGCCCCAACTCATATATGGCATCGCGACTGCGATCGTGGGGGAGGCCACGCTGACCTGCGCTTTTTCCAGTATGGGCTTCAACAAATTCGAGATAAAATTGTTCGCCACATTGATCAGACGAACGGTGCCGATATTCGCGATCGCCCAACCCACCGGCCATAGCCCTACACTCACCAGTCCGAGAATATACCGCACCGACTGGTTCTTCATGCACTCGATTCCCAAGCCGGCGATAAACACCGGCAGGATTGCCAATCCGGCATGGAAGAGAAACAGCCGGAGAATCTCCGCGAAATAGGTCAGAATTATGATCGAGGTGCAGATCAAGCCAACGCCCAACACGATGAAGTGGAGGATGGCTACGCGGCATGCGCCAGCGACCGCCGCCCACTTCGCCATCGCGGGGTCGCTGATCAACCTCACCGTACTCGCCGCCCAATTGCCCTCCCGCGCAAACCAGTTGTCATCCTGATCAGATGTTGGGTCCGCTGTTTCTTCCAGCTGGTCATTCGCCGGCGATGAATTTATCGTCCACTGATTCGTCAGCTCGAAGATCTTCCTGATGACGTTTGGCACCTGGCTCGATGAGACGGGGACGAGATCGATAGCATAGTCGGAGCCTTTTTTGACGTACGGAAAGGTTGCATGCGCAGTCGCAGTCGCCATGTATCCGCAGGTGTCTTCGAAGCGGTCGCTGAGGATCGGCAAGCTCGCGATAAACCCGACCTTCAGCACCATGCTCGCGATGCCCTCCATCTGTGTTTCATCCTTGCGCATCTTGGTGAGCAGCCCGCCGACGATGATGAGTGCGGAAGCAATCTGACTGAGGAGCAGCAACGTGTCTTTTTGCGGAATAAAGCGCGCGGCGTTTCTCGTCGGCTCGAAGGCGGCATGAAACCTGGTCCCATACTTGTCGAACACCGGCCCCGCTTTCGACGCCCAGGCAGTACTGGGCAGTACGCCAAGCAAAAGCACACCAACAAGAATGAGGGCTCGCTTGCGCATGGATTATGCGGTGGGCGCCGAAGCTTGACCCGGCGGGGTGTCGTCGAGGCCGTTATCGGTCGCGTCAGGGTCTTGTTGCGCCTTCATCGCCTCGACCGCGCGAGTCCGCATCTCTTTCAGCATCTGTTGCGCCCACTCTTTATCCGCCGTCACTTTGCGATCTGCGGTGAGGTTCAGCTTGCCGATGAATAGATTGTATTCGTCCGTGCACAGCTTCGCCTTTGCCTTCGCCATGTCGATACGTTGCTGCGACGCCACCAGCGCCGCGTTGATCGTTTCACGCTCTGCCGCCGTACCAGCCGTCTTCAACTGTGCGACCAGCCTTTTATGTACAATGTCTTCTGCTTTGATGACCTGATCGGCATTCTCTGCCGCCTGTTTGCACCGCCCTTGCAACGCCTCCTGCATGGCGTACTTCTCGTACTTCTTCGGGTCCCGTTTGAAATCCTTGCCAAAGCATTTGTAGGTGGTCACGACGGCATCGACATCCTGCACCGTGCCCTGGACTGTATCCTTTAGCCCGTAAACCGCGACGGCCAGATTGAGCGCCTCGGCCTGAGTTTGGATTCCTAAAGCGGTATCGAGTGGACCGGTGAGAAGCCCGGTTTCGCCGACAATCCCCGCCAGCTCGCCCACGAGCTGCTTGGGATCGCCCGCCAGTTTGATCATTTGATCAGCCCGGTCCACGTACGTCGTCGCCTGGTTGATGAGCGTCGTCCATTGCGCCAGCTCCCGCGGCCATTTCCACATATCGGTCATGTCGCCGACGATGACAGTAGTATCGCCAACACCGGCAACCGCCCAAACTCGTGGCGCCTGAACTGTGAGCATCCAGCAGCCGATAAACATGCCGATGACCTGGTGTATTTTCGATTTCATGGTTGGTCCTCCGCTTGAAACATTGGGTTATTCCACCACCCGCACGGCGACCTCGTGCGGCTTGAGTTGTCGTCCGTCCGCCGTGACCGTGGGCCCCGGCACGACGTAATAAACGGTCTCCCCCTCCCCGCTTCCGGCCGGACGCTGTTCGAGCGCCTGCCGGAGAAAATACTGTCGCTTGATCGCGTCGCTCTGACCCTGCACGTAGCCCTGGTCGAAACCTTCCTGCAGCACGGCGGGGTCTTTACCCATGGCCACGTGTGTGGCCACCCCGCCGAGCACCGCGCCCGCCGCCGTTTTGACGGGATCCTTGTTACCGAGTTTGTAGCCGGCGAGCCCGCCGATCGTCGAGCCAAGCCCCACGGCCCCGGCCCGTTGCATCGTCGTGCTGATCGCCGAGCACCCGCCCAGCAGGAGCGCGCCGCCCCCTGTCAGGATAATGGGTATGATTTTAAGCCACGGTTGTGTTCGCATAATCCTTCCATCCTTTCTTTTTGCGTTTCAATTTCATCGCCTGCGCCTTCGCCGTCTCGGCCATCACGCCTTCGAGCGGATCGTCGTATTCCTGCAACGCCTTCGTCCGGGCGTCATATTCCGGCCCCGACGAGTTCGAGACGTAGAGCATTTCCGGTGTCACGAAGTTGCGCACCACGCCGCACTCGGTGCGTTCGCCCTCTTGCGTGAACACCGCCATCTCGGAGAATTTCGCGTCACCATTCTGGTACTCCGGTGCGGTGAAGCCGCGGATCGCGGCCCGCGCCGACTCCGGCAGCCCGATCGCGCCGCCAATATCGTCGAGGTCGTGCCGGTCGTTCTGCTTGAAAAGGAAAAATTGCTTGGAATTGCCGAAGATCACCGGCCGCAAAGCGCTTTTCGCGAGCTGGCCGTACTGCTGCGTCGCCGGCAGGATGTGGCAGCCAAACTTGCCCATCTGCGCGTAAAACTCGGCCAGCAGCTCTTCCATGCCACCGACGGCCAGGTACCGGCTGGGCTCCTCCAGGATGAACTGCTTCCAGATCCCGCGCGGCATGGTGACGATCCGCTGCCGCAGCCGGTTCGCGATCAGATGAACGGCCGCCTCCTTCATCTCCACGTTCGACTGCGGCAGGAGCCCCAGCTCGAAATGCACCAGCCGGTTCGAGAGATCGCAATTGCTCACCCCGTCGAATAATTTTCCATGCGAGCCGTTGCGCTGCCAGGCGGCGAGGCGCGAGGCCAGCCGGTTGATCGCTTCCTTCTCATGGTGGGCCATCCGGTGATATTTCAACCGCTCCACGAGTGCCGTGTGCGTCGGAAAACTGGCCGACGGCAGGAACGCCAGCCCGAGATCGCGCACCTGCTGCGCGGTTTCCGGCCGGCGCGCCCACCCCACGGCCTCGTCCTCGGTCACGCTCGCCAGTGCCGCGGCGAACTCGTCCGGCGCCTCCGCCTGATGTTCGCGCATGTCCGCGAAAATCTCGAGGAGCGATAGATTCTGATAGGCCGCCTCCTGCCGGCGTGCCCGCGCGACCAGCACGGCCCAACGCGCCGCCTCGATCTCCTTTTCGGGATGCACGCCACGGAAGTCCGACCACGCGTCGGAATACATCGCTTCGATATACTCCCCGAGCATCGTTTTGCGCTGCGTGTTCACCTCCGGATCCGTCGCCCGCCCCGACATCACCAGCAATTGCCCCGCCGCCGATGCGACCTGGAGGCGGGTCAACGGCAGCCCTTGCGTGTCGAGGTAGTTGATCGTCAGCTCGCCATCCGGATGCAGGACGATCGTCTGCCCGTCCAACAGCTGCACGACGGTGCCATACGAAAGACCTTCTTCGACGATCCCCCGGAAGCCATAGAGACAATCGGTCTGCGAAATATGGTCGATGATCTGACTCGATTTGCCGACGCGCGTCGTGCCGATCGCCACGGAGTGCTGCGGGGTGCCGTTTGCGAACATCCGTACGCCCACCAGATTTCCCTCGTAACCATCGTACAAGGCCTCGGCTTCGTTCAGGTGCCCGGTATAGCTCGCGGAGAGCGGCAGCAAATCCTGCAGGAAACACACCGTGGGATCGCGCCCTGCGAGGGCGAACAGATCCCATTCCCGATAACGACCGCCCGTCCAGCCCGGCAGCGTCTCGTAAAAGAGGCACTTTGCCGACACTGGCTCGTCCACCATCATGCATTGCGCGCCGTTCATGGCGGAGATCGCTTCCTTGAGCGCCTGCACCTGCGCCATGACACCTTCCATCGTCAGGCCCCACACCCGGATGACCGGCAGCACCGAGTATGGACGGGCAAATCCGCCCGACAGGGCTGAAATCGTCCCTTTCTTGCGCCGCAGCACGTCGTCCAGCGAATCCTTGTCCTCGTGTACTCGGGCTCCCTTGACGCGCCGGATCTCGTCCTCGATCCGCTTCACCTCGCGCGTGGCGTCGAGCGGATAGCAGTTGAGCGTGTAGCAATAATTGCCCGCCAGGGCGCCGGTCAACGCCCACACCAGGCCCATGTGCGTCGTCATGGGCCAGCGGCGGATCACCAGGAGCACGTGATAATAACCGTCCATGCGGAAGAAAACATGGCCGTCCACGTCGCGAGTGGTGACGCCGCCCCCCGGCCAGCAGTTTTCCAGAATCGTGCCGTGCGGATCGAAGCCGCGGCTCCGGTTCTCCCCGACCGCGCGCCAGCCCGGCTGGCAGAATTCGCGCCACGACATGAAATGCCCCAGATCGTCGAAGGGGGTGAAGGTGCTTCCCGGGAGCCGGCCTGCGAGATTCCGAAACCGGTCGGCGAAATTCTTCGCGCTCTGCTCGACGTAGCGATCCGTCTGCTCGGCCGTGCGGAAGCCTCCTTTGGGCACGGCCACGCACCGCTTCGCGACATACATGTCCAGCCGCTCGCGCCGCAGCCGCCCGGCCTTCATCGCTTCGACATAACGCTGGTACCGTTCCGCGCGCACCGCCGCGCACCAGCCCGTCGCCTCCCGGCCGCGCTCCCGGTACGCCTCCAGTTCCGCGTGATAATCGGCATCGACCCGCCACTGGAATTTAACGGCTTCTTCGGCGCCGACCTGGCAGAAGAATGACCCGAGACCCTCATAGTAGTCCTCCCGCGCAGCGTCAGTGGCACTCTTCAGGTCCGGCAGATCGACGCGTGCGCCCCGCGCCAGAATTGTCGCCGGCGTCAAGGCGGTGTCGAACCAGCAAAGGTCGCCGTCGAACCAGCCGTCGGGTGGCTTTGTCTCGAACATGCCTCGCAGCCCGTCGAGGATCATGGCTGCGCCTCCCCCGCGGAATTACCGCATCCCCGCCCGCCCCGCGGATGGGCGGTTCTGGCCCAGGCCTGCGGCCGCAAATTGAAATTTGGACCCACCACCAGGCCTTCGAAGAAGTCCCCGCAAAAATGCGGCGGCCGGCCGACCAGGAAGAATTTCACCCATCCCGCAGCACCGAGGAGCGGCAGCACCGACACGACCAGCCGCGCCGGGATGCCCCAACCCATCGTCATCAGGAACGCCAGCACGGTCAGGACTGCCCCGACCACGATGTACAGATAAGCTTCACCTTCGAGCTCCCAACGCCCGAAGCGCACGACCCCCTTGGAATCGGCGCCGCTGTTGGTGTCCGTCTCGCGCATGGCTCAGAGGAATTGCAGGCCGAGCTTGTCCCAAAACCCGGTGACATTGAGGGCGCCGATCGCGATCCAGGGCGCCGCCGCAATCGCGATCCCGGAATAGATCTTTTTTTTGCCGTCCTCACCGCGGTCCAGCATGTCCGCGCCTTCCACGCATTTCGCCACGCACCAGATGAACGCGATGCCGACCACGACCCACATCGCGACCTGTGTTGCACTGACAAACTTCGGGGGCAGCGCCACCAACGTCGAGGGCGTCAGCGCGAGGCCCAGCGCGTCCCACAAACTCGTCGCCTGAAAGGCCGCGATGGCAATCCAGGGTGCCATGCCGATCGCGATGCCCGAATAGATCTTCTTTTTGCCGTCCTCGCCGCGGTCGATCATATCCGCGCCGTTTACGCACTTGATGACGCAAAATACGGCCGCCACCGCGATCAGGACCAGCAGGCCGTACGAAATGTTATCCTTCAATTCCTGTGGAATGGCCAGCTGGGCCGGGGCCG
>DATJPQ010000040.1:0-24186 GCA_035506315.1 Opitutaceae bacterium
GGAACCGGAGTTCGTGCTCGGGCCGACGCACGAGGAGATCATCACACCGCTGGTGAAGGCCGAGATCACCAGCTACCGCGACCTGCCGAAGAATTTTTACCAGATCGCGACCAAGTTCCGGAATGAAATCCGTCCGCGCTACGGCCTGATGCGCGCCCGGGAGTTCATCATGAAGGACGCCTATTCGTTCGACGTGGACGACGCGTCGGCGATCGCGAGCTACCAGGCGATGAAGAAGGCGTACGAGAAGTTCTTCACGCGCGTCGGCCTGAAAACCATTTCCGTTGAAGCCGACACCGGCGTGATGGGTGGCAGCTATTCGCACGAGTTCATGGTGCCGGCTGAAGTGGGCGACGACGACGTGGTCTATTGCGAGGCCGGCGGCTACTCCGCCAACCGCGAGAAGGCGACCAGCGGGATCGTGCCGGCCAACCTGGCGGACGCGGCGCCCGCCGGCGCGGTGGAAGAATTTCCGACGCCGGGCGTCGTGACCATTGCTGCGCTCGAAGCCGCGCCCTACAGCGTGCCGGCCGACCGGCAGTTCAAGACGCTCGTCTACATGGGCGATGGCAAGCCGTTCCTCGTCATCCTGCGCGGCAGCGACGAACTGGAGGAGGCAAAACTCGGCTCGCTCGGTTTCACGCTCTGGCGTGCGGCCACGGCCGAGGAGATCGAACCTGTGCTGGGCGCCAAGCCCGGCAGTCTCGGCGCCGTCAAAGGCACGATCAAGAATCCGGCGGCCCTCGCCGGCATTTTCGCCGACCAGGCGATCCGGTTGATCGGAAACGGCACCACCGGCGCCAACAAGGACGGATTCCATCTACGCAACGTCAATGTGACGCGCGACCTCGCGATCACAAAATTTGGCGATTTTCGCCGCGTGCGCGAAGGCGAGCCGTGCCCGAAGTCGGGCCAGCCACTCAAGATCGCCCGCGCGATCGAGGTCGGGCACGTCTTCAAGCTCGGCACGAAATATTCGGAGAAATTCGGCGCGGTCTATACCGACGACAAGAAGCAGATGCACCCGATGGTGATGGGCTGCTACGGCATCGGCATCAGCCGCACGATGCAGGCCGTAATCGAGCAGAGCCACGATGCCGACGGCATCATCTGGCCATGGGCGGTGGCGCCGTTCCAGGTGCTCGTGTGCCTGCTCGACCCGCAGGATGCCGCGGCAGCGGATGTCGCGAAGAACCTTGCAGCACTGGCGGAAAAGGCCGGCGCCGATGTGCTGGTGGACGACCGGGCCGAGCGACCGGGCGTGAAGTTCAAGGATGCCGACCTCATCGGCATCCCCCTGCGCCTGACCGTGGGCGGCCGGGGGCTCAAGGAAGGCGTCTTCGAGCTGAAATGGCGCGACCGGGCCGACGTGGCCAAAGTGCCGCTGGCCGGGGCCGGGGCGCAAATTGCCGCCGCCGTGGCGGAGGCGCGCGCCCGATAAACGATTCTGCGCTTCGCTCAAAACGACTTTTGGTCCACCTTAGATTCGTGGCCGATTCCAACACGCACACTTCACCGGCGCCGGACACCGCGACCGAGCATGCGCTCGCCTCGCTCTGGCACGTGGTCGTGCTCAACGATCCCGTGAACCTGATGTCGTATGTGGTGCTGGTGTTCAAAAGAGTCTTCGGCTTCGACGACACCACGGCGACCAAGCACATGCTCGAGGTGCACGAACGCGGCCGCTCCGTGGTTTGGACGGGGCCGCGGGAAAATGCCGAGGCCTACGCCTACACCCTGCAGCAATGGCACCTGACCGCGGTGCTGGAAAACGATGAAACGCATTGAGGTGAAGCTCAGCCTGCCGGTCGTGGCGCCGTTGCTCGACGTCATCAAGACGGCGGCCGATACCCTGCAGGGATCGCTGGCCGCGCCGCTCGGCGTGCAGGACATCGATCCGGAGTTTCGCGAGGCCTGGACCGACGACCTGTTGAAGTCGCAAAACGACGAGCTGGGCACGCTGCTGGCGCTGTTCGACAAGGAGTTTTTCTCCACCGGGACGGTGAGTTTCGACGAGGACAACGCCGAGATCATCGTGCGGGCCTGTGCGGCGCTGCGCCTGCGTCTGCGGGGCACGGTGCTAAAGGCGGTGACCGACGAGGCGCTGGAAAGTGGCGATATCGCGGTGGAGACCCTGACCGAGGGGCAGCGGACGGCTTTCATGTGCTACCTGTTTCTGGCCACCATCCAGGATCTGATAATCCAGCACATCGATACGTTAAGTGACGATTCCTGAGCGAACCGGGAAAGGGGCAATTCAGCTCATGTGGATTTTACAGGAGGCCGCAGAGGGCACAGAGAAAACGATCGCTCCGCTGATCTCGCGGATAGGCGCGGATGAGGCGAACGTGATTTCGAACCCGAAACTCGGCCTGCTCTGCGACTTGTCCGCCATAGCCTTGGCGGCGGCGGAAGCCTTGGCGAAGCTGGGAACCCGGAACTTGGATTTATTGGCCCACGGAACACCCGGCTTCGCATGAGCTACGCCGTGGCAAGCACGGAAGGGCACGGAAGCGAGCGGGGCATTTTTTATCCACTAATGCACCAGCCTACGCCAAGGCTTCCTCCTTTGCTGAAGCTCCGGCGGACAAGTCGGCTGGCAAGCACGAATGGACACTAATCCGACCTGACTTACTCTGTTTCCTCTGCGGCCTCCTGTAAAACAGGACTCCGGAACCCAAAACCCAATGATCTGATCCGCGGCCATCAGCGAAATCCGCGGAGAAATGTCTTGGATCGATTGTGCCGGCGGTAGAAATACACAGGCCTTAACGATGGTTCGCGTTTGACGGGTGAACCGGACCGTCTACGGTCTCCCTCCGACACTCTGCCGTGTTCGAGGTACTTTCAATATTCGCTCTTTGCCTTTGAAATTCTACGGGAGTCGTACGCGTCGGTGGCTGCTAGGCCGTACATCGGAAAGCAACAAGCCGACCGGAGGCGCCCACCTTAACTCAAAAAGGTCTTGAGCCTTTGGGTATACGGCACAACGCGGAGTGTCCACTTTCTGCGCTGAGGAATTTGTCGGGTTGAGGGGAAAAATTCGGGTGGAGCTCGGGATTCCGTCGCGATGTCACCCGCCCCGACCGACAAATTCCTTAAACCGCCGCGAGGCGGCGGTAAATCGAAGGAGAAATCTGGTTTTCGCAGCGCAAAGCGTTATTTTAGGAGGTTGTAAAATCCGGAACGTCCACTCGCTCACGCTCGCGGCCACCAAAACGCCTGAAAACTGAATGCTCCTAGCATGAATCTTAATCTCTACCATTTTCTGCACATCGCGGGGTTGCTGATACTGGTCGGCGGCACGTTTTACGCCTTTGCCGCGCCGGCCGAAACGCGAGGGCGCGTGCTCGCCCTCACCGGGGTGGCCAGCCTGCTCATGCTGGCCAGCGGCTTCGGCCTGCTGGCGAAAATGTACGCCGGGCACTTTTACCTGTGGGTGATCGTGAAACTGTTCTGCTGGCTTGGTCTGTCGGCGCTCACGGGCTTCGCCTATCGCCGCCGCGAACGCGCCGGGTTGCTGATGATGATCGCCGCCGTCTTCGCGCTCACCGCCGTGGCCATGGTGTATTTCAAACCGGGCATGTGACGCGAAAGGAATTTAACCACTAATGAGCGCTAAAGGGCGCTAATTTCTGGATCGGTAGGATTTCGGCAATAGAAACGGAGAGTTAACCGCGAAGGGCACGAAGGGGCGCGAAGAGGAAGGCCCGGAAGGGGTAGACCACAGATGCACACCGATGTACACGGATGCAACCACCCCGGAACCGGCAATCCTGACTTTCCGAGTCGGATATTAAGGTCTTTCTCCGTGAACTCCTGTTTGCGCTCTGCGGCCTCTGTGTAAAGATCGGTCCGTGGATTCAGGATCAACCCGGCGCCAACTCATATGACCACCGAACTCGACCCTGCGACCCTCGGCGCGCTGTGCGGCGTCTGGATCGATGCCAGCGGCGTGGCGCACCTCGCCGTCGCCCAGCCGGACGGCCGGCGCGAGGAGCGCACCGCCGCGTTCCGCCCATTCGCCTGGCTGACGGATTTGCCGGTGGATCCGGCGATCGAGGGATTGCACATCGAGCGGTTGCGCGGTGAAGGTGCGTTCACGCGGCTCGCGCAGGCCGATGCGCTCGCCACGATCGACCTGCTCCAGGAGGCGATGGGCCGGGGCGGGAGCGACGCGGTGCGGCCGCTCGAGAGCCAGTTTCTCCTGCAACAGCGCGCCCGCCTCTATGCCGACCTGCATTTCAGCCAGCTCCGCCGCTGCCAGCTCGACATCGAAACGGCATCGGGCGACGGCCATTTCAGCGACGCGGCCAGGCCCGACGACCGCGTGCTGGCCATCGGTCTGCGTTGCGGCGGACGCAACCGCCTGCTCGTCCTCGACGAGCTGACCGATGCCGCCGAGAAGAAATTGCTCGAAGAGTTGAACGCCGTGCTGGCAGCCGAAGATCCCGACACGCTCGAGGGGCACAATCTGTTCAAATTCGACCTCGACTACCTGCGCCAGCGCTGCCGGCGGCACCAGGTGCCCTGCGCATGGGGACGGTTCGGCCGGAAGGCGACGTTTCGCAACAGCCGCCTGAAAGTCGCCGAGCGCTGGATCGATTTTCCGCGCTGCGATCTGCCGGGCCGGGCGGTGATCGACACCTACCTGCTGGTGCTGCTGCACGATCTCACCGCGCGGGAACTCACCGCGTACGGGCTGAAGGAAGTCGCGATTTATTTCGGCATCACGGAAGAAGACAGCGACGAACGCACGTACCTGGAGGGCGCCCGGATTTTCGACGCGTACAAAGACGACCGGGCAAGTTTTCTCGCTTATCTGGGTGACGATTTGCGCGAAACCCAGGGGGTCGCCGACCGGCTGCTCCCGACCTATTTCGAGCAGACCAAGACGTTTCCGATCCTGCTGCAGGAGGCGACGCTGCGCGGCACGACGGTCAAGATCGATCTGCTCTTTCTGGAGGAGTACTACCACGCCCGGTATGCCTGCCCGATACCGCCGGAGATCCAGCCCTTCGAAGGCGGCTACTCCCGCAGTTTCCAGGAAGGCGTGTTCCGGCACGTACTGCACTTCGACGTCGCTTCGCTCTATCCGAGCCTGCTGCTGCAAATCGGACGGAATCCACGCAACGATCCGCTCGGCGTCTTCATCCCGTTGCTGCGTTCGCTGCGCGAATACCGGCTGCGGTTCAAGCAGCTGGCCCGCACGGCGCCGACCGAGGAGGAGCGCGCCGAGGCGCACGCCCGCCAGGCGAACTTCAAGATTCTGATCAACACCTTCTATGGCTACCTCGGCTTCTCCGGCGCGCGCTTCGGCGACGGTGAGCTGGCCGCCGAGGTCACGCGGCGCGGGCGCGAACTGCTGCAGAAGCTCATCGACGAATTCACCCGTCACGGTTGCACGATCCTCGAGGCGGACACGGACGGGATCTACCTCTCGTCGGAACTGCATTTCGCGGCGCCGGAGGCATTGCTGGATCTCGTGACGCCGATTCTGCCCGCCGGCATCGAGCTCGAGTACGACGGCTGCTACGAGGCGATGTTCTGCTACAAGGCCAAAAACTACGCGCTGTACGACGGCCGCAAAATCACGCTGCGAGGCAGCGCGCTGCGTTCGCGGGGCATCGAGCCGTTCCTGAAAAAACTCTCCGACCGCCTGATGCAATTTCTCGTGGGCGCGAGCGCCGAGTCGCCCGCCGGTCTGATCGAGGATTATCGCCGCCGGCTGACGGCGCGCGACCTGCCGGTGGCGGAGCTGGCCAAGACCGAGGCGCTCAGCCAAAATCTCGACGCCTACGAGCGGCTCATGGCCGAGGGCGGCAAACCGCGGCGCGCGTCGGCCGAGGCGGCGTTGCAGCTTGTGCCGCGCCCGCGCATGGGCGACCGGGTGAGCTACTACATCGGACCGAAGGCCAAGGGCCGGACGGCGGACTGGCAGCGGGTGCGGCCGGTGGCGCTCTACGATGCCGCGCAGGCGCCCTACGATCCCGACTACTATTTGAAGAAACTCGACGACTGGCTGGAGCGGTACGGCCGATTTCTCGGCTTGAAACCGGAAACGGCGCAGGCGGAATTGTCGCTCGAATAAACCCATGCCGGCGAAGGCGGGATGGAAAACTTCCCCGGAAATCCGAATCTCGAAATCCGAAATCCGAATCCGCAGGCCGACATCAGACAATCCGAAGCAATGAATTTCCCTGACCGGCGGAACTGGACGCACCGGCTGGCACTGCTCGCACTCGTGGCGTTGCCCGCCCTGCTGTACTGGAATGCCGTGTGGATGCGCTTCGGATTGCGCGACGATTACTCGACGTTGCGCGAGACCCACGAGGAGCCGGGAAAAATCTTTGCGTTTTGCACCTCCCAGGGCCGGCCGGTCTACGGGTTACTGTTGGAGCATTCCTTTGCCCGCCTCGACGGCATCAATGCGCTGCCGTGGGCGCGGTTGCTGGGTGCCGTTTGCATCGGATTCCTCTGCGCGGCAATGGCGCTGGTCCTTGAGCGACGGCTGCGCTGGCCGCGCGGGCAGGCGGTGTTGGGCGCGGCGTTGCTGGCGTCGGTCCCTTCCGTGCAGGTCATCGTCGACTGGGGCATCTGCTGGCCGCATGCCGTAGCGGCGTTGCTGGCGGTGGCGGCATTTGTACTGGCGGACCGGGCGCTGGCCGCCGCAACAAGCGTCGGGCGTGTCGCAGGCGTATCGCTCGCAGCGACGCTGCTTCTGTGCGGCATGCTGACCTACCAGTCGAATGCCATGTTTTATGCGGTGCCCATGGCGGCCGGTTGGTTGGCGATGAGCGACCGGCCCTGGCGGGAGAGGTTGCGCTGGCTCGTCGCGCATGGCGTGCTGGTGGGACTCGTCCTCGCGGTCGCCTTCCTGCTCACCAAGGCGCTATTTGCCGGGGGGGTGTTTCGCGCCTCGCCCCGGATCATGGTGGAAGCGGCATGGCTGGACAAGCTGGGCTGGTTCCTCCGCGAACCGCTCGACAACGCCCTGGCGCTATTCGTGGTCGAAGATGCCCGGCTGCGCACCGCGCCCTGGTTCAACCTCACGGCCATCGCGGTGGCGACGGTGATCATCCTCGGCGGAGCGGTCGAGTGGCGGCGGCGGGGACCGGTCGCGGCCTTGCTGTGGTGGGGCGGAGCGTGCGGGCTGGGACTGCTGTCCTATGTGGTGAGTCTGGTGGCGGCCGAGCGCTGGCCCACGTATCGCACCCTGCTGCCGTTGACCGGTGTGGTGGTGGTGTATCTCGTGCGTTCGATCGGGCAGCTCGGCCTGCTTTGGCCGCGGTGGGGCGGACGGCTGGCACTCAGCCTGACCGGCGGGCTGGTGGCGATCGGGGCGTTTCAAGCGACCCAATCCAGCGCGGATTTTCTCGCCGAGCCGCAGCGCGCGGAGCTGGCCCGACTCGAAGCGGCCGCCGCCCGGATCGACCCGGTGCGTCAGCCACGGGTATTTGTGCTTTTCCCCAGCCGGCACGACACCCAGGCCGACGTGCATTATCTTGACGAATTCGGATCGCTTTCCGGGGACAGCGATTGGTGCACCAAGGAAATGTTGCTGCTGCTGTTGCACGAACGCTACCCACAACAGCCGGAGTTGGTGCAACGCCTGCGGCTCGCCTTTGGGCATTGGAAGCCGCCGCCCGGGACCTACGATTTGTTGATCGATCTGCGCATGCGGCACTGACGGCTCAATGAAGGGACTGAGGGAATGAGGGACTGAGGGCCGGTCTTTGCGCCTTGGCGTCTTTGCGTGAGAAAATCCATCCGTTTCCATCCCTGCCCATCCGTGGTCGAAACGTCTCGGTGATATTTCAGAATCCGCGACCATCCGCACTGCTATATCTGAATATGGTGTTTTCCTGCGTGCATCTTTCGTCGGCCCGCGGTCAGTTCGAGCTGCGAAATTTAAACAAAATCCAATTCTCCGCGGATTTCGCTGATGGTCGCGGATACCGATCCATAGAGTACGGTTTTATCCGCGGTCATCCGTGATATCCGCGGAAAAGATCTCTCTGTGTCCTCTGCGGCCTCCTGTAAAATCCAACATCGGTTTGGTTGCGGCTTCGCCGCGCTAGGCCATCCGCGGGAAAATCAGTGGTCGAATTGGATCGCTAGGAATAGGCCTTCGTTACCTTTTGTAAAAGTCCGAAGGGATCTGATCTTTTAGTATACGGGCCAGGCAGCCGGCGGGGCCGCATCAGTTGGCGGTGGCGCGGGCGGCGATGCGGGTGCGAACGAGGGCGATGTTGCGCTCGATCGCGTCGATATAGGGGTTGGGACCGTCCGGATAGGGCGTGGCGAGGAAGCGGTAGACACCCTCAAATTCCTTCTCGAGCTTGGGCCGGACAAATACGTTCCAGAAATCCGGGGTCTTCTCGATCAATTCCCGGGCCGATTGAAAGGCGTAGTGTTCGGGCGACAGGTGGAAATACTCGTCGGACTCGCGAAACTCATGGAACAGCATCTCGAGTTCGTCGGGATAATCGACCGCGGCCATCTGGCCGAGGTAATCGGCGGTCACCAGCATGCAGCCGAGCAGCTGGTCGGCGCGGGCATTGAAATACAGCCGGGCCAGTTTGGAGACGGGACCGGTACAGCGGATGGCGCCGGTGACAATCTCGGTATCCCGGAACGTGAATCCGACGGAGGGCAGGTAGCTGGCGGCGAAGGCGCAGCTGCGCAAGACGTGGACGTGGGTGTATTTCGCACAGGTGCCGGTGCGGTCGGAACGCAGTTTCAGGTAGCCGGTGTCGTGCAGGAGCGCGGCGGCCAGGCCGAGCTCGAAATGACGCACGGAAAGGATCGGCTCGGCATGGGCGACGTGCCGCCCGGCAAAAAGGCGCGCAAAACAGAGCGTGGCCTGCAGGGTGTGTTCGAAATCGTGATAGCCGAGATCGACCGCCTGATAGTCGAGGAAACGCCCGGTAAACATGGCCTCCACGTCGGCAAAAAGGCGGTCGACGACCTGCCGGGACGCGCCGGGGAAAGTGGAGGCCATGATCTCCCGCACCGCCTCGGCCACGGCGGTCACGCTCTTGGTGTCGATAGGGGGAAACATGGCGCGAACAGGAGGGCGTTGAAAAGGGCGACGAACAGGCGATAAATTCGCTAGCGGCGAACGCTGATTAATGATTTGCGGATAGGAGCAGCAAGCCCAAATTACTCAAGCGCCTGCGCCACAATTACAGCATGAACCTGGGACTCACTGGAGGGATGGGCTGCGGCAAATCGACGGCCGCCCGCTTCTTTGCCGACCACGGCTTTCGCCGGATCGACACCGATGCGCTGGTGCGCAACGAGGTGCTCACCGCTCCGCAGGTGGTGGCGTCTATTGGCGGGCATTTTGGGCGCGGCGTGCTGACGGCGGACGGCGCCATCGACCGTGCCCACCTGGCCCGCCTCATATTCGGAGATGATGCTGCGCGTCAATGGCTTGAAGCGCTCATCCATCCGCGGGTCCGGGCGCTCTGGCAGGGACAACTGGACACCGCCCCCGGGGCTTCCTGGGTGGTCGAAATTCCACTGCTCTTCGAGAACGGGTTGGAGAATAGGTTTGATTTCGTCGTATGCGTAGCCTGTTCTCCATCTCTGCAACTTGCCCGGCTGGAGCAGCGTGGAATGGCTCGCACGCTCGCCGAACAACGAATTTCCAAGCAATTGCCTTTGGTACGAAAAACTGAACTTTCCGACTTCGTGCTGTCCAACGATGGCACACCCGATTTTCTGCGGCAGCAGGTTTCTTTATTGGCGGCACGACTGGGTGTCGCCCGTTAGCCCGCCGCCGCGTCATAGTCCGTGAGCCGAGCGGCTGCGGAATCGCCTTTTCAACCAACCCTATGGATCTTCCTCCCAAGACCGACACCGACGAAACTGCGTCCAGCAAAGACGTCGAGGCCGACACCGCCGACTCGAAAAAAACGACACACGCCAAACGCGTGCGCACTCGCAAGGGCAAGCCCGCGGCCACCAAAAAAGCCGCCGGCAAGGCCCACGCCGCGGCGCCGGAAGCCGGCGAGCTTTTTGTCCCGGCCGACACCGGGAAGGTGTCGTCCGCGGCACCGGAACCCGTCGCCGAGCCGGCTCCCGCACCCGTGCCCGAGCCGCCCCCGCCAGTCGTGGTGGAGCAGCCGGCGCCGGAGCCTGCGGTGTCGGCCGCGATCGAGCCGCCGGCCGAGGCCGGATCGGCTGAGACCGGCCCGGGGAAGCCGCCTGCGGCAACCCCCGCGCCCAATGAAGGAGGCGGCGCGCCAGCTCCCAGCGGCCGGCCTTTCATCAAGGACCGCAATTACTGGAAGCAATTGAAGAAGGATAAAAAGAAATGGAAACAGCAGCGGTTTGGCCAGGGCGGACCCGGATCCGGGGGTGGGGGAGCCGCTCCCCAGTATCCACCGCAGCCACCGCCGCCAAGTTTTGCCCCGGTGTTCGGCGATCTGCCCGATCCGGCCCGTTTCACCGACCTGGCCGCGGTCGACAAGCTCGCCGCCGAACTCACGGACGGCGCCCAGGGCGAGCCGATCTACCTCGACGACTTTTACCCGCTCAAGATGGCCGAGCTGGTCGCCTTTGCGCGAAAACTTGGCGTCAAGCTCGATGCCGCACCGCCGCCGCGCAAACAGATCATCACCCAGATATTTGCCACCGCAGCCGAGGCCAAACGCCCGCTGCGCGATCGCGGCCTGCTCGATCTCACGGATCGCGGCTACGGATTCCTCGTCCATAAAGGCGTCCAGTACCGGCTGTATCCGGAGGACGCCTATGTTCCGGAAAGTCTCATCAAACGCTACGGCTTGAAGCGCGGCCACGAGATGGAAGTCGTGCTGCAGGCCCCGCAGGGCCAGGATCGTTGCCCGTCGGTCGTACGGATCGACCGGGTGATGGGACTGCCCCCCGAGGAAATCGCCAAGGTCACGCCGTTCGAGGACCTCATTCCCTATTATCCGCTAAAACGCATCCTGGTCGAGGCGCCCGAGGTCCATACGAAGGACGTTTCGATGCGCGCGGTCGATATTCTCACGCCGATCGGTTTCGGCCAGCGCGGGCTCATCGTGTCGCCGCCCCGCACGGGCAAGACCGTCCTCCTGCACAATATCGCCAATTCGATTTCGGCCAATTATCCCGAGGCCACGCTCATCATCCTGCTGGTCGACGAGCGGCCCGAGGAAGTGACCGACTTCCGGCGCCACACCAAGGGCGAGGTGGTTTGCTCCACCTTTGACGAGATGCCGGAGAACCACGTGCATGCCGCCGAGATGGTCGGCGAAAAAGCCCGGCGGTTGGTCGAGATGGGCCGGCATGTCGTGATCCTGCTCGACTCGATCACGCGCCTCGGTCGCGCCTACAACGCACTCGCCTCGAACTCGGGCAAGATCATGTCCGGCGGCATCGAGGCCACGGCGCTGCAAAAGCCCAAGCGTTTCTTCGGCGCCGCGCGCAACATCGAAGGCGGCGGCAGCCTCACCATTCTCGGCACCGCGCTCATCGACACCGGCAGCCGCATGGACGAGGTCATCTTCGAGGAATTCAAGGGTACCGGCAACATGGAGCTGCACCTCGATCGCGGGCTCTCCGACAAGCGCATTTTCCCGGCGATCAACATCGACCGTTCGGGCACGCGCAAGGAGGAGCTGATCTACCATCCCGAGGAAATGCAGCGCATCTACAGCCTGCGCCGGGCGATGCAGGGCCTCGGCCCGATCGAGTCGATGGACATGCTCATTCAACGCCTCAAGAAAACCGGGACCAACGCCGAGTTTCTCCTCGGTCTCAGCCGCTAGTTTTGCCCCAATCCCACACCACAAAATCAAGGACGCACCATGAGCTACGAGATGAACGATCTGCTGGAATTGATGGTGGAACAGAACGCCTCCGATCTCCATATGCAGGTCGGCCAGGCTCCCTGCCTGCGCATCAGCGGCAGCATGACCCCCATCGACGGTCCCGTGCTCACGCCGACCGACACGGAGAAACTCATGCTCTCCATCACGCCGGATGTGCACGTGCAAAACACCAAGCTCAATGGCGGTGCGGATTTCGGTTTCGCGTTTGCCGACAAGGCCCGCTTCCGCGTGTCGGTGCTGCGCTCCAAGGGCAACTACGGCATGGTGCTCCGGCAGATTCCCTTCAAGATGTTCGGTCTGCGCGACATCGGCCTGCCCGACAAGATCCGCGAGCTTCTCTACCGGCCGCGCGGCCTGATTCTCGTCACCGGCCCGACCGGCTCCGGCAAATCGACGACCCTCGCGTCGATGGTGAATTACATCAACGAAAACCGCGAGGGGCACATCATCACCATCGAGGACCCGATCGAGTATTACCATCCGCACAAACGCTGCATTGTGACGCAGCGCGAGGTGCACGTCGATGTGCCGAACTTCGCCGAGGCGATCCGCCGCGCCCTGCGCCAGGACCCCGACATCATCCTGGTGGGGGAAATGCGCGATCTCGAAACCATCGAGGCGGCGATCAGCGCCGCCGAGACGGGCCACCTTGTGTTCGGCACGTTGCACACCAACAGCGCCGCCAAGACCATCGACCGCATCGTCGATGCCTTTCCGGCCAACATGAAGGACATGATCCGCACCCAGCTCGCATCCTCGCTCGTGGCGGTGCTCTCCCAGGTCTTGTGCAAGAAGATCGGCGGCGGGCGCATCGCGGGCTACGAGATCATGATCAACACGACCTCCATCGCCTCGCTCATCCGCGAAAACAAGACCTTCCGCATCTCGTCCGACATCCAGACCGGCGCCAACCTCGGCATGATCACGATGGACACGCATCTGCTGAGCCTGGTGAACCGCGAGCTGGTGAATCCCGATGAGGCCCTCGAAAAGGCGCAGGACCCCGCGGTGATGCGCGAGAAACTTGTCCAGATGGGCCACCAGCTGCGCACGGTGTAAGGCGGAGCGCGCACAAAATTTCGATTGCAGGGCCGGACCTCGGGTCCGGGCCGGAAATAATTGCGGCCTGGACACAAGGTCCAGCCCGGCAGATTAAACTTCAAACTCCGTCGATCTTCTTGATCCGCAGCAGATGCCGGCCGCCTTCGAATTCGGTGGCCAGCCAGACCTTCGCGATCTTGATCGACTCTTCCTGTGAGACGGTGCGCTGGCCGATCGACAGCACATTGGCATCGTTATGTGCGCGATTCCAGACGGCCACCTGTTCGTTCCAGCATACACCGCACCGGATGCCCTTGATCCGGTTGGCCACAATGGCTTCACCGTTGCCCGAACCGCCGAGCACAATGCCACGCTGATACTCGCCCCGGGCCACGGCCTCGGCCACGGGACGGATAAAGTCCGGATAGTCGCAGGCTTCCGGCGAGTGGGTGCCGAAATCGCGCACGGTATGCCCCTCACCGAGCAGGTAGGTCTTGAGGGCTTCCTTGTATTGGAAACCGGCGTGGTCGGAACCGATGGCGATGGTGAACTTCTTCATGAAGGTTGAGGAGGGACGGAAAGGAAAAGAAACCCAATAAAGTTGCGAGTGTCGTTATTGGGGGCAAGTTTTCCTTCGCGCCCATCCTTTTTGCCATGAAATCACGCCTCGTGCTTGCTGCTCTCCTGCTTGTTCTCGCCGGGTGCGCCACTACGCCGGCCGACCGTATCGCCCAAAATCAATCGACCTTCGATGCCTGGCCGGCGGAGGTCCAGGCCAAGGTCCGCGCCGGACAGGTCGGGATGGGTTTCACCGAGGATCAGGTTCGGATCGCGTTGGGTGACCCGGAGCGCGTGATCACCCGCACAACCGAGCATGGCATCGCCATGGTCTGGGCCTATCGCCACAGCAAATCGCATTTCAGTTTCGGTCTGGGCATGGCCGGAGGCGGCGGTCATACCGGCTATGGCGCCGGGGTCGCGGTGGATGACCGTCCCTATTTTAGCGGCGACGCCGTGCACGTCGTGTTCATGGACCACAGGGTGGTTTCGATCGAGACGACGCGAAGACAATGACCGTAGGAACGGGCGGACTTTGCCCGCCCGTTCCTAGTCGATCAGCCGCCAGAACGCCGCGGGGTCGCCGAGATCGGGGAAGACCGCGTCGGGGCGGGCTGCGAGCAATTCTGGCGGAGTATAACGGCCGGTGGCCACGGCGAGCGTGCGCGCACCGAAGGCCTGGCCGCAGACGACGTCGTGCGGCGTATCTCCGATCACCCAAACCCGCCCGATCGCGAAATCGGTCCCATGATGGGCGCGCGCCCGGCGCAGGGCGTGCGGCCCGAGGTCGTTGCGGTTTTCGCTGTCGTCGGCGAACGCACCGAACGCGAAATAACGCCACAACCCGCGGTATCCGAGCTTGGTCTCCGCCCCGCGCCGTAGATTGCCCGTGAGCAGTCCCAGCGCCAGATCGCCCCGCGCGACGGCGCCGTCCAGCACGGCCTGCACGCCGGGCAGAAGATGGACGCCACGATCCGCCAGCTGGGCCGGCAGGGCCGCCACGTAGCCGTCAACATACCGGGCGAAATTCTCCTCGGTGGCTGGCACGCCGAATTTCCCAAAAATCTGCCGGATGATCCAGCGGTCGGTGCGGCCGGCAAAATCGATGTCATCGAGGCGGCCATCGATGCCGAAAACAACCAGAAGGGCCACTTCTAGGGCGCGCATGCCCGCCCCGCCTGAAGTAACCAGCGTGCCATCAATGTCCCATAAAAGCAGGGTATTCACCGGGGAATAAAAGGCTCTTGGGGATGTCATACATTGCATGTAAACCGACCAGGGTTATCTTGAAACAAGGAGGTGCCATGAAAACATCCAAGTTTATTCTCATTGCCGCCGCCGCGCTCGGTCTCGTGCTGGCCGCGGGCTGCTCGACTCCCGCCACGCGGATCGAGAAAAATCCGGACGCCTTTGCCCGGCTGACGCCGGCGCAGCAGGACATGATCCGAAAAGGTCACGTCGACCTGGGGTTCGATGAAACGATGGTTCGTCTGGCCCTGGGCGATCCCGACCGGATCCGTACGCGGGTATCGGCCGCGGGGGCGACCGTGGTCTGGATTTACACCGATTGGGACAACGACGATGGCATGCCGCTGTACCGCGGCTGGTATCACCGTTACTGGGGCGATCCGTTCTATCCTTACTACATGTCCTATCCGGGACGCCGGGCGTACGAGCAAACGCGCGTTACGCTGAGGGACGGCAAGGTGGTCGAGGTCGAGCAGGAGAATCCGTAAAGCGAACCCAGGCAGTTGAATCGCGAATGAACGCGAAGCAGCACGAATATCGGATCAGCGAAGTTTAGCGTGAGTACGTGGTTTTCCCCTGCACCGTTCCGGACAATCGACGGTGCCGGTGACAACGGCAAGGGCGCGTCTACGCTTTGGCGCACTTACTGAGTTTTGCGAAATCGGGTGATGCGATTGACAGTAGGTCGGGGTTTATCGGCCCATAAAGCCCGACCTACAAGCCGACAGCCAATGTCGTTGAATTTCGCGAAGTTCAGTAAATTTCGGGGATCGCAGCGGAACGGCTTCCCGTTCCGCGCGGAGCCGGAAGCGGCTGCGCCACGATTGACATATGCACCTCCGCAAGCGGGGCGCACCCTATCACGTACACGTGTCCGTTTTTTCGCCTCGCGTGCCACCGGCCCGCTCTGTTGTTTTAAGACACCATGTCTGCCATCAACCGCTTCCTGCTGCAAAATAATCTTCGGATCGCCACCAACCCCTGCGTGAGCCCCGACTATTGCCTCGATTGGCCGGGGCTGGTCGTGAAGCTGGCCACCAACGATTCCAGCATCCAGACCTGGAAAAAGAGCCGCTTTGAAACCAAGGCCGGTGCCTGGCGTTTGGTGGAAGATGCCGTCACGGGCGATTGCGCCTGGAAGCTCGCCGCCAAGGCGCCGCAGGTGCTCGCAAGCGGTGCGGTCCTCTCCGACGGCACGACCGCTTTCCCCGCAACGTGGGCGAATCTGCTCCAACTGAAGAATCTCATTCAGGAACACGACCCGGAGTCCACGATCTTCCCCACGGCCGGCGCCAAACTCGGCCAGAGCACTCTTGGCATCGGCGCGCGTTTCACCACGCTGCATTGGCCCGCGGTGGAGTGGGCGATGAGCGCCCTGCAAATCGGCGTGACCGCCAACCAGAACTCGATCCCGCGCGAGCTGGTGTACGACGTGGACAAGATGCTCGCCGGCGCGCTCGACACCGTGCCGTTCCCCTTCATCGGCGCCGCCGTGCCCGAGGGCCACCAGGGCCAGAGCGTCGAGGGCATGAGCCACGGTTGCGTACTTTCGAAGCTGCGCACCGGTTTTCACCTCCGTCGCATTGCGTGGAGCTTCAACGCCGACCATCAGCCCATCGGCGGCAAGTTTGACGCCCGCGAGGACGACCTGGTCCGCGGTTGCGTCCTTGCGAGCTACATCACCTTCGACCTTTCGCCCGAGCTGGCCCTGACCCAGGTACCGGCCGACGCCACGGCCTGGGTGCGCGCCAACGTCGACTCCGCCCTGGTCGCCAAAATCAAGACGCGGGTTGCCGCCGCCGGCCTCACGATCAACGAGGGCGAGTTCGCCAAGCTCATGGCCTACGTCTGGCCCGCGATGCAGAAGATGAAGCGCCGCGACGCGAAGTACCGCGCCGCCCGCGAGCAGGCGTTCACCACCGAGACGGGACGCCGCTTCCTGCGCGAACTCTCCATCGACGAACTGCCCGGCCTCACCACGCCGGAGACGACCGCGATCATGCTCGCCCTGTGCGAAGCCATGGAGATGCCGGTCAATTTCATCGCCCCGGCGTTTGGCTTCCAGAAGAACTGCCCGTATCCCGACAACGACGCGCTGCGCGCCCTCATCGGCAAGCAGTGGAAGGTCTGCCAGCAGTTCGGTACGAGCATCGGGTTCCACTCCGGCTCCGGTAAATCTGCCGAGAACTACCGCGTGATGGGCGAGGTGACGGGCACCCGGCTCGAGATCAAGACGAGCGGACGCTACACCTACGAGATGGGCGTGGCGCTCTTCAAATCGAAGAACATCCCCGACCAGGAACTCTGGCACGACTGGTACCGCTTCACCCGCGAACTCGCGATTCAGGGGGCATTCAGCGCCGACGCCACCGAGCAGAAGATGGCCCGGATTTTCGTCACCGACGCACTCACCAAGGCCGGCAAGCCGGCCGACGTGTTCGCCTCGGCGGAGATTTGTCGCGCGGCGTTGGAGGCGCTCACCCCGAGTCCCGATTACATGTTCTGGTTCGAGTACAATTTCCTCTATGTGCTGGCCGGGGGCGGTCGCGCGGAGAAGGCCGCGCTGGGCGACCACACGCCCGCAGGTTACCGTCAGCGGGCGCGTTTTTACGGCATCAGCGAGGAAGGCCGGCTCAATTTCGCCAAAGGCATCGCCCGCTACATCGTGCTGCTGGCGGAGAATACCGGCCTGGCCACGGCGGAACGCTGCGCCGCCGCGCTGGCCCGCCTCGCCCGCTACAAGCGGATGAACGGTTTCCTGGACGACATCTGCCGGTAAAGTTGCACCGGTGCATCGTCTGGAGGCAGCCGCGCCGCTTCCGGCGCGGCGCCTTGGCCGGTTCGCCGATCAGGTGTAGGGCCGGACCTCGCGTCCGGGCCGTGCCGAATTTGGGCCGAAAATGCCGGGCGAAGACGTGCGGCCTGGACACAAGGTCCAGCCCTACACGAACGATGAGGTCCGCCCTTTGCCGCCTACTTTTCCTGCCACCAGCCCGAGAGCAATTGCTCCATGGGCAGGGCCTTCGGTTTCATCTCCTGCTGCAGCTTTGCGACTTCGTCGCCGTAGGTCGGCGGCGGGTTCGGGTTGCGATAAAATACCCCCGTATAAAGCGTCTTGCCGTAATCCGCCGCCAGTTCCATCGCGCGAATCCGGTTGGTGACATCGTGCCCTTCCGCCTCGAGTTTGCGCATCCTGGACCGCTGCACCTTCATCTGCGTCTCGGCCTCGCCGTACGTGACGCAGGGCGACTGGATGTTCACGAAGGCAAATCCTGGATACCGGATGGCCTCTTCGATCATCCTGGCCAGCCCTTCCATGTCGACCGGCACACCCTGGGCCACGAAGCCGGCGCCGTAGGCCAATGCATAGAGCAACGGATTCACCGGCTCCTCCATGCTGCCGTAAGAGGAGGAGGCGGTGACCTGGCCGCGCGGCGAAGTGGGGGACAGCTGGCCCTTGGTCAGGCCGTAAATCTGGTTGTCCATGACGATGTACGTCAGGTCCATGTTGCGGCGGATGGCGTGCGGCACGTGGCCGCCACCGATGGAGAAACCGTCGCCGTCGCCTCCGGCCACCAGCACCAGCAGGTTCGGATTGGCCAGCTTGATGCCCTGGGCAATGGGCAGCGCGCGACCGTGCACGCTGTTGAAACCGTAGGCCGTGGTGTACCCCGGGATGCGGCTGGAGCAGCCGATGCCGGAGACGAAGGCGATCTCGTGGGGCGGGCGTCCGATGGCGACCAGCGCCCGGTAGATTGCCGTGACCACGCCGTAGTCGCCGCAACCAGGACACCAGATCGGTTTCAGGTCGCTCCGGTAATCCTTGACCGTGTAGGCCGCGGGTTGTTCTGCGCATGCGCAATCTGCACTCATGGGAATTCGAAAGATTGGTGAAGTAAACGGGTGGGCGCGGGGGCGGTGGCGGGCGTCTAGCCGAAATCGGGATTCAGCCCGACGCCGAGCTGCCGTTGCAGGGCCAGGGCCATCTCGTGGATCTTTTCGTAGACTTCGAGCGGCGAGATGGGATTGGAGCCGCTCTTGGCCAGCGAAACATACTCGTCGGGCACCGTCACCGACATGCGGATGATGCGATGGAGCTGCCCCTGATGCGACTGTTCGATGACGACGCATTTGCGCAACGAGGCGAAAAAGTCCTGGTAGATCTCCTCGGCCACCGGATAGAGCAGTTTCGGGATCAGCAACTTGACCTTGATGCCCTCGGCGTGCGCATGGCGGACCGCTTCCAACGCGACCCCGCCGACGCTGCCCCAGCTGATGACACCGATGGGCGCCTCTTCGTCGCCTTCGATGATGAAGAGGTCGTCGCGGTGTTTCAGAGGCGCGAGTTTCTTGAAGCGCTTCGTGTTCATCCGCGCATGCGTCTGGCCGTTGGCGGTCGGTTCGCCCGCCTCGTTGTGTTCGATGCCCGAAGCCAGGTAGTTGCCGCCGGCCATGCCGGGATGGCTGATGGGGCTGACGCCCGACTTGGTATTGCGGAACCGGACATAGTTTTCCAGTTCCTTGGCGGTCGGATGGTGCCGGTTGATCAGATGAAATTGGGAGGCGTCGATCGGATTGACGACCTCCTTGCGCTGGGCGATCTCCTGGTCGGAGAGCACGATGACCGGCGTCTGATAATGCTCGGCGATGTTGAAGGCCTCGACGGTGACGGCGAACACGTCTTCGACGCTGATGGGCGCCAGCACCGGGCGGAGGTTGTCGCCGTGCGAGGAAAAAACGGCGGCGAACAGATCCGATTGCTCCTTCTTGGTCGGCATGCCGGTCGAGGGGCCGCCGCGCTGGACATTGACGCAGACCAGCGGCAGCTCGGCAATGCTGGCCAGACCGAGGATCTCGGCTTTGAGCGAAAGCCCGGGGCCGGAGGTCGCGGTCATGGCCTTGACGCCGGCAAACGAGGCGCCGACGACGGCGCCGATGCCGGCAATCTCGTCCTCGGCCTGCAACACGGAGCCGCCGTATTTCCAGATCTCGCGGTTGAGGTACTGCATGATCTCCGTGGCCGGCGTGATGGGATAACCGCTGAAAAACCGGCACCCGGCGAAGATCGCGGCCGCGCCGCACATCTCGTTGCCATCGGTCAGGAGCTTGCGCGCGAGATCGCGGGCCGGCGGACTCAGCCTGCGGTCCGGCTTGAGCGGGTTCTGCTCCGCGTAATCCAGACCCGCGGCAAAGGCCTTTTCGTTGCTGAGCAGCACGGCGTCGCCCTTTTTGGACAGTCGTTTCCGGATGCCTTCAAGCAGGCTCTTCCGGAACAGGCCGAACCAGCCGGCGAGCAGGCCCAGCACCAGATTGTTTTTCGCCTGCAGCATCCCGGCCGACTGCATGGCCAGTTCCTCGATCGGAATCGCGAGCACCGTCCCGGGCGTCACGCCTTGCAGCGGAATCGCCTCGGGGGCGATGCCGGACTTGCTGTCGTAGATCACGATGGTGTCGCCGTCGATGGGCAGCTCGCCGCCGAACTTCAGGAAGTCATCCCAGCTCAGGACCACCGCCACGCTGAGCGTGCCGCCGGGATTCAGTACCGGTTTGGTGGAGACACGCAGGCGGCAGGAGGATTCGCCGCCGCGGATTTGCGAGCCGAAGCTTTTCGTGAGAATGGCGTAATAGCCCTCGGCGGCCGCGGAGGTGATGAGCGATTCGCCGGCGGAAACGATGCCATCGCCGCCGGAACCGGCCATGCCAATGATCAAGTCGTGAACCATAAGGAAGGTGCAGGTTTTGTTTGGTTATTACGCCATCTTACAAGCAAAACTCTCAGAATTAGAAAAAAAGATCAAAAGGCAGCATCGACGCCGGGCGGACTTCGACGGCGGTGGCCATCGCGGTTGAGCGTTCAGACAGGAGGAGGATGAGGAAATGAAACACGACGTTTTCCGAGGGGACGGGGACAACGCTGTCGGTGGGGAGAAGGCGAAAATGCGGTTGGGAAGGCGGGAGTCAAAAGAATGCGTCAGGCGAATAAGAGTCAGCAGTTGCGCAATGAGGCGTGAGGTTGATGCAGTAGCGGGCGTAATCAGTCGAGGAAGGACCGATAATGCCTGGCGTCTCGCGAAGATATTTGCCCACGCGAAATTATGACGACCAAGGCCAGCTGAAAGCTGGCGAGACCGCACGGCGGTGGATGGGCCGGTATGCGGACGACGAATGGCATCCGCGCGATAATTGGCGGTATCAGTAATTCGGTTTTTCCGCTTGCGGGCGAGATTGGCCGCCAGGGCGCGGACAGTGAGGTAGTTCGTAAAACTGCAGCGGCGGTCTATGACCGCCGGTCATAACGCGTCGTCGGCGGACATAGACCGCCGCTACAGCCAGGCCCCGTCGATCTTTGCCGGCCTCAATCCCAGCCGATCGGGCGGCCCTTGTTCTGGGCTTCGAGCCAGGCTTGCAGCGGCTGGAAATACTCCACCATCGCCCGCGTCGAGAGCTCTTCGCCGGTCGCGTCGCGCAGCACCTTGCGCCAGTCTTCGGTCGCGCCTTTAGCCATGAAGCTGCGGAGAAACGCGCCGACTTCCCGATTGCCCGCATAATTGCAGCGTTGCGGTGGCTGGTGGAGAATCTTCCGCGCGATATAGTCGTGGAGCTGGAATCGCAGCACGGTCGCGAAGGCGTAATTGGGGTAATAGCAGGGATTGTCGTTGATGTGCGTCTTGGTGGCGGCGTCGCACCATTCCTCGCCGCGCACACCAGCCGGAGGCTCGATTCCTTGGAAGTCGCGCACGTACTGCCACCAGCGGGCGTTCCACTGGTCAGCCGGCAGATTGCCGGCATAGACGGCGGCCTCCCAGTGCGTCATCGTGCCCGACGCCCAGAACATGAAAGGGATCGAGGAAGACAGCGCGTCGTTGAGCAGGAAGGCGATCTCGTCGGGCTTGAAGTCGGCGGGCAACACGCCCTGTTGCTGCAGATAGGGCACCTGGGCGGCTGCGATTTCGCCGAGCTCAGCGATGCCCTCGTGGAAGCCGGGATTGGCGGAGTTGCGCAGCAGCGGCGGCACTTCCGGCCGCGTGTAGCACATGAAATAGTGGCCGTGGCCGAACTCGTGGTGGGCGGTGAAGAACCACTGGGCATTGGGTTCGATGCTCTCGAGCGAACGGATGTCGTCCGCGAGGTCGATGTGCCAGCAGGAGGCATGGGTGTTTTTCTTCCGCAGGCTGCCGGCGGGCACGGGATACAAGTCGGAATCTTTCCAGAAACTCGCGGGCAGCGGCGCAAAGCCGAGGCCGGTCCAGAACCGCTCGGCGGTCTGCGCCACCCACTCGGGAGTACGGCCCTTGAAATACGGGTCGAGGTCGGCGGCGTTCACCAGGCCGGTCCACTCCTGGCTCCAGCGATTATTGATCCAGTGCGCCGGGATCAGCTTCGGCACCGGCTGGCCGTATTTTTTTGCGAGCTCGTATTTCGCCCAGGTGTGCAACTGGAGATACAGCGGACGCAACTCGCGCATGAAGTCGTCGTTCAACTTCACCATTTCGGCGGTGGTCATGCCGTAGGCCGCCATCTGCAGCGCGAAATAATCGGCATGGCCCAGCTCGCGCGCGACGCCGTTGCGCAGGTCGCGCAGCTTGACGAGCCCGGGCTTGAGCGCAGGGCCCGACTCCTTCGACGCCTCCCACACCGCGCGGCGCTCGGCGAGATCGGTGGTCGACTGGAGCAGGTCGTCGATTTCATTCGCCGTGATCGGCTTCCCCCGAAGTTTGAAAGGGAAGCTGTTCATGATCGAAGCCTGCTGCGTCTCGGCGGCGACGCGCGCGGCGACGAGCGCGGGATTGGTCATCGGCCCCTCGGCGGCGTTGAGCAGCGCCCGCTCGAGTTCGCGCACGGTGAGGGCGTTGAGCTCGGCGCGATGGGTAAGCAGTTCGCGCGCCTCGTTGATCAAGGCCGGATTGCCATTGAACGCGGCGTAGGCCTTGCCGGCGGCCTCCGAGGCGGCGTCGTGCGCCGGGGAGACATCGGTGGCGGCCATCCAGAGGGCCTCCTGGTCGACGCGGGTAAGCGCCTGGTAGCCGGCGTTGACGAGCGCGAGAAAATCGTCGGCACGCTCCTGCACCGGGGTGGCGGCGGGTGCGGCGGCGGCGAGTGAAAACCAGGTGAAGAAAAGAACGGACCACTGACAGCGCGGGTGAATTTGCATGGGAACACTCTGTCAGAATTGATGGGTTGGCGCAAGGCCGGCAGCGGTGATATCGGGCGCAACCACGGCTCGCTCGTCGACGCCAACCTCTTGGTCCGGCGGGCCGTCGGTGGCTGGGGAAAGGAGACTTTCAGCATAGTTGGGGTGGTGCGGATGGGTCTGGGCGGCAGTATTTGCACAAGACCCGCCAACAAACGCGTAATCTAAACCCTTGATTTTGCCGGCGGGGCTTTGTTTGCTGCAACTCTTCGCGCTTCGGCGCGGAGCTCATCAGAAACAGAACTCAACCATACTAAAACGGAGAGAAACATGGCAGTTAAAGTCGCAATCAATGGTTTTGGCCGCATCGGCCGCCTCGTTTTCCGCGCCCTCGTTGAGCAGGGCCTGCTCGGCACGACGTTCGACGTGGTCGCCGTCGGCGATATCGTCCCGGCCGACAACCTGGCCTATCTGCTCAAATACGACTCCACCCAGGGGCGTTTCAACGGCACGGTCGGATCCAAAAAGTCCGCGGCCGACAAAACCGAGGACGATGTTCTGATCGTCAACGGCAAGGACATCCTGGTGGTCAGCGCCAAGACCCCGGCCGAGCTGCCGTGGGCCAAGCTGGGCGTGCAGATCGTCATCGAGTCCACCGGCCTCTTCACCCAGTGCGCCAAGGACGATCCGAAGAGCGCCTACGGCCACATCAAGGCCGGCGCCAAGAAGGTCATCATCTCCGCCCCGGCGAAGAACGAGGACATCACGATCGTCATGGGCGTGAACGACGACAAGTACGACACCGCCAAGCACCAGATGATTTCCAACGCCTCCTGCACCACGAACTGCCTCGCGCCCGTGGTGAAGGTTCTCCTCCAGGAAGGCTTCGGCGTGGATGAAGGCCTCATGACCACCGTCCATTCCTACACCGCCACGCAGAAGACGGTCGACGGTCCCTCCAAGAAGGATTGGAAGGGTGGCCGGACCGCCGCGCAGAACATCATTCCGTCCACCACCGGTGCCGCCAAGGCCACCGCGCTCGTGCTCCCCGAAGTCAAGGGCAAGCTCACCGGCATGTCCCTCCGCGTGCCGACCCCGACCGTGTCGGTGGTCGACCTGACCGTCCGCACGACGAAGGAAACTTCCTACAAGGACATCTGCGCCGCCATGAAGAAGGCGTCCGAGACCTACCTCAAAGGCATCCTCGAATACACCGAGGACGAGGTTGTCTCCAGCGACTTCATCCACTGCAAGTCCTCGTCGATCTTCGACGCCGGTTCCGGCATCGAGCTGAACAGCCGCTTCTTCAAGCTCGTGTCGTGGTACGACAACGAGTGGGGCTACAGCAACCGCGTGGTCGATCTC
>DATJPQ010000041.1:0-30706 GCA_035506315.1 Opitutaceae bacterium
CGGCGCGCGCAGCTCGGACAGCAGCGCCAGCGGATCCACCCGGCCGAATTTCAGATTGATCACGAAGCGCCGGCACCAGCGCCGCGCGAGCCAGGGCTCGACGATCTGGTGCAGCACGTGATGCGGATCCTCCAGCAGGTCGCAAAAGAGCCAGTCGTAGACCGCGCCCTCGGCGGGCTGGTGGCGGAAAGCATCCTCGCGCCGGTGTTCGATCAGCGGATGATCGAGCGCCCCGCCCTTGAGCGGACCATTGTCGATGGCGACGACCCGCGCGCCGTGCTTCGCCGCGCTGAAGCTCCAGCCGCCCGGCGCGGCGCCAAGATCGGCAACCGTCTCGCCCGACGCGGGCTCGCGGCCCAGCACGATGTAAGCCTCCTCGACCTTCAGATAGCTGCGCGACGGCGCCACCGCATCGTCGGCCATGCGGCGCTGGCCGTTGAGCCAGACCTCGCGGGCTGCGAAGGCGCGTCCGAAATCGGCGAACCACACGAACAGTCCACGCGCCGGCGTCACGCCGCGCGGTCGCTCCGGTGTGGCCAGCTTGGCCACGCGCGAAAAGCGTTTTCGCAGGATGTCGTGAAACGCCTTGTCCACCCCGCTGAGGCGCCGCCCGAGCCCGACGAGCTCCGCCGGCCCATCGAAGACGCACGGCCACGCCGTCTCCACGCGCTCGGCGCCAAGGCTGCGCATGAAAAAATCCGCGAGCTGCGCCGCGAGCGCATTGACCGAATCGCCACGAACCTCCGCCGGTTCGCGTAAAATCATCTGTGGGAAAACCCAGTCCTCCACCTTTCCGCCTTTTGCCTCCTGCTTTCCGCTTTTCGCCCGCCCAGGCGGGCAAGCTTTCCGCTCTCCGCTTTCCCCAAGCACCCATCCCGGTCCGTTCTCGCGCGGCACGATGCCACCCGATTCCAGCTCCCGCGCGAGCAGGGTTTCGTAACCAGACTGGCAGATGGACAACATAAGGATTCGATCCGAAATTTCGCAGATGTAGTAACCACTAATGAACATTAATTGGCACAAATGAAAGGATCAGTCCTGAATTCCACCGTGCCGTTGAGGATTTCCACCGCTCGCCCCGGCCGGCATGACCGCCAGCATGACTTTTCTCCTATATCCGAAGGGCGCCAATCTGTGCTAACCTCCCGCCGATGCTCGCGCGCCCCCCTCAAAGCCCAAACTCCTGGTACACCCAACTCGCCTTCGGGTGTGTGATCGTCACCGCTTTCGCATCGTTCGTTTTCGCCCCCCGCATCGTCGGCCAGGAATGGCAGGTTTGGGCCACCTTCGGACTGGGTGGTCTCTATGCCGTGCTCGGCGTCCTGGGCGACAACTTCATCGGTGACCACCGTCGTCCGGCCCTGGCGTTCTACTATCTGGGGCAATGCGCCGTGTTGACGACCATGCTGTTCGTCAGCCCGGTGCGCGGGTTTTTCTTCATCCTGGTATTGCCGGTGGCCAGCCAGTCGATTTTCGAACTCAGCTGGAAAGCTGCCACCGTCGTGATTGCCTATCTTTTCGGCGTATGCGTTGGCGTGATCGGTTACTATTACGGAACCAGAGACCTCGTGCAGGTCGCGATCGACTATCTGGCGGCATTCGTCTTCACGGTCGCCTTCACCATCGTCGCGGTCCGGGCCCTGGCGGCCAAATCCCGCGCCGAGTTTCTCACCGCCGAGTTGGCGGCCGCCAACGAGAAGCTGCGCGCCCACGCCCTGCAAACCGAGGAATTCGCCACCGTGCGCGAGCGCAACCGCCTGGCCCGGGAAATTCACGATGGCGTCGGGCACTATCTCACGGTCATCAAGGTGCAGCTCGATGCCGCCGCCGCCCTCCTACCGGCCCAGCCCGGGCCGGCCCAAACCTCGGTCGAGACGGCGGCCCGCCTGGCCGGCGAGGCGCTTGACGACGTGCGCCGTTCCGTCGGCGCGTTGCGCACCGATGCCACCCGCCCGCCGCTGGCCGAAGCGCTCCGCCAACTGGCCTCTGCGACCACCCCACCGCCCGGCCTGAACATCGAGGGCACTCCGCGCACGCTCTCCGCCGCGGTGGAACACGCGCTCTACCGCTGTGCGCAGGAGGGGTTGACCAACATCCGCAAACACGCCGCCGCCACGGCGACCGATCTCATCCTCGATTTTCGCGACCCGGCCCGCTTGCGGTTTTCCCTGCTCGACAACGGCCGCGGCGCGACCCCTGCGCCAGGCGACCCGGCGGACAAACCTGGATATGGGCTGCGTGGCCTGCGGGAACGGATCGAGCTTCTCGGCGGCACCGTTGTGGCCGGAAATCGTCCCGGAGGCGGCTTCGCCCTGGTGGTGGAGGTGCCGGCTTGAAAACGGTGCGTCTCCTGCTGGTCGACGACCAGTCCCTGTTTCGCGAAGCGCTGCGCACGCTGCTCGCGCTGCAACCGGATTTCGAGGTCGTGGGCGAGGCGGCGAACGGCGAACAGGCGCTCACCCTCGCCGCCACCTGCCGGCCCGACGTGATTCTCATGGACTTGCGCATGCCGGTGATGAACGGCATCGAAGCCACCCGCCGGCTCGTCGCGAGCCAGCCGGATGCGCACATCATCGTCCTCACGACTTTCGACGAAGATGCCGAGGTATTTGAGGCTCTGCGCGTGGGTGCCCTCGGTTATCTGCTCAAAGCCTGTGCGGCGGAAAAACTCTACGATGCCGTGCGCGCCGCCGCCCGCGGCACGACAGTGCTCGATCCGCTCATTGCCGCCAAGGTCGTGACCGAGCTCAACCGGCTTTCTGCGCGGGAGCCGAAGCGTTCGGCCGCACCGCTGATCGAACCCCTCTCCAGTCGCGAGCGTGAGGTGCTGCAACTGCTGGCCGAAGGCTGCAGCAACAAGGAGATCGGAGCGCGCCTGCGGATCGCCGAGGGCACGGTGAAGAACCATATGACCAATGTGCTCGGCAAACTCGGCGTCCTCGACCGCACCCAGGCCGCCCTCCGCGCCCGCGACCTAGGCCTGATCTGACGGGCGCAGATCTTCAGCCACTGCAGAATCAAACTGGTTCTCTTGCCCTGAATTGCGCGTTAAAATGTAACAATTGCTACACTATATGTATGGGCGGCTGGAGACCAAGGGAGGCCCAAAATCCCCGTGTCCGCTCTCTAATCAACCTGTTTTCATAGCAGAATATGCTTTTTACGGCGCTGATCGGCCGGGAGATCCAGTGCCGATAAGCGACATAAAAATGTAGCAATTGCTACATTTTTGTGTCGCTTCCGGCTGGTCCATCGGGGAGGAGCAGGCGGGTATGGCTGAACCGGGCGGGGACGTTATCGCGGCTGTCACGCCACTGCTACTGGCGGCCGCGAGTTCCCCGGACGTGACCGCGAGCGTGCCGGAGCATGACCACGAGCATGACTTCCGTCGGATGCGGTGGCTCCGCACGTCTGCTAGCGTGCGGCCATTCACTCCACCATGACCATTCTGCTCCTCGAACTCCGCACCGCCTGGCGCCAGCTCCGCCGCGCCCCCGGCTTCGCCCTGCCGGCGATCGCCATTCTCGCCCTCGGCATCGGCGCCAACGTGGCGATTTTCTCGATCTTCCGGTCAATCGTGCTCTCGCCGCTGCCCTACCCCGCTCCGCACCGCCTCGTGGGTTTCAGCGCCCGCAACGCCGCCAAGGCCCTCGTCCAGCCATCGCTTTCCGCGGCCGATTTTCGGGACCTGCGCGAACGCGCCACTTCGTTTGCCGGGCTGGCGGCGTTCCGCCCCGATTTCACCTCCTATGTTTCGCCCGCCGGTGACTCCGTGCAGCTGGTCAGCGGTCTCGTCACCGAGGAGTTTTTTTCCGTCTTCGGCATCGCCCCCCGGCTTGGCCGGAGTTTCCACCCGGAGGAGTTCAGCCTGGGCGCGCCACGCACCGCGCTGATTTCGCACGCCTGCTGGCAGCGCGTCTTCGGCGAACAGCGCGGCGTCATCGGTGAAACCGTGATGCTCGGCGAGCAGCCGACCACGATCATCGGCATCATGCCCGATGAGTTTCGCGAGCCGGAATTTGTCGACGTATGGCTGCCGTTTGCCGTGGAGGCGCCGGAAAACCTGGCCCGCGACTCCCGGTTCTGGACCACCATCGGGCGGCTCAATGAGCACGCCTCGCTGGCCACCGCGCAAAGCGAGGTAACGGCCATCGCCGGCACGCTCGCCCGGGAATATCCAGCGATCGACCAGGGCTGGACGATCACCCTCCAGCCGTTGCTGGAACAACGCATCGGCAGCCTGCGTAGTTCGCTGCTGCTGCTGATCGGGGCGGTGGGGCTCGTCCTGCTGGTGGCATGCGTCAACCTCGCCAATCTCATGCTTTCGCGCGGGCTCGTGCGCATGCCACAACTGGCACTGCGCCTCGCGCTGGGCGCCACGCCCCACGCGCTGGCCCGCAGCGTGCTGTGGGAAAGCCTCCTGTTGGCGGTGGCCGGCGGCCTCGCGGGCGCCGCGCTGGCAGCCGGCGGGCTGCCGTGGCTCGCCCATCAGCTGCCGCCCGGACTCGTGCCGCGCTCGCACGCCATTGCCGTGGACGGCACGGCACTCGGATACGCGCTCGGACTCTCGGCGCTGACCGGCGTGGTCTTCGGATTATTGCCGGCCTGGCAGGTGCTGCGCAGCAACGTCAACGAGCTGCTGAAATCCGCCGGCACGCGCGGGACCTCGAGCCATTTCACCAGTCGCGCGCAGGCGGCCCTCGTCGCCGGCCAGATCGCGCTGACGCTGATCGTGCTCACCGGCGCGGCGGTGCTCGCGCGCAGCCTGCTCGCGCTCCAGCGCACCGACCCCGGCCTGGATCCGCGCGGCGTGGTCGCGGTCCGGGTCGCTCCAGGGCAAAGCCGGTGGAACAACTTCGACGAGCTGGGCCGTTATTATGAACGCCTGCTGGAGGAATTGCGCCGCACGCCCGGGGTCGAATCCGTGGCGCTCGACTCGAGTGCGCCGCTCTGCGGCATCTCGCTGCGCTACCCGTTCTGGGTGCAGGGCCGACCGCGCGAGGCCGGCAACGCCGATGAGGCGGTGTTCGACTCGGCCAGCGCCGGCCTGCTGGCCACGCTCAAGCTGCCCCTGCGCTGTGGCCGTTTCCTGGAAGAGCGCGACGACCTCCGTGCACCCCGGGTCTGCGTGATCAACCAGGCTCTCGCGCAGCGGCTGTTTCCCGGCCAGGATCCGCTCGGCCAGCGCATCCAGACAGTACCCTGGCTGACGAGCGATTATCGCGAGATCGTCGGCGTCGTCGGCGACACGCGGCAGGACAATCTGGCCGATCCCCCGCCGCCGCGCATCTACGTGCCGTACCGGCAATCGCCGTGGTTTTTCGCCACCCTGCTCGTGCGGCTGAAGGGCGGGGTCGCGCAAACCGCCGTGGTCCAGGCCGCGTTGCGCCGCGCGGAACCGGGGCTGACCATGACGCTGCGCACGCTCGAGGACAATATCGCCCAAACCTCGACGCAGCCCCGCTTGCGCGCCTGGCTGTTCGGGTTGTTCGGGCTCGGCGCATTGGGGCTGTCGGCCTTTGGTATCTATGCCAGCACGGCTTTCACCGTCAGCCAGCGCCGGCGGGAGATCGGCGTGCGGATGGCACTCGGTGCCAGCCCGCGCGGGATTTTGCGCTGGATGCTCGTCCGGGCGGGCCGCCTCGCCGCAATGGGCGTGATCATCGGCGTCGCGGGCGCACTCGCGTTCACCCACCTGCTGCGCAGTCAGCTGCACGGGCTGGCGCCGGACGAACCCTGGATGCTCGCCAGCCTCGCCGTATTCCTGCCCCTCGTGGCAATCGCAGCCAGCACCCTCCCCGCCCTCGCGGCCGCGCGGGTCAGCCCGACCCAGGCCCTGCAACAGACCTGAGAATTTCTCCCACCAAAACGATGAAAACAGTCCTCCAACTCATTCCGCGCAGCATCGCCACGGCGCTGCTGCTGTTCCTGGCCAGCACGATTCACGCGCAGCCGACCACCCTCCTGGCGCAGGCCAAGGCCGCCTTCGACCAGGGCGATCTCGCGTCCGCGGAGACGCTGCTCGCTCCGCTCGCCACGGGCGACACACCCGACGCCGCCGTATGCCACCAGCTCGCGCTCGTGCGGCAACGCCAGAAGCGCACCGAGGAAGCGGTCACGCTGCTGGAACAAGCCACGAAGCTCGATCCGACCAAGCCCGACTATTTCTCGGCGCTCGGCATTGTTCTGAGCCAACGCATGGCCGAGGCGCCGTTCATCCAGGTTCCGTTTCTCGCGACGAAGCTGAGAAAGGCGTTCGAGCGCTCCGTCGCGCTCGATCCGAACCATCTCCCCGGCCTGATCGGTCTGGCGCGCTTTTACCGCAACGCCCCCGAGATCGCCGGCGGCAGCCCGGAGAAAGCCGGGGAGTACGCGCAGCGGGTGCTCAAACTTAATCCGTTTCTCGGTGAGATCGAACTGGGGAACATCGCGGAAAATGCCGACGATTTTGCCGGTGCCCTGACACACTTCGAGGCCGCCAGCCAATTGCAGCCCAAGAATGCCGCCATGCATGCCGCCGCCGGCCGCATGCTCGCCAAGCTTGATCGCAAAACCGAGGCCCGCGAACGCCTGCAACTCGCGCTCAAACTCGATCCCAAGCACCAGGCGGCGCAAAAGGCCCTGGCCGAGCTCGACGGATCGGCAGACCAAGCGTCTACAGCCCACCAGTGAGCGACGCCTCGCAGCCGGATTGGCAGACGATCAACCTGGATCTGTTGGCTCAGAATTCGGAGATACATTAACCACTAATGAACGCTAATTGACACTAATGAAAGGAACTGCCCCGTGATCGATTCCTTGCGGGAGAAGGTGACCTCTGAATCTCCGACACCCTTATCCCGTTTTCATTCGTGTATATTCGTCAGGTCCATTCGTGGTTAAAACCGCCCGGGGTTGGATCAGTAGTAAATCCAACTGCGCCTTTGGGGGTGCGATCCCCATCCGGTATCCGCTTTCCGGTTTCCGCTATCCGCTATCCGCTTTCCCTCAGATCACCCGGTCGGTCATCGGACCGCCGCGCGTGAACGCCTCCAGATTGGCCAGGAAATGCCGGACGAGCGCCTCGTCCTGATCGTGACGTCCGCCGCCGGTGTGCGGCGTGATGTAGCAGTTGGGCGCCGTCCAGAGCGGATGATCCGGCGGGAGCGGCTCGGGTTCCATCACATCGAGGTACGCCGCCGCCAGCCGGCCGGCCTCCAGCGCGTGGAGCAAAGCCCGCTGGTCGACGGTCGTGCCGCGGCCGGCATTGTAGAACTTCGCGCCCGGCTGAAGGCAGGCCAGCCGCCGGGCGTTTACGAAGTTCAATGTCGCGTCGTTTTCCGGCAGGATATTGACCACGTGGTCCGCGAGCGGCAGCACCCGGGTGAGGTCGTCCACCGGCACGATGTGCACGCCGAGTTCGCTGCGGGTCTGCCGCCGCACTGCGTAAATCGTGCAGTGGAACGGCGCCAGCAGCTCCATCAGCCGCCGGCCGATGGCGCCGTAGCCGAGCAGCAGCACCGTCTGCCCCGTGAGGTGGCGCGAGCGATAGCGCCGCTCGGTATGATGCCAGGAATGATCCTGCAACTGGTCGCGGTAGGACGGCAGGAGCTGCCGGCCCAACGCCAGCATCATCGCCAGTACGTGCTGCGCGCAGGACTCGGCGAAGACCCCCGAGGCGTTGGTGAAGATCGCGCCGCGAGCCCGGAAATTCTCGCGAAAGGCCTCCGTGTCGTAACGCGTGTAGCCGGCCGTGGACACCTCCACCCAGCGTAACCGCGGGCTTTGCCGGCAATCGTCGGCCGTGGGCTGGCCAAACGCGATGTCGGCCTCCGCCAGGGTCGGGTCGGATTCGCCCGCGGCCAGCACCGAAGCCTGGCGGTGGACGGAAACGATGAGGCGGTGCGGCCGGAGGCCCTCGTGCAGCAGGCGGGTGGCTGCGTCGTCAAATTTGCCGTTGCACCAGATCGTGAGCGCCATCGCGCAACCTCACTCGTTTTCGTCGAAACCGCAAAGCGTGTGCACCCGCAGGCCGGCCTCGGTGAGCCGTTTCGTGCCGCCGAGTTCGGGCAGGTCGATGATCGCACCCACCCCCACCACTTCGCCGCGGAGCGAACGAAAGAGCCTGGCCGCCGCCAGCAGCGTGCCGCCGGTGGCAATCAGATCGTCGATGACGAACACCCGGTCGCCGGGCTTGCAAGCGTCGGCATGGATCTCGAGCGTGGCCGTGCCGTATTCGAGCGCGTAATCCTCCGTCACGGTCTTGAACGGCAGCTTGCCCTTCTTGCGCACGAGCACGAATGGCCGGTGCATCTGGTAGGCGAGCGCGCCGCCGATGATGAAGCCGCGCGCATCGATGGCGGCGATCAGGTCGATCTTGAGGGCCAGGCAGTCGAGGGAAAACGATTCCACCATGACGCGAAACGCCTCGGGGTCGTGGAAGAGCGTCGTCACGTCGCGGAAATTGACGCCGGCCTTGGGCCAGCCGCGCACGGTACGAATCTTCGGTTTCAGGTAGGCGGCAAGTTCGTCGGGTTGCATGGGCGCGAAGGGGAAGCATCGATGGAGCCGCCGTCCGCCGGGAACGGCAAGGAAAACATGGCGGGGCCGCCGGGCCGGATGCTTGAGGCGAGACCTGCCGCTCCTGCGTCGGGCCAAAAGACCGGACCGCCCCCGGAGGTGTTTTTCCGGGGGCGGCACCGGCCTTGAGCGCAGAGACCGGACGGTCGCAGCAACTCAGGAATGAATCGGACTCACGGCAGCTCGTAGATTTCCACCAGGCAGATTCCCGAGGCCCCGTTCGCGCCGGTGACTTGCGCCGTATAGGCAACCCCGGGGTCCAGGCTCACGATCATCGCCGCATCCCCGGTGGCCAACGCCAGACCGGCGACCTGCGCCGAGGCGGCGGAGATGGCGCTCGCATCCGGCGAGACACTCCAGCCCGCGTTCTGGGCGCTCAGCACCCCCGGAGTACCGCGGTAGAGCGCGAGTTGCGGTGACGGCAGCGAGCCCGACACGTAGGACGCCAGACCGGGGCCGACGGCGCGAATCAGCACCCGCTTGGGCACCGTACCGGCGACGTACACACCGGCGATAAGCACGTTGTCACCCGTGCCCACGGCGGCCCGCGTGGAAATATCGATCATCTTTTGCCCCACTACCGGGGCGGACAAATCGTAAACCTCCACCAGACCCACCCCCGGGGTGTTGGTGGCACTGCTCATGATGGCCGTGTAACTACCTGGAGCGAGCGTGGTGAGGATCACCGAGTCGGCGCTCCCAGCGCCGAGGGCAAAGGCGCCGCTGTGCGCCGCCGCCGCGATGATGCCCGCGGTATTGCCGGCGGTCGTCCATCCCGTATTGGTGGCGATGGGCGCGCTGGTGCCGACCCGGTAGAGATCGAGCTTGGGCGCAGCCACCGTACCGCTCACCGCAAAGGTGGCCAGCGTCGGCCCGACGGCACGGATCATCACCGACTTGGATTCCTGGCCCGTGATGATAAAACCGGCAATGACCACCGAGTCGCCCGTGCCGACGCGGGCCCGGGTCGAGATGCTCGAGAGTCGCTGTGTCGCCAGGACGGCCTCGCTGGCCCCCGTAAAGGTCGTGATCTGGCCCAGCGCGGTGACCGCCGAAGCGGCCAGCTGGGCGGTCGCGGCCGTCACCGTGCCCGTGATGGAGCCCAGGCCGGTGGTGGTGATCGCAAAGTTGCCCGCGGCGCTGATGGTGCCGAGGCCGGCGTCGGCCGTCGTGGCCGTTTGCGTGAGCGCGAAAGCCTGGCCCGTGGCGCCCGCGATGACCAGGGTCGTGGCCGAGTTCAAGGACGTGCTCGCCTGGAAATAGCCGGCCACCGCCTGGGTGGCGCCGGTATCCGCCGCCCTGGTACCCGAGAGCGACGCGCCCGGGGCGCCGGTGATGGTCCCGGACACCGAACCGTCGGTGCCGATCGACCCGGTGATCATATAGCCGGTGGCCGCCGCGACCGGTCCGCCGGAGCCATTGCCGAGCTGGTCGGCAGCCACCGGGTTATCGGTGGTGGTTGCGGGAGACAGGAAGGAGAACACCCCGGCATCGCTGACCGTGATGTTGTAATTGACGAACGCATTGGTCGCGCCCGGCATTTTGCTGAAGAGCCCCACGCCGGTGTTGTCGGCCCGGATATAGAGCGCGAAGCTGCCCAGGCCCGGTCCGTAGGAACCGAAATAGATGCCGGCATAACCATGGGCGAGCACCCGCAGGGTCGCCGCGCTGGTGACCACTGAGCCGAGGGAGTTGGAGATGACGACATCGTACTGGCCGGCGTTGGCCGCCTGCACGTTGGCCAGGGTCAGCGTGGCGTTGGTCTGGCCGACGAGATTGACGCCATTCAGACGCCACTGGTAGGCGGCGGCCGGGGCGGCCACGGCCAGCGCACTGAACGTGACCGAGCCACCCGCCACCACGGCTTGTGAAGCCGGTTGCAGCGAGACGACCGGCGCGGTGGACGCGGTCACCACGGTCACCGTGGCGGGTGCACTGACGGCCAGACCATAAGAATTGGTCGCCACCACCGTGTAATCGCCGGCATCGGCGAGCTGCACATTGCTCAGCGTCAGCGTGGTGCTGGTCGCACCCGTGATGTCGTTGCCGTTGATGCGCCACTGATAAGCCGGGTCGGGACTGCCGCTGGCGGCGGCCGTCAGGGTGACGGTGGCGCCGACCACGGCGGTTTGCGACACGGGGGAAGTCGTGATGACCGGGGCGATGTAGGTATTTAAAGTCAGGAGCGCCGCGCTGGAAATCGCGTTCGGGCTGACGCCATTGCCGACAACACATTGGAACTGGTCGCCGCTCATGGCCGCGCTGGTGATGTTTACCGTCAAGGTCGCCGTGCCCGTTCCACTATAGGTGCCATTGTCCGTCAGGTTGACGAAGGTCGAACTGCCGCTGGCCTGCCGCTGCCACAGATAGCCCGGCGCGGGGATGCCGGTGGCCGAGACGGTAAAGGTGGCGATCTGGCCCACGGTCTTGGTCAGGCTCGACGGTTGCACCAGGATTTGCGGCGCAGCAGTCGTCCCGTTTCCGCTCGAGCGGATCGTGTTGTTGCCCGAGTCCGCCACGATCACATGGCCCGAAGAGTCGACGGCGATGCCAAAGGGACGATTGAACCGCGCCCCGCTGCCGCTGCCGTCGGCACTGCCGGTGCTGCCCGCCAATCCCGCCAGGGTGGTGACCACCCCGGCCGGCGTGATTTCCCGGATGGTGCTGTTGCTGGTGTCGGACACGAATACATTGCCCGTGCCATCCACCACCACGCCGCAGGGCTGGTTAAACTGGGCCAGCGTGCCGGTGGCATCCCGGCTGCCGGCAATGCCCGCCTGGCCGGCAAAGGTGGTGACGGTTCCGCCCAGGGTGACTTTCCGAATCGTGTGGTTCAAGGAATCGGCGACGTAAAGCGTGCCGCCAGTATCCACCGCCACACTATAGGGGAAGGTGAACCGGGCAGCACTGCCGGTGCCATCGGCGGTGCCGTAATTGCCCGCCGATCCCGCCAGCGTCGACACCACTCCGGCGGAAGTGACCAGGCGGATGGTGCCGTTCTGCGTATCGGCCACATAAAGATTTCCAATGGAGTTGATCGCGACGCCATAGGGATGGAAGAACTGGGCCGCACTGCCGGTTCCATCGACACTGCCGAAAACGCCGGCAGTACCGGCCAAGGTCGTGACATAATACGCCCCGCCCGTTGAAGGGCTGAGCCGACGGATGGTATTGTTGCCGGTATCCGCCACGTAAAGGACGCCGGAGGCATCCACCGCGATGCCGGTCGGCTGGTTGAATCGCGCGGTGTTGGCCGGCCCGTCGGCACTACCGCGGCTGCCGGCCGCGCCCGCGATGGTCGTCACCACCCCGGCCGGGGTGATCAGGCGAATCGTATTGTTGGAGGAATCCGTCGCAAAGATATTGCCCGAGCTGTCCACCGCGACCCCCGTCGGCCCGTTGAACCGTGCCGCCGTGCCGGTGCCATCGCTGCTGCCCGTGCTTCCGGCCAATCCCGCAATGGTGGTGAAGGAGGAGCCCAGGCTGATGGTGAGCGGAACGGCGGTGCTCGTGACGCTGCCGTTGGCGTTGCTCACGACACATTGGAACTGATCGCCGTTCATGAACATGGTGACGCCGGTCACCGTCAGGCTCGCCGTCGCGGTGCCGCCATAAGTGGTGTCGTCGGCCAGGGCAGACCAGGTGGACGAACCGCTGGGCAGGCGTTGCCACTGATAGGTCGGGGCGGGGCTGCCGGTCGCAACCAGGGTGAAGGTGGCATTCTGACCCAGGCCAACCGATTGAGCCAGCGGCTGGGTGGTGATCTGCGGCGCAAGCGGCGTCGGCGAGACGTTAAGGGTGAAACTCTGGTCGTTGGTCCCCCCCGCGTTGGTCGCCCGGATCGTGAAGGTAAAGGGCGAACCCGTGGTGCTCGACGGTCCGGTGGTGGACAACAATCCACTGGAACTCAGCGTCGCCACCGAACTGGGCAGGGAGCCGGAGACGATGCTAAAGGTCGGCGCGGGCGTACCGGTCGCCACTACCTGGAAGGATCCGGCGACATTTACGACGAACGTATATGCGTTCACACTGGTGATAACCGGTGCTTGCGCGACCGTCAGAGTTGCCGTCCCGGAGACCACCGGGACTCCCACGCCATTGCTTACCACGCACTCGAATTGATCGCCACTCATCGCCAGGGTCGTGCTGCTCACGGTCAAAATTGCCGTAGCCGTGCCACTGTAGGCGCCACTATCCGGAACGAGGGAGACAAAGCCGCCGCCTCCGGTCTGCCGATACCACGTATAGCTATTCGGCACCGGAGAGCCACCGGCGGTGACGGTGAACGTCGCAGTCGCACCTGCCGCCACGGTCTGGCTGACCGGCTGCACGCTGATCGAGGCGCCATTTTGCACCGTGAGGGTGAAAGCCTGGTCGTTGGTTCCGCTGGAATTGGTCGCCCGGACCGTAAAGGTGAAGGGAGAGCCCGTCGTGCTCGATGGCGGCGCGGCGGTGAGCAATCCGCCGGCGCTCAACGTGGCCACGGTGCTGGGCAAGGTGCCGGCTATGATGCTGAAGGTCGGCGCCGGTGAGCCGGTCGCCACAAATTGGAAAGTGCCCGCCGTATTGACCGAGAACGCGGTGTTGTTGGCACTCGTGATCACAGGAGCCTGATTCACCGTCAGGGTGAAGCTCTGCGTCGCGGCGGTTCCCACTCCGTTGCTCGCCTGGATCGTAACCGGGAAAGAGCCTGCGGCCGACGGCGTGCCGGCCAGCGTGGCGGTGTTCGCTCCCGCGTTGGTGGTCAGCGTCACACCGGAGGGCAGGGATCCTGCGGTGATGGTGAAGGTTGCCGCCGGCGAACCGGTGGCCGTTACCGTAAAAGTGCCGGCAGCTCCCACCGAAAACGTGGTGGCGTTGCCGCTCGTGATCGCGGGCGCGACCGCCACCGCTCCCTTGCGAATCAGCTGATTGTTGGTGTCGCCCACGTAGAAATTGCCCGCCCCATCCAAGGCGATGCCGAGAGGTCCGGTGAACTTGGCCGCCGTGCCGACTCCATCGGCAAATCCGGCGCCACCGACTCCGATGGTGCCGGCCGGCGTGGTCACGGTGCCCGTCGCAATAACCACCTTGCGGATCGCATTGTTCACGGAATCGGCCACATAAAGCGTGGTGCCGAGGGTCGAACCGGTGCTGTCCACCGTGATTCCTCCGGGGCTGTTGAAGGTCGCGCTGCTCACTCCTCCCGTCAGGGTGCCGTCGGCGGTGCCACTGGAGCCCGTGCCCGCCAACGTCGTGACCGCACCCGACGCGATTACGATCTGGCGGATGGCATGGTTGCCATGGTCGGCCACGTAAACATTCGTGTTGTCCGCGGCGACGGCATAGGGAAAGTTGAACCGGGCCGCCGGGCCGGTGGCGTTGGCGATTCCCCCCGTGGTGCCGGGCACGTTGCCCGAGGAGCCATCGGGTCCGGCCAGCGTCGAAACGGTGGCCGATGAAATTACGATTTTGCGGATCGATTGATTGCTGGTGTCCGCCACGTAGAGATTGAGGCCGGCCACCGCGATTCCCTGGGGATAATTGAACCGCGCGGGGGCAACGCCATCTGCGCTGCCAGAGACGCCAGCTGAGCCAGACAAGGTGGTCACGGAGGGCGTGGCTCCGGAGATGTCGATCACCCGGATCGTATGGTTATAGGTGTCGGCCACATAGAGCGTGGTGCCCGTGCTGTTCACCGCAACGCCATACGGGAATCTAAACTGGGCGGTGCCGCCCGTGCCACCAGTGCCATTGGCGCTGCCCGGAGTGCCAGCTTGGCCGGCCACCGTGGTGACCACGCCGGCCGGCGTAACCTTGCGGATCACGTGGTTATTGGTGTCGGCTACGTAAACGTTGCCCGAACCATCCACCGCCACACCTGCTGGATTGTTGAACCGGGCTCCGCCGCCGGTCCCGTCAAGAAAGGAGGGCGAGTTCGGCTGGCCGGCGAGCGTGCTGATCCCAAAAGTCTGCGCCGATGCACTCGTGCAGAATCCTATCGCGAGCAGGCCAACGGCGATAGACTGGCGCATGACATGCATCCAGGATTTCACGGTTCTCAATTGGGCGAAAGACGGTGTACTATTCATGGCTGATTGATTTCACACAGTTACGTTTGAGTCTTAAAGGGGCACGGATATCGAACGACGAAGAACCAAAGGCTGAACAGGCTGGCGTATGTTAAGCCGATCGACTTATTAAAAAACAGAATCGGCTACTGTTACAAGCCTTTATCGGGCAAGATATTTTATCTAGATAAAGTTAGCGAATTTTTACCAATCCAGATAGACGACTGGTTGACGCCAAATCTTCTTACTCCAGGAACCAGCTACCTTGCTCTGCATCGGACGAGATCATCGTCCGCACGATGCCATGCTGAACCGGGTCTGGGCGAACCGAGCCCGGGGCGTTTATTTGGTCGCCGAATCCATCCAGAGTGCGATCTGGGAGTCGGCATTGCCCGGTGTGACGGGATAGGCCGCGACCGAGTAGAAGCGCAGTTTGCCGTTCACCGCGAGGCGTGCCTCGACCCGGGCCCGTTTCGGCGGCTGGATGTCCTCGGCCTTGTAGGTGAGTTGAAATGGCACCGGCGGATTTCCGGTGACGGTAATGGTCTGTTCATCGAGCACCTGACCCGGCGCAGCGTCCGGCGAGACGTTGAGCAGACGCACGGTCACCACCGCGCCTGGCGCCAACGCCACGGCGGTACTGTAGTTCACCGTGCCGTTGAGCGTGCGGTCGCCAATCGGCTCGGGGGTGGTGTCGAGATGCCCGCAGCCGGCACACAAGAGAACGCAGATCGGGAGGGCCAGAGGGAAGAGCTTCATGGTGGAAAAGCCGGGTTGAGGGGACACAGCCAATCTGCCCTTTCCCGGCATCGAAGCCACTCAAAAGTTCCCGTGAGGCCGGCATCTGGCAGGCGCGACGGTCGCGACGCGGATTCAATGCTGAGGGGGACAGCCGCGAAACCGGCCGCACCGTAAGCGGTGCGGCTACGCTCGGAAGATCGACCTGTAGCCGCGGCGATTACGACGCGGATCTCCGGACCGCATGTGAAGACGGGCGGCTACACGGAAGAAGGGCTCCGCACAACCGTTGCGCCCTGGCGCGGCATTACCGCCACCGGCCCGAGGGCCCGGCGAAGGTTTCGGGGCAACCGCGATACAGGTAGGAACCTTTCGTGTGCACTTCGGAGTAGCCCATCAAGAGGTCGAGGCCGTGCGCGGGATCGGAGTAATCGACGACCATGGAGCCACCCATCTCGCTATAACCGCCGCTGCCCCACCCCATCCCCAGCGTGACTTCGCCGTGAATCTGCGGGCGAACGCGTTCCACCTCCACGGTGGGCGTGGTCACAGCGGAGGCAGAAACAACGGCAGGAACACGCAGCGGTACACGCTGCTCGACCAGGGCGTCGAGGCGGGCAAGCTGGTCGATGGACAGGCGGGTCAGCCCGGCATTGCGGCGCTCGTCGGCGTTGAGCCGTTGCGAGAAACGCGCCGGGCGCGGATGCGCGAGCGTGGACGGCACGGCGTAGGCATCGTCGTGGCGCACGAGGGCGTCGAGCACGGCGAGCTGGTCGGAGGTAAGTTGATCGAGACCGGTGACCACCCGCTGCTCGGCGGTGAGCACTTGGGAAAAGCGCACGAGGTCCGTCGCCCATGCCGTGGCCGTCAAAGCGACAGCCAGTAGAGCAGCGGCGAGGAGGAACATCCGGCGAGTCATCGTCAGGTAAGAATAAGCGTTCTGCACGAGACCGCCAGCAGCAATGGCGGTTCCGGGGAAGACGGGCACAATGTAGGGCGGCATCGCCGATTGCCGCCGCGGATTGGGGAGATATGCGGCGGGGTTCGGCGACCCCGCCCTACAACGGCAAAACCTACCCCAACGCCGCAAGCAGGCGTTGGAGTTCGGTCTGCTTCGCCTTAAGGTCGGCGAGCTGTTTCTTCGCCCCTTCGATCACCGCGGGTGGGGCCTTGCCGACAAAGGTCGGGTTGTTGAGGCGGGCCTCGGTGCCGGCGATGTGCTGCGCGATTTTTTCCAGCTCCTTCGTCAAGCGCACAGTTTCGGCGGATGAATCCACCGAAACTGTAAGGTCCAGATAGAGCGTACCCAGAGGCGTGACTGTGGCGGGCAGGTTTTCGACGTCGTCGCGGCGGGTGAACTCCTTTGCGCCGCACATGCGGGTGAGCTTGGCGAGCGCAGCAGAGACGATGGCCCAGTCGGCATCGGGCGTTTTCAGGAAGAGGCGGACGTCGCGGCGGCTGGCAAGGTTGTGCTCGGCCTTGAGCGCGCGGCATTGGGAGACGAGCGCCTTGAGTTTCTCGACCGATTCGGCGGCCACGCGATCCGGCGTCAGGCCGTGCGCGGCCAGCGCTGCTGTAAACGAATCCGCCGACTCGAGACGGACATCGCGCATGAGGAACTGCTGGTTCCGGGTTCCGGGTTTCGGGTTTGGCGTTTGAGATTTGGAGTTTGGAGTTTCGCCAAGGTACCCCAGATTTTCCCAGAGCTCCTCGGTGATGAATGGAGTAAAGGGATGCAGGAGCAGGAGCGTCTGGCGGAGGATGAGATCCTGCAACGCGAGGCAGTTGAGCTTCGTCGCCTCGTTTTGGAGTTTAGCCTTGGAGACCTCGACATACCAGTCGCAGAAATCGCCCCAGAAGAAACTGTAGAGCGCCTGCACGGCGGCACTGAATTCGAACTCGCGGAAACAGCGCTCGATATCGGCCGTGGTCGCGACGAGACGCTGGAGGATGGCGTGATCGTCGGCGTCGAACTGCGCGAGCGTGAGGCGGGCGAGGATGGCGGCGAGCGAGGAATTGTCGCCGGCGGGGCCGCTCATCTGGCGGAAGCGCGAGGCGTTCCAAAGCTTGTTGCAGAAGTTCTTGCCGCCCTCGATGCGGTCTTCCTGGAAACGGATGTCCTGGCCCTGCGGCGCGATGGAGATGATGCCGAAGCGCAGACCGTCGGCGCCGTACTTGTCGATGAGGTCGAGCGGGTCGGGCGAATTGCCGAGCGACTTCGACATCTTGCGCCCCTGCTGGTCGCGGATGATGCCGGTGAAGTAAACGTTCCGGAAGGGAACTCGCTGCGCGAGTTCCCTAAATTTTGGATTGGAGTTCGTCGGCTCGCCGACGAATTCCAATCCAGCCATGATCATGCGGGCGACCCAGAAAAAGATGATGTCGGGACCGGTGACGAGCGTGCTCGTCGGGTAGAAATAATCGAGGCCGGCGGCTTTCTGCGCGGCGACGTCGGGCCAGCCCATCGTCGCAAACGGCCAGAGCCAGGACGACGCCCACGTGTCGAGCACATCCTCCTCCTGCTCCCAGTTTTCCTTGTCGGCGGGACCGTCGAGCGAGATGTGGATCTTCGCCGGGTCGCGCAGGTCGGCCTCGGTGAGGGTTTCCTTGTCGAGGCCCTTGCGATACCAGACGGGAATGCGGTGGCCCCACCAGAGCTGACGGCTGATGCACCAATCCTGGATGTTTTCGAGCCAGTGGAGGTAAACCTTGGACCAGCGCTCGGGGTGGAACTTGATGTGGCCGTCGCGCACGGCCGCCTTCGCCTCCTCGACGCGCGGGTAACGCAGCCACCATTGCCAGGTGAGGCGCGGTTCGATCGGCACGTCGGCGCGCTCGGAGTAGCCGACGTTGTTGGAGTAGGCTTCCTCGCCGACGAGGGCACCGGCGGCGCGGAGAAGCTCGGCGGCCTTCTTGCGACCCGCGAAGCGGTCGAGGCCGGCGAGCTCGGGCCCGGCGAGCTCGTTGAGCGTGGCGTCGGCGTGGAGCACGTCGATCGCGGGAAGATGGTGGCGGGTACCCACGTCGAAGTCGGCCTTGTCGTGCGCCGGCGTGATCTTGAGGGCGCCGGTGCCGAATTCCTTGTCGACGGCCCGGTCGGCGACGATCGGGATCTCGGCGCGGACGAGCGGGCGCCAGACCTTTTTCCCGACGAGCGCGGTGTAGCGAGGATCGTCGGGATGCACGGCGATGGCGACGTCGCCCGGGATGGTCTCGGGGCGGGTGGTCTTGACCTCGATGAACCTGCCCGGCTGGTCGACCAGCTCGTAGCGCACGTGGTAAAGCGTGCCGTTGGTGGGCTTCATGATCACCTCCTCGTCGGAGAGGGCGGTGAGCGAAACGGGGCACCAGTTGACGAGGCGTTTGCCGCGGTAGATGTGGCCGCGCCGGAAGAGCTCGACAAAAACCGTACGGACGGCGCGCGAGTAGTGCTCGTCCATCGTGAAGGCGGTGCGCGACCAGTCGCAGGAGGCGCCGAGGCGGCGGAGCTGCTCCAGAATGATGCCACCCTTCTCGTGGCGCCACGCCCAGACCTTCTCGAGGAACTTGTCGCGGCCGAGGTCGCGGCGGTGGAGCTTCCGCTTGCGGAGCTCGCGCTCGACCACGGTCTGCGTGGCGATGCCGGCGTGATCGGTGCCGGGGACCCAGAGGGCGGATTTGCCCTCGAGGCGGGCGCGGCGGATGAGGATGTCCTGCAGGGTGTTGTTGAGCACATGGCCCATCGTCAGGACGCCGGTGACATTGGGCGGCGGGATGACGATGCTGTAGGGCTCGCGGTCCGCGACGACCTTGCCGGCAAAACAGTCGGCGGCCTGCCAGGCGGCATACCACTTCTTTTCGACGTCGCGCGGTTCGTAGCTCTTGCTGATTTCGGCCATACGATAAGTTGAGAGTTGAACGTGGAGAATTGAGAGTTCGGAGGCGATTAGTCGAGAGCAGAGGAACCCGCGTAGCGGGTTCCTTACATTCCTGCTTTGCCCCGGTTGCAGATTTACGCTTCACGTTTCCCTTCCTCTTCATGATCGGTCGTCTCCAGCAACATGCGCGCGAGCGCCTTAACTTTTCCGGCGAGGTCTCCACGGCCCAGCGCCTGACCGCCTGCAAGACTTTTCTGCGGCTGGAAAGCGCGATGATCCGGATGCACCACGACGCAGGCGAGCCGGGCGCCAAAATCGCCGGGGCGCGCGCCGCCATGATCGACGCGATGCTGGGGCACCTGTTTGAATACGCGATCAACTCCTATCGGCGCACCCGCGGCGAGCTGCCCTCGCTGGTCTCCCTGGTGGCGCTCGGCGGCTACGGCCGCGCCGAGCTTTGCCCGCTAAGCGACGTCGACATCATGTTTCTCTATTCGGCCAAGGTGAAGCTGGCGGCGATGAAGCCGTTGCTCGAACACCTGACCAACGAGATCCTCTACCTCCTGTGGGATTGCGGGCTGAAGGTCGGGCACTCGACACGCACGCTCGACGATATTTTCACCGAGGCTCGCAAGGACGTCCAGACCAAGACCTCGTTGCTCGAGTCGCGTCTCGTGGCCGGCTCGCCGGAATTGTATGAGACGTTCGCGCAGGCCTACCAGGCGTTCTACATGGGGGAAAACCCGAAGGAGTACATCGCCTCGCGGCTCGCCGACCAGGCCACGCGCCGCGCCCGCTATGGCGACACACCGTTTCTGCAGGAACCTGAAATCAAGAACGGCGTGGGCGGATTGCGCGATTACCAGAACGCCCTGTGGATGGCGCGGGTGAAGCTCGGCATCACCACCATCGACGAGCTCGCCACCCAGAACTACCTGCGCCGCTCCGAGGTGCAGAGCTTTCAGCGCGCCTACAATTTCCTCCTGCGGGTCCGCAACGAATTGCATTACATGAGCAAGCGGCCCACCGACCTGCTCGACCTCGCCACCCAGCCGCGCCTGGCGCACAACCTCGGCTACCGTCACGCCAAGCTCCTCGGACGCGTGGAGCAGTTCATGCACGATTACTACCGCGCGGCGCAGACGATCTACCGCATCTCCAAACTGATCGAGAACCGCCTCGCGCTCGCCCTGGAACATGAGGGCAGCCGCCTCTCCCTGCGCGAGGCGCTGCGCGTCGCCCGCAACCTGCGCCCCAAGCGCCTCGATGGTTTCGTCCTGCACGGTCACGAACTGGCGGCCGAATCCGACCAGGTGTTTCACGACGACCCGGTGCGGCTCATCCGCGTGTTCCGGCACGGCCAGCAGCTCGACGCCATCCCCGGTTTCCATCTGCAGGCGCTGATCCGCGAATCGCTGCCGCTGTTGACCAAAAAAGTGCTCCACTCGGCCGACGCCAACGTGAGTTTCCGCGCCATCATCTCGGAGCCCGGCGCGGTTTTCCCGACGCTCAATCTCATGCACGAGCTGGGCGTGCTCGGGCGCTTCATCCCGGAATTCAAAAAACTGACCTGCCTGGTGCAGCACGAGTTCTACCACCGCTACACGGCGGACGTGCACACGCTCAACGCCATCCGGGAACTCGACCGGATCTTTGCCGAGGCGGAGCCCATCACCCTCAAGTATCGCGAGGTGCTGCACGAAAACGAGGAGCCGGAGCTGCTCTACCTCACGCTGTTGCTGCACGACATCGGCAAGGCCGAGGGCATCGAGGGGCATGCCGAGAGCGGCGTGCGCATCGCCCGGCCGCTGCTCGAACGCCTCCAGATCAGCCCGGAAAGCCGCGAACTCGTGATCTTCACGATCAAAAACCATCTCGCGATGGCACGATTCTGGCAGAAGCGGGATGTCGATGATCCTAAAACCGCCGCCGCCTTTGCCGAACTCGTGGGCGATCCCCAACGCCTGCAGTTCCTCTACGTCCACACGTTTTGCGACGCGCGCGCCACGGCCGCCAGCCTGTGGAATGGTTACAAAGACACGTTGCATACGAGCCTCTATCGCGCCACTTTGGAACACCTTCGCCTCGGTGAGGGCGTCCACGCCAGCCATCTCGCCAAAAAAGCCATGATCCAACAAGAACTCATCACCCGGAAGATCCCGGGAATCGGGACGGAGGAGATCACCGCGCATTTCAATCTGCTGCCCGAACGCTATTTCATCCACACCGATGCCGCGGAAATCGCCCTGCACATCCAGATGGTCAACCGCCTGCTCAAGACCATCGCGACGGCCGACTCGGTCGGTTCGCTCCGCCCGATCATCGACTGGCAGGACGACATCAACCGCTCCCTGACCGTCGTCAACGTCGTGACCTGGGACCGCGCCGGCCTGTTCTACAAGCTCGCCGGCGCCTTCAGCGTGGCGGGGCTGAGCATTCTCAGCGCCAAGATTCTTTCGCGCAACGACCACATCGCCATCGACACCTTCTACGTCGTGGAACCGGGCCGTGGCGTCGTGCAGAGTGCGACCGCCCAGGAAACGTTCGCCAAGACGGTCGAGTCGGCCCTCGTGCAAAACAAGGATCTGTACGCCGACATCGTCGCGCAGGCCCAAAGGTACGCCAGCCGCTACTCCACGCCGGCCGCCAGCGACGTGCTGCACAGTTCGTTCCCGCCCACCGTGGAGGTGTATCACGAACTCTCGATGCAGCGTACGATCGTGGAGATCCAGGCGCGCGACGAGATCGGGCTGCTCTACCGGCTCGCGAAGATCATCTACGACCAGGGTTTCGACATCACCTTCGCCCGGATCGGCACGGAGCGCGGCATCGCGATCGACTCCTTCTACATCGAGAACGCCAATCACGAGCCGATCCAGGAAGCCGCCCGCCTGCAGGCGCTGCGCGCCGCCCTGCTCGCCGCGATCGCGCCCGCCGCCCCCGAAAAAGCGGAAAGCGTGACGTAAATACCGGATTGCGAATACCGGAAACCGGATAGACTCGGTGCGCTATGACTCGCGATGAGTTTAAACAGCGCACCAAAGGCTATGCCTTGCGCGTGATCAAAGTCGTGGATGCTTTGCCGGGCGACATGGTTTCCCAGACGCTTGGCAAACAATTCCTCCGTGCCGGCACTGCCGTGGCGGCCAACTATCGTTCCGCGGTGCGCGGCAGATCGCGGGCCGACTTCATTGCCAAAATGGGCATCGTCGAAGAAGAATGCGATGAATCCATTCTCTGGATGGAACTGCTGACCGAATCCGGACGCATCCGGCCCAGCCGACTAAAGAAACTGATGGATGAAGGTGGCGAAATCCTCGCCATCACCGTCGCTTCCATCAAAACCGCCCGACGTGGAACCTGATCCGGCGGCGCTTCCTGACTTTCCGGTATCCGGTATCCGCAATTCGGTATCGGACGATCCCCGCTCGCTGGAAGCGTTGTATCGCATCGCGGCCGTGCCGTCGCGGGCCGAGGAGCCGCGCGCGGCGCTCCGGCTGATCCTCGCGGAACTCGTCGCCGTGTTTCGTGCGGCCAGCGGGTCCATCGCGCTGCTCAACCCCGACACCGGCAAGCTTGAGATCGAGGTCCAGCACGGCCTCCCGCTCGAAGAGCACGACGACCTCGCCCTGCAACGCGGCCAGGGCATCACCGGTTGGGTGGCTTTTCACGGCCAGCCGCTGCTCGTCGCCGACGTGGTGGCCGACCCGCGCTACGTCTGCGTCCGGCCCACCGTCCGCTGCGAGATGGCCGTGCCCATGCTCGAAACCGTGCAGGTGGTCGAGGAGACCAGCCAGGTGCTCGGCGTCATCAACCTCGACAGCGATGTCGCCGGCGCCTTCAACGCGGCCGACCTGCACCTGCTCGAACGGCTCGCCGCCGAGACCACGGCCGTCATTCAACGCCTCTGGCAGCTCCAGCACCTGCGGGGCAAGGCCCGCCAGCTCGAAGCTCTCATCGCCAGCGGCCAGATGCTGGTCGCCAAGCTCGAGGAACGCGAATTGCTCGAAACCGTGGTCCGCGACGCCCGGAGCGTGATGGAGGCCCGGGCCTGCGGGATTTACCTGCACGATGCCGCCCGCGACACCGTGCGCCTCACCGCGCTGGCCAACCCCGGCGCGCCGGCTCCGCTGCGTCCCGGTCCGGAGGAGGAGTTTCCGACCGAGGCCTGCGCCATCGCGTCGGCCCTGCATACGAAGCTGCCCCTCGAATTCGCCAACATCCAGTCGCCCGAATTTTTCGACGTGCCCGACCTGCCGCGCGACGAGCGCCTGCGCTCGGTGCTCATCACGCCGTTGGTGCTCGAGGGCGAGGCCTTCGGCGCGCTGGCAGTGTTCACCGACCGCGTCCACCGTTTTACCAACGACGAGAAGCGGCTGTGCGTCGCCCTGGCGTCGATCGCGCTCGCGGCGCTGCAAAACGCCCGCCTCTACGCCCGCGTCTTCCAGAGCGAAGCATCGCTCCACAAGAACGAACAGCTCACCACCCTCGGTCTCCTCGCCGCCGAGATCGCGCACGAAATCCGCAATCCGCTCACCGTGCTCAAGCTGCTTTTCGGCTCCCTCGGCCTCGATTTCCCCGCGAGCGATCCGCGCCGCACCGATGTGCGCGTGATCGGCGAAAAACTCGACCAGCTCGAGGCCATCGTCACGCGCGTGCTCAATTTTGCCCAGACACCGTCGAGCCTGCACTCGCGCTGGTCGGTCGCGGAAGTGATCGAGGACACCATCGTCCTGATCCGGTTGAAACTCGCGCAAAGCAAGATTGCGCTCCGCTTCGCCCCGCCGCCGCGCCCGCTGGTCATCGAGGCCCACAAGGGACAAATCCAGCAGGTGCTGCTCAACCTGCTCCTCAATGCCACCCAGGCCATGCCCGCCGGCGGCACGATCGCCGTGGCCACTTCCACGATGGAGCGCGGCGAGGCCACCTACGCAGCCATCGACGTGACCGACACCGGCGCCGGCATCCCGGAGGCGCTGCGTGAAAAGATCTTCGACAGTTTTCTCAGCGGTCGGCCCGATGGCACGGGTCTGGGCCTGTCGATCGCCAAACGCATCCTGCGCAGCCACCACGGCGACATCGAACTCGTCGCCACGAGTCCCGCCGGCACCACCATGCGCATCCTGTTGCCGCTGGTGAAGAATCCGTAGAACGGAATGATGTCACTGAGGTAGGGCGCGTTATCCCTAAAGCGCCTTATTTTTATGGCCGGACCAGGCGGCGGACTAAGGATAGTCCGCCCTACCCCTTGGCCCCTATGCGATCGGCTGTGACGCAATCGACTACGTGATCCCGAATTTGGCGCCGACCGTAATCGCCGCCCGTGGCAAAATCCGCGTGGCCTACGCCAAACCTCGCGCAGCCGGCTGCACCTTAGTCTGGCAGACTTTCGGGTTTCACATCTAATCTCCTTCTATGAGCTTGCCTTTCCCCACCCTTACGGCCGACGAAGCGGCCGCTCTCATCAATCATGGCGACACGATCGGCTTCAGCGGTTTCACGCCCGCCGGTGCGTGTAAAATCATCCCGTTGGCCATCGCCGCCCGCGCCAAGGCCGAGCACGCCGCCGGCCGGCCGTTCAAGGTCGGCGTCGTCACCGGCGCCTCCACCGGACCTTCGCTCGACGGCGCGCTCGCCGAGGCCGAGGCCATCGCCTGGCGCACCCCCTACCAGTCCAACGCAACGCTCCGCCGCCAGATCAACGAGGACAAGACCCGCTTCTTCGACATGCATCTCTCCGCCCTGCAGCCCACCGTGCGCAGCGGCGTATTCGGCAAGTTTCAATGGGCCGTCGTCGAGGCCGCCCGCGTGACGCCCAATGGCGAGATCACGCTCTCCACCTCGGTCGGCGCCACCAACACCTTCCTCCGCGTCGCTGACCGCGTGCTCATCGAGCTCAACGAATTTCATCCCCCGGCCCTCACCGGTTTCCACGACCTCTACGAACCGGCCGACCCGCCGTACCGTCGTGAGATTCCGATCTATGCGTCGGCCGACCGTATCGGTTCGCCGGTCATGAAGCTCGATCCGAAGAAGATCGCCGGCATCGTCTACACCAACAAGTCCGACGAGACTTCCCCCTTCGACGCCCCCGATGCGGTGACCAACAAGATCGGCGAGAATGTCGCCGCGTTTCTCGCGGCCGAGCTGCGGGTCGGCCGCCTGCCGCCCAGCTTTCTTCCCCTCCAGTCCGGCGTGGGCAACATCGCCAACGCCGTGATCGGCGCGCTCGGCGCCAACACGGAAATCCCGCCGTTCACGATGTTCACCGAGGTGATCCAGGACTCCGTGCTCGAACTCGTGCAGTCCGGCAAGTGCCGCTTCGCCAGCGGCACCTCCCTCACGCTCAGCGCGGAGAAACTCGCGCTGTTCCGGGACAACATCGAGCTCTTCCGCCCGCGCCTGGTGCTCCGCCCCCAGGAAATCACCAACAGCCCGGAGCTGGTCCGGCGCCTCGGCATCATCACGATCAACACGGCGATCGAGGTCGACCTCTTCGGCAACGTCAACAGCACGCATGTCATGGGCCGCGATCTGATGAACGGCATCGGCGGCTCGGGCGACTTCACCCGCAACGCCCAGATTTCGATCTTCACCTGCCCGTCGGTCGCCAAAAAGGGCGCCATCAGCGCCATGGTGCCGCAAGTCGCGCATGTGGACCACAGTGAACACTCCGTGCAAATCGTCGTAACCGAGCAGGGCGTGGCCGACCTGCGCGGCAAGACGCCGCACGAGCGCGCCGTGCTCATCATCGAGAAGTGTGCGCATCCGGAATATCGCGATATCCTGCGCTCCTACCTCGCGCTCTCCAACCGCGGCCATGTGCCCCTGACGCTCAATAACTGCTTCCGCATGCACAGCACCTTCCTCGAAGGCGGCGACATGCGCAAGGTGCAGTGGGCGAAGTGAGGCGGCCTGATCGTCGAGAGGTCATTCAGATCCCATCGTTCTCGTTCTCTTCGCGGCTGGGCGTCGCTTTGTAAAAGCAGCCCGTAGCCACGCTTGCCCGCCGTAGCTCGCCTAGCGAAGGCGGGAGCGTGAGCGAGTGGCTGTGGTTCGACCTGTAGGTCAGCGTGCTTGCACGCGCCCCCAAGAGCGCCAGCGAGCTGGCTACCTACAGTTACCCAAGTGCCAATTTACTCACGTTCGTGGCTACCGGAACGCCCTGGAAGAAGCGTTATTAACTCGACATATTATCCTAAGCGCTTAGGTTGATTCGCATGAATCATGCGACCTTCAGCCGCAAGGGTGGCCAGGCGCGCTCACCCGCCAAAACTGCAGCGAATCGGGCCAAGTCCATAGCCTATTGGGAAGCGGTGCGCACCGGGCAACGCGCGGCCCCGCGTCGTTTGCGAGTGCCACCATCGCCAGAAACGCTGGCACGGTTGTTGGCCGACTACTGCCGACAGGTTGGGATCACAAGTTTAGAGGCGTTCGGTTCGGTCGCGCGTGGCGAGGCCAGGCGTGGCAGCGACGTGGATCTGATCGCAACCTTCGCCCGAAATCCCGGCCTGCGTTTTTTCACCATGGAGGAGGAGATGACCGCAGTCCTCGGAGTGCCCGTCCATCTGCTGACCCGGGAATCCGTTGAGCAAATGTCCAATCCCTATCGCCGTGCTTCGATCCTGGCCGATGCGAAGGAGATCTATCATGCCTAAACCTGCACCCAAGTCGCAGGACGCCTATCTGCACGACATGCTGGAAGCCGCGCGGCTGATCCGCAGTTATGTCGCCGACGTCACCTTCGAAGATTTCTGGCTCAATAACGAGAAACGCGACGCGGTGGCATTGCGAATCTCCGTGCTGGGCGAATCCGCACACAAAATCGATCGGGCCACCGAGGCGGCCCTGCCCGGCATTCCGTTTAAAAGCATCCGCGCCATGCGCAATCGCATCGCGCACGATTATGGTGCGGTCGATTTCAAGATCGTCTGGGCGGTGATCCAACAAGAGATCGGCCCGCTGATCGTCGCGTTGGAATCCCACTTTCAGGGCCGCCCGCCGCCCGCGGACTCGACCCGTTGATCTCCGCTAACTTTTCGACCGGTCTCATGGGCGTTTCTTTGCGTGATTCGCGGTAAAGAAAGGCCGGGCTTGCGCCGGTGGAATATCTGTACTCAGTTCGCCAATTCACGTCGCACCGTTATAGTCCACCCCGCGACTGCACTCGTCCTCTTTCATCATCATGGTCACGTCCAACGAATCTCCCGACTCCGCCCCGGCCCCCGCCGTGGCGCCCGGTTCGTTGGCCGCGCTCGATCTGGATCTGATCCGCAAATACTCGATGCCGGGGCCGCGCTACACCTCGTATCCGCCGGCTACGCAATTCACCACCAATTGGGAGCCGCTCCAACTGGAGGCGGCGATCGACGACGACAACCGTCCCGGCTCCGGCCCGATCTCCCTCTATTTTCACCTGCCGTTCTGCGAGACGCGCTGTTGGTTTTGCGGCTGCACCACCGTCATCACCGCGCGCCGCGAGGCCGCTCCGGAATACAACGAGGACCTCGCCCGCGAAATCCGCCTCACCGCCGCGCGCATGGACCGCTCGCGCCCGATCACCCAGGTGCATTTCGGCGGCGGCTCGCCCACCTTCTTCCCGCCCGCGGACCTGCGCCGGCTGGGTGAGCTCATCCACGAGCACTTCCACCTGGCGCCCGATTGCGAATTCGGCGTCGAGGTCGATCCCCGCCGGCTCACGCGGGAGCACATCCAGGCGTTGCGCGAGATCGGCGCCAACCGCGCCTCCCTCGGCGTGCAGGACACCAACTCCAAGGTGCAGCTTGCCGTCCACCGCTGGCAGCCGCACGAGCTCAACCAAACCGCCTTTGGCTGGCTGCGGGCGGAAGGTTTCCGCTCCCTCAGCGTCGATCTGATCTACGGCCTGCCGTTGCAGACGGCGGAATCGTTCGCCGTCACGATCGACGACGTTCTGGCGCTCTCGCCCGACCGGCTGTCGGTCTTCAGCTACGCCCACGTACCGTGGCTCAAGCCTTCGCAGAAGATTTTCGAGGACCGCGGCCAGCTCCCCACCCCCGAGCAAAAGCTCGCGATGTTCGCCCTGGCCCACGAACGCCTCACGCACGCCGGGTACATCGACATCGGTCTCGATCACTTCGCCCGGCCCGACGACGAAATGGCCGTCGCCCAGCGCGCCGGCACGTTGCACCGCAATTTCCAGGGCTACAGCACCCGCGCCGGCGCCTCGCTCTATGGCTTCGGCATGTCGTCGATCTCCTCGACCGCCGACACCTACCGCCAGAATCACAAGACTCTGCCCGCCTGGCATGCCGCCCTGGCGGAGGGCCGCCTGCCGATCGAACGCGGGCTGCGCCTGACGCCCGAAGACCAGCGTCGCCGCACCATCATCATGCGCATCATGGGCGACCGGCGGCTCGATTACGCCGCCCTTTCCAAACAGATCGGGGTCGACTTCGCCGCCACCTATGCCCGCGAACTCAACTCGCTCACGGACCTGGAAGCCGACGGCCTGCTTGTGCGCGACGATCAGCATCTCGAGGTCACGCGCGTCGGCGCGCCCCTGCTGCGCGTGATCGCGATGCGCTTCGACACCACCCTCTCCGCCGGCCCCCGCCGCCACGCGCAGACGGTCTGAGAATTGCGGATTTCGGATCGCGGATTTCGGATTGGCAAATTTCGGTAACCGGCGCGACGCTGGATGTTTCCGGCCGGCCCGATCCGTCCACCGTCCACCGTCCACCGTCCACCGTCCACCGTCCACCGTCCACCGTCTTTCGCTTTCCGCAATCCACAATCCGAAATCCGCAATCGTCTCATGCCTTTCCGCATCGCCAAAAGCTTTACCGTCGAGAGCGGCCACATCCTGAGCAAGCACCCGGGCGCCTGCCGGTTTCCCCACGGGCACAGCCGCACGGTGGAGGTCGTGCTCGCCGCCGACGGTCTGGATCCACACGACATGGTCTGCGACTTCCACGCGCTCAAGCTCGCGGCGCAGAAATTCATCGAACGTTTCGATCATAGCATGGCGCTCAACACCGCCGACCCGAAGTTCGCCGAGTTCCAGGCCGCCTATGGCGACCGCGTGATCCCGTTCGACCGCACCGACCCCACCACCGAGATCATGGCCCGCCAGATCTTCCAGCACGTGAAGCAGGCGCTGGCAGCGGCCGCGAAAAAGGGGGACCCGCTGTATCCTGTCTCCTTCATGGTCCGGGTGGAACGGGTGCGCGTGACGGAGACCGCCACCAGCTGGGCCGAGTATTGGGAGTAATGTAACAATCTGAAAGGCGCCGTCGGACTAACCACTAATCCACCCTAATTATCACTAATCAATGCGCTGGTCAGCTCTGGCCTCAATGATTCCATTCATTAGCGTCAATTAGTGTTCGTTAGTGGTTACTTCTTCATCTGCTGAGTCTGGGATTCAAAATGCAGGATTCGACTTTCGCCATGCTTGGCTCCTAGTTCTGTCTTCTCATGTCCGATCTCACCGACCTCTACCAACAGGTCATCCTCGACCACAACCGCCGGCCGCGCAACCGGGGCAAGTTGCCCACGGCCAATCGCGTGGCGCACGGCGACAACCCCACCTGCGGCGACCAGTGCAGCGTCTATCTGCGGCTCGAGGGCGACAAGATCGCCGACATCTCGTTCGACGGCTCCGGCTGCGCCATTTCGCAGGCCAGCGCTTCGCTCATGACGACCCGGCTCAAGGGCAAGACGGCCGCCGAGGCGGAGGCCTTGTTCAAGGATTTCCATCACATCGTCACGACCGGCGAGGCGCCCGAGGAGATCAGCGATGTGGCGGCGTTCGCCGGGGTGCATGCTTTCCCGGCCCGCATCAAGTGCGCCACGCTCGGCTGGCACGCCGCCCTCAACGCCCTGCACGGCGACGCCACCCCGGCTTCCACGGAAAACACCGTCGACTAATCGATGTCTGTGAACCCAAAACCCGAAACCCGGAACCCGGAACCGCACGCCGCCTGGCGGGCCGTGCGCGCCGACTTCCCCACCCTGCACCAGCAGGTCAACGGTCAGCCGCTCGTCTATCTCGACAACGCCGCGACCACGCAGAAGCCGCGCGCCGTGCTCGACGCCCTGCAGGACTTTTACCTGCACCACAACGCCAACGTGCACCGCGGCCTCCACGCGCTCTCCATGCGCGCGACCGACGCCTTCGAGGCGGCCCGCGCCCGTACGGCCCGGTTCATCAATGCCGCCGATCCCGCCGAAATCGTCTTCACCCGCGGCACCACCGAATCGATCAACCTCGTGGCAGCGAGCTGGGGCGGCGCCAACCTGAAGCCGGGCGACGTCGTCCTGATCACTGAGATGGAGCACCACAGCAACCTCGTGCCGTGGCAGCTCATCGCCCAGCGTACCGGGGCCACGCTGCGCTATCTTCCCATCGCCGGCGACGATGCCGAGCACGGCTTCGATCTCGCCGCGCTCGACCGCCTGCTCACGCCCGAGGTGAAGCTTTTCGCGTTCACGCACATTTCCAACACCCTCGGTATCGTC
>DATJPQ010000042.1:0-10235 GCA_035506315.1 Opitutaceae bacterium
ATCGATGCCGAGCGTGGACTCGGCGACAACCTTCAGGCTGCCCACGACGATGAGGCGCCAGGGCGTGAGCCACGGGAGCGATGATTCGGGATTCGCGGGACCGCCTGGGAAAATCTCCCTCGGATCGGGGAAACCGACCGTATACTCGCCATCGGGCGACTCGGAGCGCAGCCGCGTGCCGCAGTACGCCCGGGTCAGGGCGGTTTCGCTCACGAGCAGCCAGGTGTCGCCGGAACGGAACAGCGCAGGATAAACCCAGCCGGCGCCGAAAGTAGAGGGTTTGCCGGTAGGGATATCTTTTTCGTAATACTCTTCGTAAGAGGGATTTGTGTGCATCCAGCCACTTTTGGCCACCGCGATTGGCTGCAACCAGGCCCGCGTCTCCGGCAGGAAATGGAACGAAGTCGCCTCCTCGGTCAACCGGCGGGTTTCTCCCTTCGCCCCGGGAAAGAAATAGCGGAACGCCACGCCGTCGTTGGAAACCTGGAAGATGATGTCCATCGGCTGACCCGCCGCAGTCTGCAGATGGAATATTTTCCGGTTCGCGCGATAGGTGTTCACGCGCCGCTTGGCTGTGAGAATTTCGTAGCGATCCTGCACCGGCTGCATCTCCGAGGCGGCGAGCAGCTGCAGGCCGCGTGTAAAGTCGGCGTCGTCGCGCACGAGACCCAGACACGATTCCCGCAGGACCGGCTGGCCCTCGTAGCGGATCGCGTACCGCGGCGCACCGGCGTCGTTGAGATAGAAGTCCACCGCGATCCGGCCATCGGGGCTGGCAAGGTTGACCGGCTCCGGCGAGGGGGCGGCCGGAGCCGCACCAGATCCGAAAAGGGGTACCATAAATGCGACAAGCAGCTTGAGTACCCTGGAGGCTGCCAGCCGACTGGCCGATCGGCGTAGCGCCGGCGTCTCGCCTGCCGATGATACCGAAGCAGGCGAGACGCCTGCGCTACAAATGGCCGGATTTTTCGATGTTTCCATAGGAAGAAGCGGATGCTCCGACCGAGATTTCCGGTCAGACCATGGATTCAACTCAGAGACTTTTTGATGAGCTGCTCGGTCGTCGCTCCGGCACCAAGGGCGAGGGCGGCGCGGCGCGCCGCTTGATCGGCGTCGGTTGCCTTGTAACCGAGGGCCATGAGCGCGGCTACGGCATCATGCAGACGGGTGTCGCCCGAAGCGGCCATGTCATCGCTGGCGGAGCCCGCCGCGGTGCTGCCGGCCAGACCCACGCCGCCGACTTTGCTTTTCAATTCCACGACGAGCCTCTCGGCGGTCTTCTTGCCGATGCCGGGGCATTTCGCGAGCGTGGCGATATCGCCGGAGCGAATCGCACCCTCGAGCAGTGGCAGCGAGAGCTTGCTCATGATCGTGAGTGCGCTCTTGGGGCCAATGCCCGTGACGTTCTCGATCAGCAGACGGAAAAAGTCGCGGTCGGCGACGGTGGCGAAGCCATAGAGGGTCTGCGCATCCTCGCGATAAACGGCGTGGGTGTGCAGCTTCACCGATGCGCCAGGCGCGGGGAGTTTCTCGGCGGTTGTCACCGGGATGTGCACCTCGTAACCGATCCCCCCGGCTTCAACGACCGCATGCAACGGTGTGGCGGAGACGAGCGTGCCGGTGAGGGAGACGATCATGGGAAGAGGAAAATAACGAAAACGTGAAAGAATGGGGAGACGGGGGAGACGAAGGAAGAAGCGGAAGACTTGAGAGATTTGGGAGACGAAGGAAGACTGGGAAGATGGAAAAGAGATGGAGACGGGGGGACGGAGTCTTGCGTTCTTACATGTCTCGCATGTCTCGCGTTCTTGTATTTCGCGTTCTTCCGACCCTCATTTCAGCCCCAGCACATCCTGCATGTCATAGACGCCTGGTTTCTGGCTGACGATCCATTGGGCGGCGCGCAGGGCGCCGCGGGCGAGAATGGCGCGGTCGCTGACCTTGTGCGTGAGCTCGATGCGTTCGCCGAGCGCGGCAAACATGACGGTGTGGTCGCCGAGGACGTCGCCGCCGCGCAGGGAATGGATGCCAACCTCGGTGGGCGTGCGCTCTCCGGTGATGCCCTGCCGGCCGTGGCGCAGGGCCGCAGCGGTGAGCTTGCGCTCCTCCAGGATGATTGCGAGCAACTGCTCGGCCGTGCCGCTGGGCGCATCCTTCTTGAAGCGATGGTGCATCTCCACGACCTCGGCGTCGTAGTCGGCGCCGAGCACCTGTGCGGCCCGGCGGGTCAGGGCGAAGAGGAGGTTGACACCGACGGAGAAATTGCTGGCCCAAACGCAAGGGACCTTCGCGGCCAGGGCGAGCAATTGCGCCTTTTCCTTGGCGTTGTGCCCGGTGGTGCCGATGACGAAGGGTTTCTGATGGGCGATGGCGAGCTCGATCATCGAACGCGTGACGGCGTGGAAACTGAAATCGACGATCACGTCGCACGCGCCGATATGCGCGGCGGGGTCGTCACCGATATCAACGGCGGCGCCGATCGTGAGCCCGGAGTCCTTGGCAGCGGCGGTGATGGCCTGGCCCATGCGGCCCTTGGCCCCGTTGAGAAGAATGGAGAGAGGCATGGAAGAAGAGCGGAAAGCGGATGGCGGAGAGCGGAAAGTCGAGAAGCGAAGATTATGGAGGAGCGAGTTTACTCGCGAGGGGAGCTCGCCGGCAAGCAGGCTCCTACTGGCCGAGCGCAGCGAGCGCTTTTTCGAGAATGGCGCGGTTGGTGGCGGTCATCTCGCAAAGCGGCGCGCGCACCTCGGCGCTGGCAATGAGGCCGGCGCGGGCGAGGGCGGCCTTGATCGGCACCGGATTGGGCTCGATGAACAACGCCTTGAAGACCGGGTAGAGGCGGCGGTGGAGTTTCGCCGCCCGGGCATAATCGTTGGCCAGGGCGAGCTTCACCATCTGCCCGATTTCGCGGGCAAAGAGGTTCGACGCCACGCTGATCACGCCTTCGGCGCCAACCGCCATGAAGGGCAGGGTGAGCGAGTCGTCACCGCTGAGCACGGTGATATCCCGCCCCAACGCCTGCTTGATCTGATCGACGCGGTCGACGCTTCCGCCAGCTTCCTTGATGTAGCGGACATGGGGGTACTTCGCCCGCAGGCGCTCGATCACGGGCACGCTGATTTCGATGCCGCAACGGCCGGGAATGGAATAAAGGATGATCGGCTTGTCGGTTGCCCCGGCGAGCGCGGCGAAATGGCGGAAGACGCCCTCCGGGCTGGGTTTGTTGTAGTAAGGCGCGACGATGAGCATGGCGTCGGCGCCGGCCGCATGGGAGCGTTGCGTGAGATCGACCGCCTCCTGCGTGGAATTGGAGCCGGTGCCGGCGATCACGGGCACGCGCCCCCGCACGTACTCGACGGTGGCGCGGATCACCTCCAGGTGTTCGGCGTGGTCGAGCGTGGGCGATTCGCCGGTGGTGCCCACGGGCACAAAGCCGTCGATTCCGCCCTTGATCTGGAATTCGACCAGTCTCTTCAGGCCGGCGTAATCGACCTGCTGGTTGCGAAAGGGCGTGACGAGCGCCGTGATGGTTCCGGTGAGCGGGCGGATTTTCATGGGAGCGGGAGAAAGTTACCTTGCTGATGAAAGCAGGCCGGACTACACAAGGCGCAACGTTTTTCTGTCTGTAATGCTCCATGACACCACACACTGAAATCTTCAATGACCTGCTGCGGCTCGCGGTCGAGAGCAGCGCCAGCGACATTGTCATCAAGTCCAACAAGCCCGGTTTCGTGCGGCTTTCCGGCCGGTTGAAGCCGGTCGACATGGATCCCATCTCACCGTCGGATGCGGAAGCGTTCGTCGGCGAACATGTACCGCGCGTTTTCAAGCAGTTGTGGGAGGACAACGGCCAGGTGGACTTCGCCTACTCGGCCGACGAAATCGGGCGCTTTCGTGTCAACGCCTTCCATCAACGCGGGCTCGTGAGCATCGTTTTCCGGCACATCAAGAGCCGCGTGCCGAAATTCGAGGATCTGGGCCTGACCGCCGATCCGTTGATCAAATTCTGCCAGTCGAAGGACGGCATCCTCCTCGTCTGTGGCGCCACGGGATCGGGCAAAAGCTCCACGATGGCGGCGATGCTCGACTGGATCAACCAGAACCTCGACAAGCACATTGTCACGATCGAGGACCCCATCGAATACACCTTCATGGATGACAAGTCGGTATTCCAGCAGCGTGAGATCGGGCTCGACGTGCCCAGCTTCGAACTGGCGATCAAGTCGGTGCTGCGCCAAAACCCCGACATCATCCTCATCGGCGAAATGCGCGACCGCGAGACGTTCGAAACGGCGATCAGCGCAGCCGAGACGGGCCACCTGGTGTTCTCGACCATGCATGCCGCCACGGTGGCGCAGTCGCTCACGCGCCTCTTCGAGTTCTTCCCGCCGGAGCAACAAATCCAGGCACGGCGGCAGATCGCCGGCTCCATCCGTGGCTTCATTTGCCAAAAACTCATTCCGAAAATGGAAGGTGGCGGCCGGGTGCCGGCGAACGAGATTCTCAACGCCGACGCGACCGTCAAAAACCTCATCCTCGAGGGCCATTTCGAGAAAATCCAGGGCGTCATGGAAAGCGGCGTCGACACGGCCAGCTTCACGTTCAACAAGGATCTCTATCGCCTGATCAAGGCCGGCACCATCAGCAAGGCGGACGGCATCCGCTTCTCGCCCAATCCGCAGCAGCTCGAGATGAACCTGAAAGGAATCTTTATCAAATCGTAGGCGGGAGCCGCGTATGGATCGGTTGCTTCCAGCCAAATGGGCGGTGATGGCCGGCCTTTGGGCGGCGGCCGGAGCCTGGGCGGCCAACGAGGGGACAACCGCGCCGCCAGCGGCCGGGGCCGTGCCCCCGGATCCCATCGCCGAAGCGAAACGACAGTTCGAGATCATCCGCAACCAGCGCCGCGAATTGGTCAGTGATGCCGGGTTGAAGCTGAACGTAGCTCCGCCGGCACTTCCGACGGACCAGCCGGAACCCAGGCCGCCCGGAGCTGCAGCTTCCTCGTCCGCTGCCGCCAAGGCGGACGCCCGGAAGTCATGGTTGCTCGACGCAATGCGCCAGCCTGGCAAGACGGGCGAGAAAGATCGCCGGCGAGGTGACGACGAAGCCGCCACGACCGGCGATTTCGGCTTCGAAAAAAAGCTGGCCGAGGGAACTGAATCCACCCCTCACGATTCTCGAACCCAAGGGTACGCCGCTCCAGTGGTCGACCCGCTGCGCGACTACCTCGCGGGGTGGATGACGCCCGCCGATTACGCCTTGCTCGTGAAACCGACGAAAGACCGCCCGGGAACGGCGCAGGCAACTGACTTTGTCGCCGGACTTGCTCCGTTGGCGATGATGGGTAATCGAACTGCCTCTGAAGCGCGGACGGAAGCCGACAGCTCGTCGGCGCCGGCCGGCCTGGCGCCGCGCGAAAATCCGTATTTGAAAACATCTCAATCCAGCACGACTGCCTTCGGTGCAGTTAACGGTGGTGTCCCGACGTTTAACGGTACCCTGGCGGAAATTAAACCGCCGATACCGGCAGGCGCGCGAACACCGGATTATACCAATCCGCCCCAACCAGCAACCCCTCCTGCGCTGCCCGACCGGTTGAAACCGCCGGACGACAAGAAATACTTCCCGCAGCTCAAGCGCTTTTAGGGCTTGGTTTTTGTGACGCCGGTCCATTTTCTCGGCGGTTCACCATGGCATTGGCACTATTATTTTCCGGTCAAGGCGCCCAAAAAGTGGGCATGGGCAAGTCGTTGTACGACCAGTCGCCGGCGGCGCGCGCCGTTTTCGACGAGGCCGATCGCGTGCTCGGCTGGTCGCTGACCAAGATCTGTTTCGAGGGTCCTGACGCCGATCTTACGCAAACCAAAGTGTGCCAGCCGGCGCTCTTTGTCCACGGCCTGGCGTTACTGTCTGCCCTGCGGGAACAAGGGAAGCTGTCCGAGGTGCAATTCGCCCTGGGTCTTAGCCTGGGCGAGATCACGGCTTATACGGCGGCCGGCGTATTCGACTTCGCCACCGGTCTGCGCGTGGTGGCCGAGCGCGGCCGGCTGATGCAGGTGGCCTGCGAACAGAGTCTCGGAGGCATGGCCGCCATCGTGGGCGAGGACCGCGCCAAGGTGGCCGAACTTTGTGGCGAATTCGACATCGAGGCCGCCAACTTCAATGCCCCCGGCCAGATCATCGTCTCCGGCGAAAAGGCTAAAATCGAGGCCGCCGTCGCCGCCGCCAAGGGCCGCGGGTGGAAAAAAGTCATGCCGCTCAACGTCGCCGGCGCCTATCATAGCCGTCTGATGGAGCCCGCCCGCGCGGCGTTTGCGGCTTTTCTCCAGAGCGTGTCGTTCGCGGCGCCCCGGTTCACCGTCTTCACCAATACCACCGGCCAGGCGATCGGCGCGCCCGACGATCTCCGCGCAGCGCTCGTCAAACAGATCGTGTCGTCCGTACGGTGGGAGGATTGCATGCGCAGTGCCGCCGCCGCCGGTGCCACAGAGTTCTGGGAACTCGGCGTGGGTGGCGTGCTCGCCGGCCTCGCGCGTCGCACCGAGAAGACCTGGGTGGTGAAAAGTTACTCTGAGTTTGCCGATCTTCCGGCCTGAGCTCCGCCCGCCACCACGTACGAATGGACGTCTCCCTCAAACGTAATTTCTGCATCATCGCCCACGTCGATCACGGCAAGACGACGCTGTCGGACCGCCTGCTCGAATACACCCATACGGTGTCGCAGCGGGAGATGACGGCCCAGTTTCTCGATGCGATGGATCTCGAGAAAGAGCGGGGCATCACGATCAAGATGCACCCGGTTTCCATGACCTACCAGGCGAAGGATGGAAAAGTCTATCAGCTCAACCTGATGGACACGCCGGGCCACGTGGATTTCTCCTACGAAGTTTCGCGTTCGCTCGCCGCGTGCGAGGGCGCGTTGCTGCTGATCGACGCCGCGCAGGGTGTCGAGGCGCAGACCGTGGCCAACGCCCACCTGGCGTTCGCCCAGCACCTCAAGGTCATTCCGGTGATCAACAAGATCGACCTGCCCAGCGCCAACCTCGAACTTTGCACCCGGCAACTCGAGGACATCCTCACCATCCCCGCCGAGGAAGTGATCCTGGCCAGCGGCAAGTCCGGCATCGGCATCGTCGATATTCTCGAGGCCATCGTGGCTCGCGTCCCGCCGCCGCGCTGGACCGGGGTGAAGGGGACGCGCATCCTGGTCTTCGATTCCAAGTACGATTCCTATCGCGGCGTCATCGCCTTTGTCCGCGTGTTCTCCGGCACGATCAAAGCCGGGGATATGATGATGCTCATGAGCACGGGCCAGAAGGCCGAGGTAAAGGAAGTAGGCGCCTTCCATCCGAAAATGGAGCCTTGCACCGAGCTCGGACCCGGCGACGTGGGCTACATCGTCAGCACCATCAAGGCGACCGAAGACATCAAGATCGGCGACACGATCACCCATGCCGCCCGTCCGGCCACCGAAATGCTGCCCGGCTACAAGGAGGTGCATCCGATGGTGTTTTGCGGCCTCTACCCGCTCGACACGTCCGACTACGAGAAGCTCAAGTTTGCCCTCGCCCGCCTGCGGCTCAACGACTCGGCGTTCGTCTATCAGTCGGAGTCGTCGGTTGCGCTCGGCTTCGGCTTCCGCTGCGGTTTCCTCGGCCTGCTGCACATGGAGGTCGTGCAGGAGCGCATCCGGCGCGAGCACGACGTCGAGATCATCTCCACCTACCCGAGCGTCGTCTACAAGGTAAAGGCCCAGGGCCGCGACGTGATCGAAGTGGACAACCCCGTCAACCTGCCCGATCCGGGGACAATCGAGTTCATTTACGAGCCGACGATCAAGGCGGCGATCCACATTCCCAACGATTATCTGGGCGACATCCTCAATCTCGTGATGGAGAAGCGCGGCACCTGCGACCACACCGACACGCTCGACGCCACGCGCGTCATGGTGACCTGCACGCTGCCGCTCAACGAAATCCTGGTCGATTTCAACGACCGCCTGAAAAGCATCACCCGCGGCTACGGTTCGATGGATTACGAACTCGGCGAGTATCGGGCGTCGGATCTGGTGAAGATGGACATCCTTGTGAACGGCGAACCGGTCGATGCCTTCTCGAGCATCGTGCACCGGACCAAGGCCGAGGGGCAGGGCCGCGTGATGTGCGAGAAGCTCGCCGACATCATCCCGCCGCAGATGTTCAAGATTGCGGTCCAGGCGGCGATCGGCGGCAAGATCATCGCCCGCGGCAACGTGCGCGAGATGCGCAAGGACGTGACCGCGAAATGCTATGGCGGCGACATCACCCGCAAGCGCAAACTCCTCGACAAACAGAAGGAAGGCAAAAAGAAGATGAAGCAGATCGGCCGGGTCTCGATCCCGCCCGATGCCTTCATTCAAGTGCTGAGAAACAACTCCTAGGAGCCTGTCTGACTTACTAATGAACATCCGATCTTCTTCAGAAAAGTTCTCTGGGATGGTAGGAATCGGCCTCGACAGGCTCCTTAAGCAGCGCTCCGCGCTGCAAACCCCGGATTTCTCCTTTGATGAACCGCCGCTTCGCGGCGGCATAAGGAGTTTGTCGGTCGCGGTGGATAGTCTCGCGACAAAATCACGAACTCTTTCCGGACTTTTATTCTAAACTCGACAAACTCCTCACCGTGTTCGGATTTTTTGACTCCCAGGATACGAAGATGCGGGCCAACGCCCGCAACTGGCTCGAACTCGCCGACAAGGTCTGGCATTACCGGCGCGACCAGTTGAGCGATGCCGATGCGCGGGAGCTGCGCGCCCGCATCGAGGGCCTGCGCCAGCAGGTCGCCGCCCGGGAGGAGGCCGCGAAGCTCAAACTCGGCATCGAGGCGCTCGAACCGGTGCTGCAACGCCTCGGCGGCAAGGTTTATCCGAAGACCTCGCTGGTCGAAAACGTGGAATTTTTCCTGATCGCGGCCATCGTGATCATCGGCATCCGCACCTACTTCGTGCAGCCGTTCAAGATTCCGACGAATTCGATGTGGCCCTCGTACTATGGCATGACGCCCGAGGTGTACAAAAATCCTGCGGAGCATCCAGGCCCGGTCATGCAGGCGCTCCGGTTCGTGACGCTGGGGGCGCGCAACCATACGCTCACGGCTCCGGCGAGCGGGCCGGTCGAGGCGGAATTTTTCTACGACGACGTACGGCTCGCGTATGAAGTGAAGCCCGGTCACACCTGGCTGGTGATTCCCACGGATGTGAAGGAGTACACCTTCTACGTTGGCGGATCGCCGGTGACGGTGCAGGTGCCGATGGATTTCGATTTCGACTGGGCCGTGCGCGATGCCTGGTTCGGCGGCTCGACGGAGACGCTGACCAACCATCTCCGGCAAATCTACCGGCAGAACAGCGCGGCCATGGGGGTGAAGGTGTTCAACCAGGCGCAAGGGCAAACGCAGCGGATTTTGCGGGCGCCCCTCGGATTTACGGCGAAGCAGGGCACGCCGTTTTTCAGCTTCGACCTGCGGACGGGCGACCAGTTGTTCGTCGACCGCATGAGCTATCATTTTGTGCGCCCGAGCGTGGGCGACGGCTTCGTATTCAACACGCGCAATCTGGTCGGGCGCATCGAAGGTCCCCCGAGCGAACAGTATTACATCAAGCGGCTCGTCGGCGTGCCGGGCGACACGCTCGAAATTAAAAATTTCACCCTCTATCGCAACGGCCGGCCAATCGAGGGCGCGGCCGCCTTCGGCAAAAATGCCCGTCGCGAAGGCGACTATGTTGGCTACCGCAATCTGCGGAGCCTATCTGTCGGACAAACGATGACGGTACCGCCGGACAGCTTTCTCGCCCTCGGCGACAACTCTGCCAACAGTCAGGACGGACGCTATTGGGGTTTCGTGCCGGCCAAGGATGCCGTGGGCCGGCCCCTGTTCATCTATTTCCCCTTCACCCGCCGCTGGGGCCCGGCGCGGTAGGGTTGGGGCGGGATCGCCGAGTCCCGCCACGAACGGCGTCGGCCTGCGACGGCCGATGAATGGCGTCTGGCGCCGTTTCCTGGGTTTTTTGTAGGGCTGCCGCTCGTCGGCAGGCCGAGGTTATCCTGACGGCCCGGACGCAAGGTCCGGCCCTACAGCCTGAAAATCACTGGGAATCTATATAGGGCGGCGGCATGTCAGACTGTCGCCCCTGGCGGGGCTCGGTACGGCGTCGCCGCCCTACAACTTCTGCTATCTGCCCCTCTCACTGCGCCTGC